>CAZMVD010000041.1:0-4595 GCA_964569425.1 uncultured Phycisphaeraceae bacterium
CCTGCTCAGCGCCCCAACGGGGCGCCGGGTTGTAGCCGCGGGTGGAGCGGCGCGGCGGCGCAGCCGCCCGACGCGCAACCCGTGGAACACGGTCGCGTGATTCTCTTACTCGCCCCGGAGGGGCGAAGGAACAGCACCGTTCACAGAAAGCCCAGACATGCCCGGCACCTCACCGTTTATTGGGTCGAATGATTCTGGTATAATCCGTTGGACGCAAACAAGGAGCGATCATGAGCGGACGGGTCGGACATCGCAAGCGATTGATATGCGTCACCGCGGGGAACCTGCGGCAGAACCATCTGAATTTGACGGGGCACACCGATTTCTTCCCCGCCGATTGTTACGGTTCGGCAACGAAGAACGGAAAGCGCGGTAAGCTACTTCGGCTCGACGTTGACGGCATAGCCGAGCCGGTGATGACAGACATTCCGACGGAGGCGCGTTCCGGGAAGCCGCGCCGCTTTTTCCGAGATCGCGCATGGGCGCGGGAGTTTTTTTCGAAGTATGGCATCAAGCCCGGCGACACCGTGGCAATCGAACGGATTAGTTCCCACCGCTTCCGCATAACGCCATTCGACGCGAAAGAAGCACGCGATTGTCCGACGACCTTCCGCTTCGACACGGAACCGGAAGGGGACGGCCCACGTGTCATCGACTTGACCCTTCACGTGGTTGCGTCGGCCCGCATCGCGGCATGAGATAACGGATGGCTGAGCGGCCTGCCAACGACGGTCAACCGTGGACGCGCGAACAACTAATTCTCGCGTTCGAGTTGTATTGCCGCATCCCGTTCCAGCGCACCAAGGCGACCGATTCGCGCGTGAAGGAACTCGCCGCGCTTCTCCACCGCACACCAGCCTCTGTCGCCCGAAAGCTCGGCAACTTTGGGGCCTTCGACCCGCAACTCGCCGCCCGCGACATTTCCGGCCTGACGCACGGTAGCAAACTAGACAAGGCCATCTGGAACGAATTTCACGCTGACTGGAACGGCCTCATCGTCCGCGCTCACGACCTGCGCCGCGAGCGAGAACCGCACGAGCGTGCCGATACGCCGCTAATGGCTCCAACTGGCCCGTCGGAGAAGATCGTCACGGTCAAGCAGCGATTGCATCAATCGTTCTTCCGCGACGCGGTCACCAGCAGTTACAACAACCGATGCTGTGTCACCGGGCTTCCGCTCGTAGAGTGCCTCGTTGCCGGGCACATCATTCCCTGGAGGGTGGACGAACGCCGCCGTGCAGACCCGACCAACGGCGTGTGCATGTCGGCCACATTCGATCGGCTATTCGACTCGGGCCTCCTCACGATAGAGGACGACTTGACCCTACGTGTGAGCGGACGTGTTCGTAAACTGAATGACCGAGCAGCCGCCGACCTTGTATCCGCACGCCACGGTGCGAAGATCATCCCCCCCACCCGGTTCTATCCCGACCCAGCGTGCCTGCGCTGGCACCGGGAAAATGTGTTTGACGCCGCCTGACCCATCCGACCCTTGTGGAGATGCGACCATGCCCGAACTCATTACCGACGTTCTTGTCGAGGAGTACGACACCATCATCGCCGCCGTAGGCGATGACGCGACTGACGACCTGATTGTTACCGCCCTCGTCCGCGATGCCGATTGGACCGAGCGGGGTGCGCGTGAAGTGCTTCAACTGGCTCGTAAGTACGGTACCAGCATTCTTCGTAACGCGCTCGCGCTAGCGGCGGCGATGAACATCGAGGACGGCGCAGCCGGACTCTGATCCGCGCTCACCACCGCGCAATGGCTCCACCTGCTCAGCGCCCCAACGGGGCGCCGGGTTGTAGCCGCGGGTGGAGCGGCGCGGCGGCGCAGCCGCCCGACGCGCAACCCGTGGAACACGGTCGCGTGATTCTCTTACTCGCCCCGGAGGGGCGAAGGAACAGCACCGTTCACAGAAAGCCCAGACATGCCCGGCACCTACTCCCAGATTCTCCTGCACATCGTCTTCAGCACCAGGCACCGCAATCCGTGGTTAACGCCCGAAGTAGCGGAACGTCTCTATGCGTACATGGGCGGCATCGTCCGGGCCGAGAAGGGCGTGCTCTACGACATCGGCGGCATCGAGGACCATGTGCATCTGTATCTGCGTTGGCGCCCCGACGCAGCCGATTCAGATTTGATGCGCACCGTGAAGGCCCGATCGTCAAAGTGGGTCCACGACACTTTCCCGACTCTCGGCGGCTTCGCATGGCAGGAGGGATACTCGGTATTTACCGTCAGCAAGTCTCAGGAAGGAGCCGTGAAAAAATACATCGCCGGGCAGCACGAGCATCACCGGAGGGAGGATTTCAGGTCCGAACTCATCCGACTGCTCCGCGCCCACGAGATCGAGGTTGACGAGCGCTACGTCTTCGATTGATCGCCATCGCCTGTGGGCTCTTCCGCTGCCCCTCCGGGGCAGGATCAAAAAGCGTAACCGCTTTCCACGAGTTGCGCTGCGCCCGGCTCACGTCCCGCAGCGGCCGCGGGGATCCGCGCAAGCAGCCCGTCACCGCAACGAGCCGCGACCACTGCCGACTGTCGCCCCGGCCTCGCTGATGCTACAACGGTGCCGACGGCGGGGCCCCGGGATGGCGCCGCGGCGAATCGAACAGCCATAGCGAACGGAAGGCAGGTTTCCATGCGCAAGAGTCAACGGGTGGCACTGGGTTGGATCGCAGGCGTACTGGTCGTTGCATCGCCGGTCGCGGCGCAGGATACGGCCACGCACCCCTTCTCCGTGCACGACATGGTCGCCATGGAGCGCATCAGCGATCCGCAGGTCTCGCCCGACGGCGCACGCATCGCCTTCGTGCTGCGCACCACCGACCTGGACGCCAACCGCGGCCGCACCGACCTGTGGCTGGTCAACGTCGACGGCAGCGGCCTGCGCCGGCTGACCAGCGACCCCGCCGCCGACCATCACCCGCGCTGGTCGCACCACGGCAAACACCTGTACTTCCTTTCCACCCGCTCCGGTTCGTCGCAGGTGTGGCGCATCTCCCTCGATGGCGGCGAAGCGGAGCCGGTCACGAAGCAACCGCTGGACGTGGGGAACTTCGCGCTCTCGCCGGATGCCACCCACCTGGCACTGGCGATGGAAGTGTTCCCCGGCCTTTCCCCCGCACAGACCAAAGAAAAACTCGATGCGGACGCGAAAAGAAAAGCCTCGGGTCGAATCTACGACCGGCTGTTCATCCGCCACTGGGACGCCTGGAAAGACGGCCGCCGCGCCCACCTCTTCGTGTCCGCCTTGGCGAAGCCGGACGAAGTCATCGACGTGATGGGCGACATGGACGCCGACAGTCCGCCCAAACCCTTCGGCGGCTCCGACGACTTTACCTTCACGCCCGACGGACAATCCTTGGTGTTCACCGCGCGCGACGTCGGCCGCGCGGAAGCCTGGTCCACCGATTTCGACCTCTACCTGGTGCCGATCGACGCATCCGCCAAGCCCCGCTGCCTCACCGAAGCCAACGAAGCCTGGGACGCCCACCCGGTGTTTTCGCCGGACGGACGCACGCTCGCCTACCTCGCCATGGCCCGCCCCGGATACGAAGCCGATCGCCTCCGCATCGTCCTCAAGAGCTGGCCCGACGGAAAGTCCCGCGTGCTGACCGAAGGATGGGACCGCTCACCCGGCTCCATCACCTGGTCCGCCGACGGCCGCACGATCTACACCGCCGCCGATCACCTCGGGCAGCACTCACTGTTCGCCGTGGATGCCACCTCGGGCGATGTACGCTTGGTGATCGAGCAGGGACAAATCGGTTCGATCGGCATCGCGGGCGATCGCGTGGTCTTCGGCCTGGCGCATCTGCGTTCACCGGTCGAACTGCACTCGGCGCGGATCGACGGCAGCGACCTGCGCTCTATCACCCGCATCAATGAAAAACGCCTCAGCGCAACTCGCATGGGCGAACCCGAACAGTTCACCTTCAAGGGCTGGAACGACGAAAAGGTGTACGCCTACGTGGTCAAGCCGGTGGACTTCGACGCGACGAAGAAATACCCCGTGGCCTTCCTGATCCACGGCGGGCCGCAGGGCTCGTTCGGCAACCAGTTCCATTACCGCTGGAACCCGCAGGCCTACGCCGGCGCAGGTTATGCGGCCGTCATGGTCGATTTCCACGGCTCCACCGGCTACGGACAGGCGTTTTGCGATTCCATCCGCGGCGACTGGGGCGGCAAGCCGCTGGAAGATTTACAGAAGGGCCTGGCCGCCGCGCTCGAGCGCTACCCCTGGATGGACGGTGACCGCGTGGCGGCACTCGGCGCCTCCTACGGCGGATACATGATCAACTGGATCGCCGGCGCCTGGCCCGATCGCTTTCGCTGCCTGGTGTCACACGATGGTAATCTGGATGAGCGTTTCGCCTACTACGACACCGAAGAACTCTGGTTCCCGGAGTGGGACCACATGGGCACGCCGTGGGACAATCCCGAGGGCTACGAAAAGCACAACCCGATCACCCTCGTGAAAAACTGGAAAACCCCCATGCTGGTCATCCACGGCGCCCTCGATTTCCGTGTCGTGGAAACACAGGGCATGGCCACCTTCACCGCATTGCAGCGCCGCGGCATTCCCAGC
>CAZMVD010000041.1:4605-21215 GCA_964569425.1 uncultured Phycisphaeraceae bacterium
ATCACTGGGTGCTCAAACCGCACAACAGCATCCTCTGGCACGAGACGGTCCTGGCCTGGCTGGCCGAGTGGACCAAGCCTTGAAACCCGATTGCCTGGGCTCGGGCCATCGCGCATCGTTGTCGCAGCGCCGACCATAAGTTAATGAATTGGCCGTACTTATGCGCTGTTTTTTTGGTCCGAAAAAGCGCTGGACACGCCAGTTAGCCTCCGCTACCTATATTACCGGTCTTTGGCGGTGCGGGCTGCCGCGCAGGCCAATTGTCAGGAATTGTATTGGGGGCCGGGGTTCCCTCGCAAAGAGAGCGAATTGCGTCACCAACCGATCGACTCGGGCATGTTCGGCATTCTATGCGCCAAGCGAAGCGCGTCTCGTACGATTCGCGCTTCGCTGGCCGTGCTAATGATCTCTGCGCCCGTGGGCGCGGCCGGGTTTGAGTCGATCACCGGGTCCTACAACTCACAGGAAATCAATTTCAACATTTTGTTCAACGACCCGCGCCCCTTGTCCGCCGGGTGGCAATTTCAGTTGTTCCTCAACATCGACAATCTCTGGGGCACCGGTTACGCGCGCGGGTACGACCGAATCGTACGCGGGGTGGAGTTCGATAACCCGCAGTACTTGCCGATTCGTAACACGCTGAACGGAGGAGGACCCGGTGGATGGGGGCCGTCCCTGGGGCTGGTGCGCTATTCCATGCCCAACGCGTACCAGGTGCAGATTCAAGTTCCGATCGTTCCGGGCGTAGTGCCCAGCGGTCAACTGATTTTTGGGTTTGAGAGTTACCAGCACGGCCGCATCGTGGATTCGGCCTACCTAAAGCACACCGTTCGCGGCTCGGACACTGACTGCAACGGCAACGGCGTCGCGGACCAACTGGACATCTCCAGCGGCGCCAGCGACGATTGCAACGCCAACGGCATTCCCGACGAATGCGACATTTCCACCGGGCTGGCCGGGGACTGCAACCTGAACGGATTCCCGGATAGCTGCGACATTGCGTGGGGCCAGAGTGAAGACTGCACGGGCAACGAAATCCCCGACGAGTGCGAGCCGGACTGCAACGGCAACGGCGCGGCCGACAGTTGCGACGTGAACGGCGGACTCAGCGCGGATTGCAACGGCAACGGTGTACCCGACGAATGCGAGCCGCTGGCCCGCGCGGTGGGTTCGCGCTACCTCGCGGTCCATCCACCGGCGGGCACTGATCCGGTCGCCATCCGAATCAGCGGCTCGACGTTCGACGGCGCGATCAACTGCCTGTGGCTGTACGTGCAGGCCGACGGATCGTTGGGAGAGAACCCCGTGTACCGCCTGCCGTCGCAATGGTGCACCGTGTATGTGACGGGCGAAGAAATCCGACCGACCTCCACTTATCTGGTGTACCTGCAAGGTGGTCCGTGGCGCCCGCCGGCGACCGTCACGACGGGCGTATGGGGTGACCTCGACCAGAACGGGCTGGTGAATTTCACCGATGTTCAGCTCATGATCGCCGCCTATGTCGGTTCGAGAATCTTCGAAACCGGCCAGGCGGACCTGGCGCCCTGCATCCCCAACCGCACGGTCAACACGACGGATATTCAGACCGCGGTGTTGGCCTACCTGAAGCTCCCCTTTGAGGCCACCGACTGTCCGGCCCCCTGTCCGTAAACGAAGACCGATCCACCCACGAACGCGCATGACGGAATCGACGCCGACGGGCGTCAATCGCGCCCCCGTTCCCCAACCGCCAGCGGCAACGAGACGGTGAAACAGGAACCCTTTCCGATCTGCGAGGTGACGTTGATGGTGCCGCCCATGGTCTGGACGATGCCGTGCGCGATGGCCAGCCCCAGCCCGGCGCCGCCGCTATCGTCAGCACTGAGCCGACCCTTGGTGCTGCGAAAGGGCTCGAACAGATAGAGAAGCTGCTCGTCGTCCATGCCGCGTCCGGTGTCGCGCACGTGCAGCAATAGTCGATCGGCCTGCGGCGCCACGGTAATGGTCAACGCACCACCATCGGGCATGGCTTCGATGGCATTCTGGGTGAGGTTGCGCAGTACGGTGGAAAGCTGGCTGCGCCCCACCGGCAGCACCGGCAGCCGGGGCATGCGGAGCGTAAAGGCAATGCCGGTGGCAGCGACGGCGCGTTCGATTTCGTCCGCAACGTCATTGACGACTTCCGTCAAATCGCTGAGGTCCTCGCCGCGGCGGTCACCCTCGGAAAAGACCATCAGTCCTTTGAGCAGCGCGGTGGCGCGGGCCAGAGCCTTGCTGGTCTGATTGAGCACGCGCATGGCCGTCTCGGGGGAACCCACGCCCAGCGCGAAATCCACCCCGGTGGTGATGCCGCCGAGGATGTTGTTGAAATGGTGCGCAACGGCCCCGGCCAGGTTCCCCAGCGAAGCCATTTTGCGCTGCTGGTGCAGTTCACTCTGGACCGCCATGCGCAAGCTGATATCGGTGATGCACATCGAAGCGCCGATGCGGTTCCCGGCATCGGTGACAATGGGGGCGAATGAACAGGTGAGTTCGCGGCGCTTCCCGGTGGCATCGCGGTCGTCGAAGTCGAGGTGGTGCGGGTTTCCGCTGTGGATGGCGTCGCGCGCCATCAACTCGACCGCGCCGCGGCGCTCCAGGGGAAAGACAGACACCACCGGCGCGCCGATCATACGCTGCTCCGCGGCGCCGAAGAGCCGCGCAGCGGCGTGGTTCCACAGGCAGATCTTCAATCCCGTATCGCAGGCCAACAGCGGAACCCCGAGGTTCTCACAAAGGGCGCGATAGACGCCTTCATCAAACGGCGATCCCGGCGGCACGGCGGTCATGGCGTGCGCCCCCGGCTCCGCGCATCCGCCCGCACGCGATGCGGCAGCGGCGTGACGATAAGCACGATCTCCCGTGCCGCGCCCGGGCTCCCCGCCGTGAAGAAACTGCCGCCCAGCAGATGCCGGTTGTCCGCCAGTTCCGATGGACCGAGGACCATAAACCCCTCCGGCGGCACCGTGAACGCGGCACGCGAACTGGTGAACAGGTAGCGCTCCTCGGCGGGCACCTGGCGAACCACGCCATCGGCCGTGTCCCAGGCCATGCCCCCGTGCGCCTGGCGCAGCTCGAACCCGACGTGCACTTCCACGCTTCCGCCCAGGCTGGGGTGAAGGGCATAATCGAATTGAATGAGCTTTGTCCCCGCGGGAAACGTCTTCCCGTCGAGACGTCCTTGGTCGTCGTAAACGAAAAGCGATTGCGGTTCGTTCAGTGTTCCGACGTCGAGGACCAGCGGCAGGTCGCGCTGGACAAGGAGCTGGTCCTGCCGAACTTCGGCGGCGGCGTTCTCGATTATGGCGCGAATCGCCGGCCAGGCGTCGCGCGTGCCCACGCCGATCCGCACCGCGTTGCGCGCCAGCAACGCCGTTTGCTGCGGCGCCATGCCGGCGGCGCCAAGATGGTTCCAAAGCTTGCGGGAGTGCCGGACGGTGTCGAGGGGCAGATCGGCGCGGATGATATCGAACGCCATGTCGATGGTCTGCATGGCCGGCGCCCGCGTGGGCGGTGCGGGAAAGGCGACGTCGCCCGGCTTCCCGCTTCCGGTTCGCTGCGCAGGTACGTTTGCCGCGGAAGCACCGGACGCGCGCTCCCCGGCCGCCGGCGCCACGCACCCCGCGACGCCGAGTACTTTCGCGGCGAGGGCGGCAAACAGGACGTATCGCATTCCGGTCATCATGGTGCGCGAGGGGTTCTGCGGGGCAGTATAGGGTGCGCGCGCGGGGCGTTCAAGCAGCGTCAACAGCCAATCGGGGGCGCGAAAGAAGCCCTTGCATTGACGCCGCCGTCACGCGCGGGGAAGCTCGCCACATGGCGTCCGGGCAGTTGGACATCGAGCGGATCGGCCGGCTTGCGTCGGTGCGGCGCGTGGGGCGGCGCCTGGCGTTTTGCGCCGAGACCAGCAGCACGAACGACGAGGCGCGCCGCGCCGCGACCCAGCAGGGCGCGGAGGCCGACGGCCTCGTTGTATTCTCCGACTTTCAGAAAATGGGACGCGGACGTTTCGGGCGGGCGTGGCACGCACCGCGGGGGGCCAGCGTGCTCTTGAGCGCGGTCATCGTGGATGCGGAGCGGGCGCTGCGGTCGGCCGAGGTGGGGCTGGCGGCGGCGGTGGCCGTGCAGGAAACGGTGCAAACGTTCACCGCAACCCGCCCGGTGATCCGCTGGCCGAACGACGTACACATCCTCGGGCGCAAGGTCGCCGGCGTGCTGGTGGAAATGCAAGCCCACGAGCCGCAGGCGCCGACCTACATCGTCGGCGTGGGCGTCAACTGCCTGCAACAGGCGGGCCATTTCCCGCCCGAGCTGGCGGACCGGGCGATCTCCCTGGAACTGGAAAGCACCGCGGCGATCGAGCGCGACGTGGTGGCGGCGCGCCTGCTCCTCGAGCTGGATCGTTGGCTGGCCGCGCCCCGGCGCTGGCGATACGATGAGCTGCGCAGCGACTGGCTGGCACGCGCCGAACCGATGGGACGGCGCGTCACCCTGGAACACGCGGGCCGCCGCTTCACGGGAACCATGATCGATCTCGATCCGGCGGCGGCGCTGGTACTGGAACTGGATGGCGGCGGCCGCCGGGCGTTTCCGGCCGCAGAAACGACGCTGGTGCCCACCGGCAACGGCCGCGAAACGACGATTACGCCGAGCGACCCCTGAGCCGACTCGGGGCGGGGAGTCCCGAACATGTCACGACGCGTACCCCCCGCCAAGCGAAGCGCGGCGCGGAAACGCAACAAACCGGCACCGACGCGACACCAACGCCGCGCGCGGCGGAAGGGATCGCCGGCGTTAGCGGCGGCGCCGGCCGCGACCGCGCGCGCCCTCCCGCAGGCACGCAG
This sequence comes from uncultured Phycisphaeraceae bacterium, assembly GCA_964569425.1. Lineage (GTDB taxonomy): Bacteria > Planctomycetota > Phycisphaerae > UBA1845 > UBA1845 > JACQXM01. The sequence continues at coordinate 9,468 of CAZMVD010000041.1, forward strand.
CGACACGGCCACGGCCTTCGCCTGGCGCCCGCCGGTGCCGCTCATCCTGGGGCTGCTGGGGGCGGCCGCGGGAGCGGCGGTAGCCGCGACGACGACGCACTTTTCGGCGCGCTGGGCGGCAGGCGCGGACGCAGCGCTCTGGCTGGTCGGTGTCGCTCTGCTGTCACTGGCGGCGGGAGTGCGGGTGCCGCAGCGGTTCGCGGCGGCTTGCTGTGTGGGCGCCTGGCGGCACTTTGTGGAGCGCGGTCGCCGGGCCGATGGAGCCGCGCTGGTGCCCGACCCGGCGTCCGTGGATCGGCCCCTGGTCTATCTGGTGCTGGCGGTCGCGGCGCTGGTCGCCGGTACGGTGACCGCGTTGCTTCCCATAAGCTGGCATTGGCTGGCGGGCGTGGAGCGCTGGCTGGGGGCGCACTTTGTGTGGTCGTGGCCGGTGGAAGCGGTGCAACGGCTCTTGCTGGTCGCGGGGGTGGTGGTGCCCGCCATGGCTGCGCTGGGGGTGGCCGCGTCCTGCGCCTATCAGGCGGGGACGATGGCCGAACGACGCCGCGCCGGAACCAGCACCTGGTTGCTGGCGGGGGCGGGGCTCGCATTCGTCGGGCTGGGGTGGGTGACCGACATGACCGCGCGCCCGACGGCGTGGGCGCTCTCGGCGGCGTTGCCGGTATTCCTGGTGGGCGCGCTGGCGGGATTGTCAGGGTCGGCGGCGCGCGCCGAAGGCGCTGCCGAAGCTGCGGAGCGCGAGGCGGCGCTGGCGCACTGGTCTGACCGCAACCCGCGGCTGCTGCGCACCGCGATCGTTTGCGTCGGCGTGGCGGCAGGTTGGATGGTCGTGGCCGCGAGCGCCGGCGGGGCGTCGGAGACCGCGCGGGCCGATCGTTTGATGAACCATGGATCGCTGGCGTGGTCCTTGCTGGTGTTGGCCGGTGGAACGTGGTGCGGCTCCGCCGTGGCGCAGCGCTGGGGGTACGCGATGAGCACCTTCGGCGCGTGTTGCGCGCTGGCGGGGGGAACCGCGATGGTGACCATCGCGGGGCCTGGGGCGGAGGCCGGCTGGAGCGCACCGCTCGCGAGCGCGTTCGGGCTGGGGGCGGTGGGCGTGGCCTACGGCTGCGGCCGGGCGACGCTGCAAGAGCGGGTCGCGGTGCGCAGCGGCGCAGGTGTCACGCTGCTGGCACGAGTGCTGGCGTGGCTGGGAGCGTCCTTGGTGGTGCTGGGATCCTGGTCGGCAGGCGGGGGCGCCGGCAAGGTTGTCGCAATGGCGGCGGTGGTGCTGGTGGGGCTGGGCATGGCGATCGTGGTGCGCGATCCGCTGCCCGCCACGCGGGCCGGCGTGCGGCTCCGCTGGGCGATGGGCGGCGCCGCGGTGGTCACGCTGGGTTGCGTGCTCGCGGGGCTGGGGTAGCAGCGCAGCCGTGCCGCGCTGTGGCACATGGCGGGATTGGCTATGGCTCGCGGTGCCGGCAAGTCGGGGCGGAGTAGGACGGGGGCCTCATGGCAGTCGCTACGACGGTGACAGAGCCGCCCATATTCGCGCCGCGCAGCGCGACCATTCGTTATCCCCGATTCGCCATTCGGCATCCCCTCACGGGCACGGCGGGCAGTCGGCCGGGTCGGTGGTGAAGGGGTACGGTTCGCCCTGAAACGCCTTGATGAGCAGGAACACGTCGGCGAAGTTGGAGATCCGGTTGAGGCACGGATCCAACGCACTGACCGACTGCACGTCGGCGACGGTGATGTGCGGCAGGGGCGGAAACTGATTGAACAGATGCGCCGCGATCACAAAGTCGTTGACGTTCACCACGCCGTTGGGCGGAGTCCATTCGCCGTCGACCACCGTCCCCACCGTGTCGCCCCAGAACTTCGGATTCGGCCGAGGCACGGTAGCGACTTGCAGCGGCGGCGAGAACATCGTGCCGTCGGCGATCGCCTCCACCTCGTACACGGCATCCGGAATGATGGCGCAGTCGCCGGCATGAACCACCGCTTCGGTCCAGACGCGCGGCGCGGGCATGGTGGCCGAAAGCCGTGCCAGCCCGCTGGCGTCGGGCATGCCCACCCAGCCGACCGGACCGGTCGGACCCGGGCCGGCGATCTTGGTCACGCGGAACGCCGAGGGCGCCAGCCCGCTGTTGGGCTCAAAGGAGATGTACCGGTTCTTGGGCCGATCGTGCGGGGCGCTGGCCGCCATGGCCGGCGCGGCGTCGACCGGCGCGATGGTGATCCGCGCGGGAATAAGCACCAGACCGGGTATCAAGACGGCGTTCACGTCGACGATGAACGTGAAGTCGTCACCCGGCACGAATCCAATCGCATAAGTCCCCGTGGCGCCATCGGGAACCTCCAGGATCAGGGTGGCCACATACCGGAACGGATCGACATCCGGAGTGGCCACGCCGGGTACACACGACGCGCCCCCGGCTTCGTAGGCAAGCGTGGTTGTGAGTGCGCCGAAAAGCGGATTGGTCGATTGTGAGCAGAACATACGCGGATTCGGAACGCAGGTGTTGCCCGGATCCGGGCAAGTGTACGGCCATTGGGAGCACGGGTTTCCGGTCTGGTCACAAACGAATAGCTCTTGGAAGAAGCCAGCCAAACGGTTGCCGCCATCCGGATCGGGCGGGGCGTAGCCCTTGGGATTCAAATCCACGCCGGGATTGGGCGGGCTGGCGTTCACACCGAGATAGCCGGCCGGATTGATCCTGGCTGCCCCCGCGCCCAGTTCAGGGTTCCCCGGGGCATCCCCCCAGCCACTGAATAGAATCTCGAGTTTCACCTCCACCCCCGGTCCGCCGCCGGAAATGCGGATTTCCTGCCCCAGGATGATGTGCTCTACATTGGCCGAGATGGGCTGCAGTGTGGCCGTCGGCGCGGCCGACGCCGGAGACGCCGCGGCACCCAGCAGCCACACGCCTGCAACCACCAGCAACGTCGGGTAAGCGATTCTTGACATGGGAAAGCTCCTTTTGTGAGTCCTCGCTCAGTGATAAGCCGCCGTGCCTGGTGTACGGTAGGAAAAACGCACGGCTCCGAGCCCAAATGACCGACATCGACAATATACCCGATTTGGACCGGGCGGACAACCCCATTCGGCCCTGTTTTTGGGGAAAGATTCCGCTGCGGGACACCCGGCTCCCGGGTAAGGCGGCTCCCGCCCGCAGCGCCGGTTTGATTGCGGAGCGGCTCGGGGGCGACTCACGGTAGGTATCCGTATGGGCAAAAGGACCGAAAGATCGGCTCGCCAATCTGCGGCCTCCTCCACGCACGTGGCGCTGCTGCGGGGCATCAACGTCGGGGGCAAAAACAAACTGCCGATGGCCGAGCTGGTGGAGCTGTTCGAAAAGGCCGGGGCGGGGAACGTGCGGACCTACATTCAGAGCGGCAACGTGGTCTTCACGGCCACAGCGGCGGCGGCGAAGGGGGTCGGCGCGGCGGTGGCGGGGTTGATCGAAAAGCGATACGGCTTTCGCGTGCCGGTGGTGGTGCGGACGGCGCGCGAGCTGGAGGCGGTTCTGGCGGGAAACCCCTTTCTGCGCCAGGGGGCGGACGTGGCGGCACTGCACGTGGCGTTTCTGGCGGATCGGCCGGACGCGCGGCGCGTGGCGGCGCTGGACGCGAACCGTTCGCCGGGGGATGCCTTCGCGGTGGCGGGGCGCGAAATCTATCTGCACCTGCCCCACGGCGTCGCGCGAAGCAAGCTGACCAACGACTATTTCGACAGGGCGCTGGGGACCGTGAGCACGGTGCGCAACTGGCGGACGGTGGAAACGCTGGCAGGGATGGCGAAGCCAGGCCAGTGAGTGGCGGGGCAGCGGGATGGGTCGCCGCGGCATGTGCGGTTTGCTTTCCCGCCATTTGGCATGTATAATAATGCCAAATGGCTAGTGAGGAGCGGGCATCGTGTCCACCACCAGAACCGGTCGACGGCGCAGCAAGAATGAGTCGGGCGAATGGCGCAGCGGCGCCCGGGCGTTGGGGGTCAAGGTGCGGGATCCGTCGGAGATGGTCCGGGCCAACCGCGCCGGCTTCGCCTTTCGCTGTTTCGCCCAGTTTGAAAAGCAGACGGGCCTGTCGCGCGCGGCGGTGTGTGAACTGGTGGGCATTGCGGAGCGGACGTTGAGTCGGCGGCAGAGCGCGGGCCGGCTTCGGCCGGATGAGTCCGATCGACTGTTGCGCGCCGCGCGGCTCTTCGGCGCGGCGGTGGCGTTGTTCGAGGGAGACGTGAACGCGGCACGCCGCTGGCTGCTGGCGCCGCAGCCGGGGCTGGGGGGTGAGGTTCCCCTTGAACTGGCCACCACCGAGGCGGGCGCGCGCGAGGTGGAGGCGCTGCTGGGGCGAATCGAACATGGCGTTTTCGCCTGATGTGGCGCGCGTGGCGGATCGTCAAATCGCGGTTGGCGAAATCAGCGTTTACCGGGGAGGGTGCGGCCGCCTTTGGCGGGCGCTGGAACAGCCCCGGCGTGGCGCTGGTGTACACGGCGGGGAGCCCCTCGCTGGCCATGCTGGAGTTGCTGGTACACCTGCAGCGTCCCGAACTGCTGGAGTCGTACGTACTGTTCGAGGTTCGATTCGACGAGTCGTTGGTCGCCGCTGTCGAGTTGAAGAGCCTGCCACGTGGCTGGCGAATGTCGCCGCCCTCGCCGTCGGTGACGCACATCGGCGATTCGTGGGTTGAATCAGAACCGTCGGCGGTGCTGCGGGTGCCCAGCGTGCTGGTGCCGCACGAATGGAACTACCTCCTGAACCCGAAGCACCGCGACTTCGGCAAAATCATCATCGGTCGAGCGCACCCGATCCGCTTCGACCCGCGGTTGTTGATGCCGTAGATTACCATCGCGTCGAAACGCGGGCTGGGACGTCAACGTCACTGTCGAAGCGGACTATCGTGGCATCCATTTCCGAAATCCTTCGTTGGTCATCCAGTCGGGTGCACGCACCGCTCGTGCGGCTTCCCTACCGCCGAAGCAACTCACGCAGCGCGGCGGTGACGAGGTTGACGTTGTTCTCGGTGCTGCCGCTGCCCATCAGGCCGATGCGCCAGACCTTGCCCGCGAACTCGCCCAGCCCGCCGCCGATTTCGATGTCGTAGCGGTCGAGCAGCGACCGGCGGATGGCGGCGTCGTTCACACCCTCGGGCACGCGAACCGCGTTGAGCATCGGCAGGCGAAACCCCTTGGGTACCACGAAGTCGATGCCCATCCCCTCGAGCGCACAGCGCAATCGCTCGTGACTGTGCAGGTGGCGCGCGAAGCGCGCTTCCATCCCTTCTTCCAGCACGATCCGCAGCGCCTCGTACAAGCCGTAGACGGCCGAGATCGGCGCCGTGTGATGATAGGCACGTTCCTGACCCCAGTACCGCCGAATCATCGAGACGTCGAGGTACCAGCTTTGTACTTTGGTCTTGCGGCGCTCGATGGCCTCGACGGCGCGGGGGCTGAAGGACACGGGTGACAGGCCGGGCGGCGCGCCTAGGCACTTCTGCGTCCCGCTGTACACCGCGTCGATGCCCCAGTCGTCCACGCGAACGTCGATGCCGCCGAGCGAGGTGACCGCGTCCACGACGAACAGCGCGCCGGCGTCGTGCACCATGCGGCTGATGTCGGTCAGCGGCTGGAGCACGCCGGTCGAGGTCTCGGCGTGGACGATGGCCGCAAGCTTGGGGCGGCAGCCGCGGAGGACTTGGGCGACGTCGTCGGGGTCGATCGCGCGGCCCCAGGGTGCGTCGACGCGCGTAAGCTTGGCCCCGCACCGCTCCGCGATATCGGCCATCCGCGTGCCGAAGACGCCGTGAACGCAAACCACCGCTTCGTCGCCGGGTTCCAGCAGATTGACAAGACAGGCTTCCATGCCCGCGCTGCCGGTGCCGGAGACGGCGAAGGTGAGTTCGTTTTTCGTGCGAAACACGGCCTGGAGCATGTGGCGCAACTCGTTCATGATGTCGAGGAACTTGGGGTCGAGGTGGCCGAGCAGCGGGGCGGACATGGCGCGAAGAATGCGCGGGTGAACCTCGCTGGGGCCGGGACCGAGGAGGATTCGGGTGGGGGGGTTCAATTCAACGGCCATGGGGCAACTCCATTCCGCCGGGCGATTCTCCCCGGCACCTGGGATATCGGCTTGCAGGCGGCGCGGCTTCCGGAGCTTTGGCGTGCTGGACAAGCCTGAAGATCGGCGGACGCAGGACGATCCGGGAAGTCTGCTGCACGAACATGGAGCACCATTCTCCGAGTCTATTCGGTTTCATCGGACTCGCTGACTTCTTCCGGCGGTTCGAAGCTGATGATCCCGAGATTCACGATTTTTTCGGCGATCCGGTAAATGTCACTTCGGTCGCGTTCCTTGCGCTTTCCGGCGGCGACGAACAGTACGCGAATCCGCACGATGACGCCGCCGGACGCAAGTCGCTCCTCGTCAACGCGGTAGACCGCACGATAACGCGCGTAGGTGATGCGGTAATAGCCTTCGAGCGGGCCGACCAGCGGCTTGTGCGCCGTCCGCGGGTCGGCGCAGGTCTTGAGTTCGCCGGCCTTGTTAAGCAGCCCCCTGCGGACCTTGGGCGGCAGTTGGGCCAGTTGGTGGCGTGCCGTGGCGGTCCACTGAATGGAGATCGAGCGATCCATCAACCGAGTTCGCGCACCACGTCTTCATGCTCGTGGAGCCGCCCTTCGCGAATTTCGTTGAGGCTCTCCTGCAACAGGGCGTAGGCCTTGGGGTCGGACATGATTTCCAGCGTTTCCATCATGGCCGAGATGTACTCGATGTTGACGATCGCGAACGCTTTCTTGTGGTGCCGAGTGACGTAGATGACCGGCTCGCTGGAAAGCCGTGCGTCGAGCGTGTTGAGCTGACGACGCGCTTCGGAAATATCAATGGTGGTGCCGGCAATCATGGTGGTCTCCGTGCTCAAATCGAGCGTACGCCGTGAATTCAGTAGGGTACAAGATAACGTACTTAAGTTTGTTTATGTTTAGATCATAATTGCTCCACATAGTGTACCAAATTCGTGGCAGTTAGTCTATGGTTTTGTACAAAATCATTTCTGTCAAGCAATAAACAAGTCGTTATAGGACTATTGAGTGTCTTGCGATCATGCCACCGGCTCAACGGCCGTGCGGACATGGACCCCACGGTCGCGCAGGTCACGCACCATGCGATCGAATACGCCGGGCCGGGCCGCGAGCACCTCGGGCGCGATGACGCCCGAGCCGGCGACTTCGCAGCGCGCCAACATCCGCGCCGCGATCGTGCACGGGAACGCCGTGGTCCGCGCCATGGAGGAAGTCGCGGTCGCGGCGTCGTACTCATCGAACAGGTCATAGGTATGGCGAACGCGTTCGCCGCCGCGCCTGCCCTCGACGATCACACGCAACACGGTGAACTCCTCCTCGCCGGGCTCGTGGGTCCACTGGGGGAACAGCAACCGCGCGGTAACGTCGAGCGGGCGCACGCGGACGCCACGCACGTCGATTTCCTTCTTGTCGAAAAAGCCGGTTTCGCGGAGCACGCGCATCAGCTCGATGTGGCCGGGGTAGCGCAGCGTTTTTTCCTTCATCGTGGGGATGTCCAGCGTACGCAGCAGGGAACGCAGCCCGTCGGTGTTGAAGGCTTCGAGCGTGCCCACGCCGGGAAAGTCCATCAGTTCCGGCTCGGAGAGGGCAGGGCGGACCACCTCGCGCCCGTGCTCGCGCAGCCGCGCCGGGCGGGTGTATTCCTCGATCACGTCCGAAGGGGCGAAGGGCGCCTTGTACTGATAGGGCCAGTGCCGCGCCTTCGGCAGCCCGCCGACGTAGATTTCGGCGCGGTCGGTTTCGTCGAGCGCCGCGTGGGCGTGGCCGATCGCCATGTTCGACAGACCCGGCGATACGCCGCAATCGACCACCGCCGTGGCGCCGTGGCGTTTGGCCACTTCGTCGAGGTCGAGGGCGTCTTCGGGCATGAAGGTGATGTCGGCGTAGGGTTTGCCCGCTTCCAGCACGGCGCGAAGCGATGCCAGGCCGATGGCACTGGGCAGCGCGCCCAGCACCAGGTCGAAGTCGCGGATGAGCTGCTTGATCCGCTCGGGGTCGCCCAGGTCGGCCGCCACGGTGCGGATGGGCCCCCGGGCCGCCGCCCGCGCCAGGTTGTCGGCGTTGATGTCGGCCACGGCGACGTCGAAATCAGAATCGCTGGCCAGGTCGCGCGCCATGGTGGCGCCCACCAGTCCGCAACCCAGCACGATGGCCTTGGTTTTCATGTGATGGTTCCTCGTCAGATTACGGCGCGCCGCGCCGCGCGGCGGCCTCGGCCAGGGGGCGCGGGGCGCGGCGCGCATTGAGCAGCAGAATCACCAGCGCCACAAGGATCAGACCCCCGCCGAAAAACGTATTTCGGTGCGGCACCTCGCCGATGGCCAGGTACGTCCACACCGGCACCAGAATCGGCTCCAGCATGGTCAGCAGCGCCGCCTGGTACGCGGGCACCCGCGCCAGGCCCAGCGTATAGAGATAGTAGGGAATGCCGAACTGCACCACCCCCATGATGACCAGCAGAACCAGCGAGCGGCGACTGATGGACAACTGCTGAATGCCCTCGGCCTCGAACAGCGGCAGGCACAGAAACGGAAGTATCAGCAGCGCGGAGCCCAGATTGTTGAGCACCGTGACCGCGGCCGAGTTGACGTCGCGCATCCGGCGGATCATCAGCGTGAGCAGCCCGAAGAACAAACCGGCGAACAGCGCGATGACCAGCCCCGGCAGGTCGGTCCCGGCCTTGCCGAAGAAAATGATGACAATGCCCACGATGGCCAGGGCCAGGATCCACAAATCCCGTGCCTGCGGCCGCTCGCGCAGAATCCACGGCGACAGGCCGAAAATCCAGAAGGTGGAGGTGTATTGCAGGATGATCGCGTTGGCCGCCTCCGTCTTGGTGTTGGCGACCACGAAGCAGACGGTCATCAAGGTAAAGAAAATCACGCACCAGAACGCGGCGGGGCGCAGCCGGCGGCGCGAGGCTGCGGCGGCGGTGTCTTGCGAAAACAACGTGTGCAGCCGCCCGCGCGCCAGCGGAAGCAGCACCAGCCCGGCGAACAGCGAACGGTAAAACGCGATCACCACGCCGCCGGGGCCCTCGCCGCCTTCGTTGACCAGCTTGATGAGCGCCCCGTTGAGGCTCCAGAGCAGCGCAGCGGCCAGCAGCAGCACGATGCCCAGCGCGTACGCGCGGGCGGCGTGCGCGTCGCCAGCGTGCGGCGCCCGGGCAGTTGATGGTGAAGAGGACCGTTCGTGCATCGCGCGCCATTGTCCGCGAGCCGCGAGGGCGCGGCAATTGGACGAAACGCGGAATGAGGAATGCGGGCTGAGGAATGCCGGACAGTGGATGCGGAGCGGGTAAAGGGGGCGCGGGAAGTTCGCAAATCCGGAATCTGAAATTCGAAATCTGAGATTTCTGGAGCGGTGCGGAAGGCCTTGAAACAATGTCGAGGACTCGATGCTCCGCCGTTCAACGCGCGAGTCGATGTGCGAAGGACGGGCCGGGTTCCCCTAGAATCGAATGGTTGACGGTAGGACGTTCAACGGGTCTAACTGATCTGCCAGGAAAGTAACGAGAAGCGCTGCAGGGCCGGCCTTTCAGCCGGTCTGACGGGCCGGAATGCCGGTCCCACGGCGCGGAACCCGGTGCCAAAGGGTGGCATGGAACAATGATCTACGACATCACACCGACGATCGACTCGCGCTTGCGGGTCTGGCCGGGGGACACGCCGCCCAGCCGCGAGGTGCTATGCGACATGGCGCGCGGCGACAACATCACCCTGTCCACCCTCCGCGCCACGGTCCACCTGGGCGCACACGCCGATGCGCCGAACCACTACGGCGCGGGTGCGGCGTCCATCGAGCAGCGCCCCTTGGAGACCTATCTCGGCCCGTGCCAGGTGATTTCGGTGGCGGTGCCACGGGGTACGCGGATCGCACCGGAGCAGATCACGACGCCCATCCGTGCGCCGCGCGTGCTGCTGCGCACCGGCACCTACCCCGATCCCACGGCGTTCAACGAAGACTTCGCGGCCCTGGCGCCGGCGCTTGTGGAAACGCTGGCGGCGCGGGGCGTGCGCCTCATCGGCATCGACACGCCCAGCGTGGACCTGTTCGACTCCAAGGACCTCCCCGCGCACCGCATGTTCCTCCAGCACGACGTGGCCATCCTCGAAGGCATCGTGCTCGCGGGCGTGCCCGATGGCGACTACGAGCTGATCGCGCTGCCGCTCAAACTGGCCGGCTTCGACGCCAGTCCCGTGCGTGCCGTGCTGCGGACGGCGACCTGACCGCCGGCCCTCCATCCGCAAAGCACGTCTCTCAGCGGTGACAGGCCCTTGGCATTATCAGGCCGGCGCCCCGATCTCAGCGGCGGCGATCCTACGAAAACTCCGCGAACAGCGACTTGGCAAAGTCAGGGTCGGGGGCGAAGTCGACCGGCAGCCCGGGCGTTTCGACCACGCGGAACTTGCGCGATCCCGCGCCCGCCGCCAGTTGGCGGCGCAGGTCGCCGAGGGTCATGCGGCGAAAATTGGTGGCCAGCAGCAGAACGCCGCCGGCCTTGAGCACCTGCACCGCGCCGCGCACCAGCGCCGCAAGGTCGCGCTCAATGGAAAAAGACGCTTTCGCCTTGCGTCCGTGCGCGAAACTGGGCGGGTCGAGCACGATCAGATCAAACGCCTTCCCCTGCCGCGCGGCGCGCTGCAGGTATCCGGCGGCGTCGGAGCGAATGAACTGGTGCGCGTCCAGCGGCAGCCCGTTTCGCTCAAAGTTCCGCCGACCCCATTCCAGGTGCGTGGGGGAAAGATCGACGCTGACCGTTGCGCTGGCGCCGCCCGCCGCCGCCGCCACCGAAAACCCGCAAGTGTAGGCAAAAAGGTTGAGCACAGCGCGCCCCGCCGCCAGCGTGCGGATTCGCTCGCGGTTGTCGCGTTGATCGAGGAACAACCCGACGGAGAACCCGTGGTACGGGCGAATGGCGAACACCAGGTCGCGCTCCCGAATGGCGATTTCCTCGGGCACGGCGCCCCCGACGAGCGGCTGAGGCGATTTCATGCGGTTCAGCACGTCAAGATCGGCGCGCACGCGGTCTTTGACGAATTGTTTGAGGTACACCGCGCTCAGCCCCAGGGTCGCGCGATACCACTCGGCGATGGCGGGCAGTTCCGCGTGGAGCGCCGGCGAATCATCCAACGCCTGCAGGATGGCGACTTCGCCGAATCGCTCCGCCACCAGGCCGGGTAGGTCCTCGTCCGCGCCGTGGATAAGGCGATAGGCGTCGCTGGTATTCGACGCAAGCAGCACCGCGCGGCGCGCCAGGGCGGCGTGGAGAATGCGCGGCGTGTCGCGCCGCCGCTCGAAATAAGGTTCGACGTGCCGCGAAGCGGGGCACTTGAGGGTCACGCGGGTGCGCAAATGCGGATGCGGAAACGAAAGCTGGGCAAGGTGCAGAAATGTCTCGGCGGCGGTATCGCGCGGGCGTGCGATGCCCAGAATGTCGCCCACCAGCCGCAACTCGACGGCGCGCAGTTGCGCACGCAGTGCGTGGGTGGTGGGCGCACAGGTTCGGCAGCGAACCAGCGTGAGCCTCTCGGTCGACTGGAGCGCCTGAATCGCGGTCTGCTTCTCCGCCGGCTGCGTGGCGACCGCCTTGTGACCGGGCCCGCGCCGCGCCCGCCCCGCACCGCGCCCGCGCGAGCGGCCGTGCTCGGCCCCCACCACCAGGTGGGCGCGCGCCGGCCGGCCG
>CAZMVD010000041.1:21225-30724 GCA_964569425.1 uncultured Phycisphaeraceae bacterium
GCCGGCCGTGAACGACGGCCACGTATTCCTGCTGCACGGCGCCGGTGCGCAGGCCGGTACGCACAAACTGCGCGGTGGCATGGTCCTTGGCCAACAGCAGAATGCCCGATTCATAGCGGCTGAGGCGATTGATGGGGCGGAGCGTCTCCCCGCGCCCGCGCAGGGCGGCGACAATTTCCACCACGCCCTCCGCACGACCGCCGGGGGGCGTGGTGGTATCGAGCCCGGCCGGTTTGTGCACGGCCAGCAGCAGGTCGTCCTCGTGAACGACCGGGATGAGTTTGCGGGCCAACGCCGGGGTTTTCATGGGGTCTGCGCCTTGGGGGCGACCGGGGGTAGCGCCGTCCAGGCGTCCCGGGCACGGGCCGCTATGGTAGACGTTCAGGTCGCCCGCGCCCATGGAGCGCAATCAGTGGTCAGCGCGGCGGCGCGACCCGCGCGCGAGGTTATCGGTGTTTACGCGCCGAAATCAGCCACGGCGGCGTGAGCCGCCAAGCGGAAAGAAATCACAAAATGCGTGTATTTTCCTTGGCCGCGGAGTTTGTTAGAAAACCAACCTGGTGTGCGCTACGATGTCTATAGGGACGTAGAGTGCTTCGTTCCTGTCGGCAGGAACTGCCGATGGAACGGCGCTGGCGCCTCCGTGGGGTGCGGGATTGTATAGTGAATCTCGGACGAACGCCGCGGGGCTTCCCGGGGCGGAGGTCAGTCAACACCCCTGATCGTGTTTCGCGCAGCGACGGCCCCGCACACGTGCCGTGGCCGGTGGTGGTGAATCATGGACTGGAACGCATTAAGAGAAGAGTTCCCGATCACGCGGAACTACAACTTCATGAACCACGCGGCGGTGGCGCCGTTGAGCCGCCGCGCCGCGGACGCCGCGCGCCGCTACCTGGCCCACGCCGAGGAAAACGCCTACCTGCGCGGCGGGTTCTTCAAGCAGGTGGACCGCGTGCGCGCTACGGTCGCCCAACTGATCAACGCCCAGGCCGATGAAATCGCGTTCATCAAGAACACCAGCGAAGGCATCAGCTTCGTGGCCAACGGGTTGTCGTGGAAAAACGGCGACAACGTGGTCATCACCAACGCCGAGTTCGCGGCCAACGTCTATCCGTGGCAGGCGCTGCGCACCCGCGGCGTGCAGGTGCGCATGGTGCTCGAGGAAGATGGCCGCATCCCGCTGGAGCGCGTGCTCGAAGCCATCGACAGCCGCACGCGCGTGGTGTCCATTTCATCCGTGCAGTATGCCAGCGGATTCCGCAGCGACCTCGCCACCCTGGGCGAGTACTGCCAGAGCAAGGGCGTCTTCCTGTGCGTCGACGCGATTCAGTCGCTGGGGGCGTTCCCCATCGACGTGCACGCGATGAACATCGACTTTCTCGCGGCCGACGGGCACAAGTGGCTCTGCGCGCCGGAAGGGGCGGGGCTGTTTTACGTCCGCAAGGAGCTGCAAGGCCACCTGCACCCCAGCACCATCGGCTGGCTGAGCATGAAGGACCCGTTCGCGTTCGGGAAGTACCAGTTCGAGTTTCAGGATTCGGCCCGCCGCTACGAATCCGGCAGCCACAACCTGCCCGGCGTGTTCGCCCTGGGCGGGGCGGTCGAGCTGGTGCTCGAAGTGGGGGTCGAAAACATCGCTCGCCGGCTGCTGGCCCTGACCGACCGCCTGGTGGCCGGGGTGCGCGAAAAGGGCTACCGAGTGGTGAGTTCGCGGCGGCCGACCGAATCGAGCGGCATCGTCGCCTTCATTTCCGACCTGCACGACCACGACCACGTGCAGCGGCACCTAGAGATGGAGCACCGCGTGGTCATCGCGGTGCGTTGCGGGCGTCTGCGCGCAAGTCCCTACTTCTACAACACCGAAAAAGAGGTCGATCAGTTGATCGAGGCGCTGCCGCGCCACTGATCGGCGCCGCTTACGGTCCGGCCTGTTCTTCGATACTCCCGGGTGTTACACCATCCAGTTCGCGCTGCAGCGCGCGAAGTCGCGCTTCGATTTCCGCGCGCCGCTGCGGCGTAAACGCGCCCAGCCGCGCCCAGGCGGGGCGGGCGTCGTCGAGCGCCAGCGCCTCTTCATAATGCGCCGCTGCGGCGCGCTTCAGTTGCCCGTCGGACAGTGCGGCGGCGGCATGGGCTTCCACTTCCGCGAGCACGATGAGCCAATCAGGGTCCAACGGATAAAGTGCGCGGGCCTGATGCCCGGCGCGCACCGCGGCGCGATAGTGCTCCGCCTGCCCGGTGGACAGCGCCCGCATCCACTCGGCGCTCATCCGGGCGCGGGGGATGTCGTGCTGGCGGGGGTCGCGCGCCGCGGCCGCTTCGAGCGATGCCCCGGCCAGTGCGAGCGCCTCGTCGCGCACCGCGGGCTCCCCCGCAGCGACCGACATCAGCCAGGCGGCGCGCCGCCGGTAGGCGGTGGGGTCGAGCGGATCGGCGGCCGCGGCCTGCAGAAACAGGCGGTCGGCAGGGTGCCCGGCCAGCGGGCCGCGGAAGGGTTCGCGCGCCAGCGCTTCGGCGCGGTTGCGCAGGAAATCGCTGCGCCACACCGGAGCCGCGATCATGGTGAGTGTCAGTATCGTGGCACTCAACCCCGCGAACGCGGGAAACCACCGCCGCGCCAGCGAGGGCGGCGCCCCGTCCGCCGCCGCCGGCGCCGCGCGTGAAACGCAACAGGCGAACAGCGCAACAAAGACCGTGGCGCTGCCGGGCACGAACAGCGCAAAATTGATCAGATCGTGCAGCACAAAAGCGAACAGCCCGGCGACCATGCCCCGGTGCGCCCCATCCGCAAAGCCCGCGGAAGGCACCCCCGCCGTGCCCGGCACAAAACACACAAACCCCGCCAGCCAGGCCAGCGCGGCGACCCCCGACAGATAGTAAACGTAATGCACATCCGCCACGCCGAGCAGCGGCAGCCGCGCGATAATCAGCACCGCGAACAGCGCCGCCCCCCAGAGACCCGCGTTCAGGATGGAACCGTGGGAATCGCGGGCGGAGGGATGGGGTTTCGCGCGCCCATGCGCCGGGTGACGCGCGCGGGTCAGCATCCACGAGCCGCCGAGCAGCAGCGCCACCACAGCGAGCACGCCGCCGATGCCCCATTCAGCCGCCGCCTGCACGAGGAAATTGTGCGGGTTGGCGATCTCCTCGGGCACGGCCATGGGCTTGTATTGCAGGTACGCACGGCGGAAGTTCTCGCGCCCCACGCCGGTGAGCCAGTGATCGAGCAACATCGGCCAGGACGATCGCCAGTACAACCAGCGAAAGTGCAGCGACCAGTGCGGCAGTGACTGAAAGATGACACCCCACGCGACGACCGCCGCGGTGCCGAGCGCCACCAGTCCCCACGCGGCGCAGAATATACGGCGGCCGTGGAGTGCGATCCTGCGACCGACAAGCTCATACAGAACCCACACCACGGCCGCCGCCGCGCCCGCGAGAATCGCGCCCAGGCTGCCGGTGAGCCAGGCAGCGAAGAACAGGGCGGCGGTGATGGCGGCGCCGCCGAGGGCAAGGAACACGGGAACGGCGCTGGACGAATCCGGCGTCACGCTCATCGAGCGTCCGACCGGGCTCAAGCCCGCCGCTCGCTTCCGCAGTGCGCTCCACCGCGCCACCGTCAGGCCCGCCGCGGCCAGCGCGCAGAGAACGAGATAAGATCCGGCCACGTTGCTGTGCGGAAAAAAGCCCTGCGCCTCGCGCGCTTTCATCCGCCGCTCGAACAGGTCCACCGTGGGAGAATCGAGCGGAATGCCCCGCTCCGCCCAGTAAGAGTCCTTGATGGACTGATAATGGTTCCATGTCTCTTCGAACGTGAGAAAGCGCTGCTCTACGCATTGCACGGCCTGCACACAGGCAGCGCCGAGCACCACGGCCACCAGCAATCGACGATGCGCCGCGCGGTGCACAAGCTGCGCCAGCGTGATCGCCAGGACGATCAGGCACAGCCAGTCAAGCGACGCGTTGATCGCCAGGCGTTGGTTTCCCGCGTACGCGCACGACGCGATGACCGCGGGGACCAGCAGCACCAGGCCCCATTCCAGCCCCGTGCGCGTGTACGGCCGCAGCGGGGCGATGGCCCGCGCCAGCAGCCACAGGCATCCCCCGCCCAGAATCAGAACGTCGAAAACCAGCGTGCGCACCGCAGACGGGTCCGAAAGCGGCGGCAGCGCCGCAGCAAACGACGGCGACATGGCGTCGTACGTTTCCGCCACCAGCGGGCGCACAAGCACCACCGACAGAAGCACCAGCAGCGCGAGGCGTTCGAGCCAGTCGGCGATCGGCCGGCTGCGGGAAAACGGCTCAGCGGGTGCGGTGCGGTCCATGCTGTATGACGAACTTCTCAGACTTCCGGGGAAATCAAACTACCCGCCCTGCCGAAACAGCACTTCCACCAGGACCCTGTCGCGGATGACCCCGGGGAGATGAAAAAGCAACCGGCCGTCGGCGTCGCGCGTGACCTGTTCGTGCAGCAGGTGGTTGACATACACCCAGCACGAATCGCTGGGAGTGTCGATCAGCTGAAAAGTCGGCGCCGAGAACGGTCGGCGAGCGCCGTCGAGCACGAAACGCACACGCCCCTCGTCAGGCTTCAACACGTACACCCCGGCGCCATGATCGAAGCCGCACGTTCCCTCGGCCCCGACGCCCGGCGCGCCCGCAGCGCCGAGTTCAAAGCGCGGACAGGGCGGGTGCTCCGCGTCTTCGGCCCGGCGCAGACACTCCTCGGTCCCCAGGTTCCCCGCCGATTCCAACACCAACTGCGCGCTCCAGCGCTCCAGCGTGCCCGCCGCGGGCTCGGCAATGGCGACAAACGACATCCGGCGAACGTCGGGTTCATCGTGCTGCACCATGCGGACCGGGCTGGCGGAGGCCGCCGCCGACCGGACGAGAAAGAGTATCGCGGCGTCCGGTTCGGCGCGCCGCCAGACGGCATACGCGGCGTGGACCGCGCCGGCTTCGGATGCGGAAACCGTCTGCGCGCGGTCGGTGGGTTCGGTTCGCAGCGTGACCGCCAGACCCAGTTTCCCTGCCGACCAGGTGGCGTCTTCGCGCGTCGCCTCAACCTCCACAAACACCTGACCGCTGGGGTAAATGCAGTAGCGCCAACGTTGGAAGGGGCGGCGATCGAGCGGAGCGTCGGCGTCAGCCGTAAAGCGC
The DNA here is from genome assembly GCA_964569425.1 of uncultured Phycisphaeraceae bacterium. Taxonomy (GTDB): domain Bacteria; phylum Planctomycetota; class Phycisphaerae; order UBA1845; family UBA1845; genus JACQXM01. Next base: position 26,386 of record CAZMVD010000041.1, read on the forward strand.
CAATCGGCCGTCACCACAACCCGCACCGGGTTCATCTCCGTAATCCGCGCCCGCACGCTCACGCGGTCGCCCCACGCCGAAAAGTCCGGCGCCTGGTTATGGGCGACTTCCACCCGAACCGGCGTCGGGCCCAGCGCCGTTCCCTGAACAAGGTTCCGCAGCCGCAGCGGGTCGCCCGCGAGGTGGTGCCAGCCCACGATCTGCCCGTTGGCGAACGTCAGCTCGAAGCGCCCACCCGCACCGATGAGCCACCGGCGCCCCACGCGCTGGACGTAGAGGGCACCCACGGCGGCCGGATCGCCCAGCAGCGTCTCTCGGCTGCCCGCAAGAATTAGGTCGTCGAGGATCAACTCGGCCGGGGCGCTCAAACCGGGCACCGACAGGCGGATCTCCTGCACGTCATCAAGCGGAATCCGCTCGGCCAGGTCGGCCAGGTCAAGGCGCAGCGTGTTCCACCCCTTGTCAAGCCGCTGCACCGTGCTGACCGCCAGACGGGCGGTCGGCGGTCCGGCGGCGACCGAAAGTTCCAAAGACAGCCCCGGTCGCGGAGCGGCCACCGAGAGCAACAGCAGATCATACGCGGACCAGTCGCGCTTGAGGTACCAGTTGGTGGCTTGGCGGTTGCTGAGTACCACGGCGTCGTCGGGTGTAACCGCGTGGAACGCAAGCGCCGCCCCTCCGGTCTCCGCACGCCCGCGTCTGGGTTCCAGCGCCGTGCGCGACTTGGCCGAAGCCGAATCCGGTTCGACCAGTTCCATGTGCGCGGGGTTTTCGAAATCGGAAAGCACCGCGAAGCGTCCGCCGCGCAGTTCCGGATAGGTCTGCATGAGACGGTCGGTGTGCGTGGGCGCGTCCGGCCCGCCGGGGCCCGCGGACTGGCAGCCGGCAAGCGCGAGTACCCCGGCGCCGCAAATCAAGTTGAACAAGGCAGTGCCGCGGCGGCGGCATGATCGCGGGTTGCATCGCGCGCGTGAACTCATGGCCCATCAACGTACCGGTTGAGGCGCCCGCGGGCAATGACGACTCGACCGGTCGCCGGCAACGGGCGCTTCTCAATCAGCGTGGCAAATGGCCCCCGCAGGATTGGGCGATTGGACCACAAATGATTCGACCAATGAACCCCGCAGTATTCGACGAATGGACCTCGCAGTATTCGATGAATCGCCCCCGCAGGTTTCGAAGAAAGGACCCCGCAGTATTCGACGAACGAACTTCGCAGGATTCGACCTATGAACCCCGCCGGACCCGACGAAAGGACCCCGCAGGATTCGACCAATGAACCCCGCAGTATTCGACGAATGGACCCCGCAGTATTCGACGAATCGCCCCCGCAGGTTTCGAAGAAAGGACCCCGTAGGGGTCCACGGAAATAGCCGGGGGTTAAGCGCAGCGCAACCCCCGGTAACCGGCCCCTGTACCACTCGACCCCGAAGGGGTCGTCCATTCCGACGTTCCACGTCGCGCCACCACATTCACCCGTCTCCCAGGTGGCCTTGAAGGTAAACCGACTCAAAGCGCTCGCCGGATGCGTGCAACCGCCACGCCGTAATGTCGGCCGCCCGGCCCGCGCTCACACTCACAATGACATAAACATGGTCTGCCCAGGCTTCGCGCAAATCGCGCACCGACGGGCGCGCCGAGCCGTCCGGGTGCGAATGATAAAAGCCGACAATCCGGCGGTCGCCCCCGCGCGTGCCCCGCACCACGGAAAAAAGCGTCCGCCAGTCGATCTGATAGGCAATGCCGGGGTCATCCGCGATGTTCAACGCGGCCACGACTTCATCGGCAACGCGGTGCAACCCTTGCGCCGGGCCGAGCAGCACGCCGCAGCATTCGTGGGGAAACGCCGCGGCGGCGTGGCGGCGCAGCTGCGCGGCCACCCCGGGGGCGAAGTACAGCGAATCCCCCGCGTTCCTGTCGCCGGCCGACGGGCTGGACGCGTGCGAAGTCATGCCATCGCGGATCATAACAACGATGCTCCGCTGGCGAACGGCGCGGCAAGCTTGGCCGGTCGCGTGAACGGGCTGATCGCGCAGCGGCGCCGCGCAGTCCTTATTCGACCGCCTGAAAGCGGTTGGCGAAGAGGGCGATGTCGCGCAGATCGACGTCGAAGTCGTGATCGAGATCAAACGCCGCGGAGCACATGGCGGTACACTGAGGGATCGGTGGCACCGGCAGAATCTTCGGTCCGCGGAAGCACGGCGGCAAAGCGGCGAAATCGGTGAGATCGACCACGCCGTCGTTGTCGAAGTCGCCATTGTCCACCGCTTCGCAGACGTCGAGCACGTTGTTCTGGTTGCAGTCCACGTAGGGCGCCACGAGCAGGTCGCACTCGTCGGGGATCAGGTTGGCGTTGCAGTCACCGGAAATGTCGAAGTACACGTCGCACGCATCGGCGATCCCGTTCTCGTTGCAATCGGGCAGCACCTCGCACTCATCGAGCGTACCGTTGCCGTTGCAGTCGGTGGCCAAGCCCAGGGCCAATTCGTGCACATCGGGAATCAGGTTCTCGTTGCAGTCGAAAACCCAGGAGGCGAGAAACAGGCAGGTGGACAGAAAGCGCGACGTGGCCTGGGGGACGTTGGAGTTCGGCAGTTCAAGCGTGTAACCCCAGATGCCATGCACCCCATACGTGTAATTGGTCGAGCCGCCGATCACCGGATAGGCCACGTCATAGACCGAGCCGATGGCGTAGAAGCCGCCGCCGTCCGTCTGGATCAGGTCGCGGACGCGCAAGCCGACGGTGAGAAACGTCTCGTGGTCCGGGCAATCGACGGGAGTGTGCCCCCCACGGCCAGATGAACCAGTTCACGTAGCCGTGAATGTCGAGTTGCAGGCGAATCTGCGGCCGCGCGATGATGAAATCGCGCAGCGCCGCGGTTTCCGGCTGCGAAAAGGGGGTTGAGCCCGCGCCGGGCCCGCCCCAGTTGCGGTTGAGGTCCACGTTGTTGACATTGTGGCGGCTGAAACGCGTATAGCCGTCAGGATTGGCGATGGGCACGAGGAACCACTCGACCCGGTCCACCAGGCGCGCGACCTCGGCGTCGGTGGCGTAGTTGGTCAGCAGATAATCGGCGATATAAGTCGTCAAAGAGGCGGCGGCCTGCTCGTTGCCGTGCTGCGCGCCGAAGTAGAAGACAGCGGGCCTTTCAGTTCCCGGGCCGCTGATCCGCAGGCCCCAGATGGTCCGCCCTTCGACCGACTGCCCCACGTCGATCAGTTGGGCAAGATCGGGATATTGCTGCGCGAGCCCGGCGAGATAATCGGCGTGCGCCGTGTAGGACTGGAGCGAATCGAAAAAGCCCCCGCGCGCGGATGAGTAAAGGTCGTCGATGTGGCGCTGAAGGTCATCGACGACGACGGCGTACTTCAGGCCGGTGGCATCCAGCGCCGCGGCGGCCCGCGGGGCCAGTCGAACCTCCACCTCGCCGGGCTTGACCACTTCGGACCAGACCTGAAACGCCTCGCCCAGCCGTTCGAGTCCTTGGACGAGTTCAATGTCGTTCTGATCGCCAACGGTGATCCGAACGACGCGGTAGCCTTCGTAGCCCCTGGGAACACCGTTGACTTTAGCCCCACGCGCCCCCGCAGAAGGGATCAGCAGAAAGATTGCAGCAAGAAACAGTCGAGGTGCCATGGTCGGGGCAGCTCCTTTGGCCTACACAATATCATATGGCCGGACTGTACTCAAGATCAGTCATTGCAGCCGAATGCCCATTGTCGTGGAGCCTTAGCTGCAGAAATGAGGGCAAACGGACCAGGTGCGATGGGACGTGGGCGAAAAGCTTGGACTCGTGGAGTCCGCACGGCTAAACGCGTTACATGGGGAATCCTCGATGCCCCTGCCAGATTGGCAGTTTCGGAGAATTTCCCGGCGGGAACTTTCGGACTTGAAGGTGGTATGATTCTTCAGGCTCAATGAGTCAAAAAGAGGTGAGTGGGCATGAATCAAACGTTAGCAGTCGTGGGGGTGGTTTGTGCTTTCGGCACTGGGGCATACGGCGATACCGTTCCCGTTTCCGACCCCGGTGCTCATGGAGATCGAGGCAACGATCTTCCGCCCATCCGAGTCGTTCCCCAATTGCTTTTCGAACCTCGAGGTCTTGTTGACCCCACCGGACGAATGGCGGTCGCCGAGCAGTCGCTTCACGTACTCAGCGGGGTTCGTATTGTCGATTTGCGGAACAACCGCGTGGCGTGGAATCTGGAGTCACTCTGGCCGCATCAACCCGAGGCATTTGCCTTTAGCCATGACGGGGGACAGTTGGCTCGTTGTACACCCTATGGGGGAGAGATTCTGGATCTCGCTGCTGATGTGGCGATGGAAGCCCCCTGGCTC
>CAZMVD010000042.1:0-15810 GCA_964569425.1 uncultured Phycisphaeraceae bacterium
CCGCGGCGGGGGCGGCGGGGTGGTCGCCGGTATCGGGCGACCTGCTGCGCCGCTTTTACCCCGATCGGGTTCGCGGGCGGGCGTTCGCCGCGATCAACACGGTCATCTTCGCCGGTATGACCGCCGCCAGCCTGACGGTGGGCAAGGCACTGGACTGGGATGAGAACGTCTTTCGTCTGTATTTCCCCGCGGCCGCGGCGGCTTACCTGGCAGGCGTGCTGATTCTACGCTACCTGATTCGACATTCGGCGCGGCCGCTGTTGCCGACGGCCGATGGCGCCCGGCCACGGCTGAGCCTGCGGAGTCTGATCGGCCCGGTGCTCAACCTGGGGCAGGTGCTGAGGGCCGACCGTACCTTCTACCGCTACGAAGCCGCCTTTATGACCTATGGCGCCGGGTGGATGATCTGCAACGCCCTGCTGCCGGTGCTGGCCACCGACCGGTTGAAGATGAGTTATACGGCGTTTGCCGGCTCGACCCAGGGGCTCTACGCGGCCTCGATGCTGGTGATGATCTACCCCATGGGTTGGATTCTGGATCGGGTGGGTGCGGCGCGGACGTCGGTGTGGTCGTTCGCGCTGCTGGCGTTCTATCCGCTGGGGTTGATGCTCGCTCCCACTGTTTCGGCCGTGGCCGCGATCACGGTGCTCTATGGCGTGGCCATGGCCGGCGTGCAGATGACCTGGATGCTGGGCCCGGTTTCACTGGCGCCATCGCCCGACAAGGTGGCGCAATACGTGGCCATTCACACGACACTGGTGGGGTTGCGGGGTATATTCGCACAAGGGCTGGGCATGTTGCTGTACCGTTTGACGGGCAGTTTCACGGGTCCGTTTCTCGTGGCCGCAGCGGCGTTCGCGTGGGCGTCGTGGCAAATGCGCCGGCTGGACGAATCCACTCGCGCCCCCGCAGCGCCTCCCCTGGTCGCTCCAGCGGAACCGGCGTGAGGGTTTTGCCAGAGCGCTGCCTTGGCATGAAGTCAAGAACACCGCCGCGGTCATTCGGCGGCGGTTACGGACACCATCGCGGCGCCGGGCGTTTGGTGTTGATCCATGGTTCGTACGCTCCGGCGCCGTTGAGGAGGTCGATGAGTCGGGTCAGGTCGGAGAGCCCGACCTCGCCGCTGTGGTTGATGTCGGCGCTGTAGTTTCCAAAGCGCGGGGTGCGGACGCCGTTGAGAATGTCCACAAGTTCCAGAATGTCCCGCGCGTTCGCCCAGCCGTCGGCGTTCACGTCACCGGGATGGTGCGCAAAGCTGGCGGACGAATAGGTCCCGTCCAGTGCGTGATACATCAGCACTCCCACTGCGCCCGGCGCGATCGGCCGATCCAACCGAACCTGCGTTGTTCCGTTGCCGTTGGGAAAGGCGGTCACAGGAATGTTCGCAACGGTGCCGTTGCGCCCGGTTTCGCAAAAAGTCCAGCACTCCATCGCGGCCGTCGGTGACGCCTCGACGATCAACCCGTCAATTCCCTGCGACCGCGTGGAGTCTCCCGGGGGATGCGGCTGGCGGGCATCGACCGTACCGTCAACGGGTTCGCGGAGGAGTATTTCATGCGGCGGACAATAGCAGTCGGGCGGCCGGAGCGTCAGCGGATGGACATAGCCCACCTGCTCAAACACGCCGGCCGTTTCTCCGATAAGAACCTCTCCATTCTCCATAGCCAGTGACCGCCCAAAGTTCATGCCACTTCCCAGGGGCGCAACGGGAAGCGGCATCATCGGCCTCCAGACGCCGTCCGCCTTGCGAAACGGTTGGACACGTCCCGGCCGCGAAGTTCCCAGTGTGGTTCCGCGCGACGAAACCAGCGCAGTGATGCCGTCCAGCGCGACCGCCATGCCGAGTCGATCGTCCAGCGCCGGCCTTGAGTCTGCCAGTCGCGCCTCGAAATGCCAGGCGTTCCCGTCAAACGAGAAAATGTATGCCGCGCCCGATCGACAATACGGATTGCCCGGGCAGGCACCGTCTTCCCCAGGTGCGCCGATCAACAGGCGCCCCTCGTGCAGCGCTATGGCTGCACCAAATGCGTCCGCGGGGCGGCGGAGGGGAGACTCGAGAATCGAATGCAGCGCGTACCCGCCGACCGCACGCCGAAAAACGAAAACTTTACCGTTACTTTGGATTTGCGGATCACCGGAAGCGGCCGGGTGAGTCATTGGAGCACCGACCGCCAACCAGGGGTCGTCCAGCGCCATGGCGAATCCGAATAGCTCTCCACCTTGAATGTTTTCCGCGTTCAGACGGGCTTGCATAGGCCAGCCGGACGCGGTCTCCTCGAACACAAAGACGGATCCGGTATCCACTCGGTTCACGCCATCCAAAGGCGCATCGTGAGTCGGCGCGCCAACTACGATGAACGGACGATCGATGGCTACGGCCGCTCCGAACTGATTTGCCGACGCCGCAGAATCGTCCTCGACCTTCAATTGGGCTTCCTGGGCCCATTCACCATTCGTGTGCCGATAGACTACCGCCGTTCCGGCGCCGCGTGTTCCGTCAATGCTGAAACCGGGAGCACCGACCACGGCCGTGTTATCATCAATTGCGACGTCATACCCCAGAAGGGCTCCCGCTGTCGCGTCAGGGAATGTAATCACTTGCTCGATTTGCCAGCCCAACTCATCTCGGTGCAGACCAAAGACAGCTCCGTGGAATGGACTCACGCCGGGTGGCCGCGCCAGGGGCGCGCCGACCAACGCGTAATCGCCGGCCACGGCCACGGCATACCCGAAGTCGCGGGCTTGACTGTTCGTCGGAGTCAAGGTGGGAAACGTCCGCGGGCACTCATCGAGCAGCCCGTCCTGGTTGCAGTCGTAGGCGGCACCATCGGCGATTTCACATTCGTCGGGAATGCCATTGACGTTGCAGTCCGCGGCGCCCGCGGCCAGATCGCACGCGTCGAGCGCGCCATTGCCGTTGCAGTCGGCCGTGGACAGTTCAAATCGGTAGACGACGTTGCGCGCGTCGTGCGGCGTGGCGAGAAACGTGCCGCGAGGCTCCATGACGATCGACGACCTGCCCGTGGATGGGAAGGCGCTGGTTGGAGATCGCAGGTTTCCCAGCGGCGTCCACGTCCCGGCCTCGCGCCGGTAGACGTATGCCAGACTCCCATCGGCAAACTCATAGGCGCCGGCCGATCGGCCCACCACCGCCAGATCACCCTGAATCGCCAGCGCCCCACCGAACTGCGTGTCGTAATGATCCGGCTGAAGGGCCGACAACCTGGCTTCCTGCGTCCACCCCGACTCCGCCCGCCGAAACACCAGCGCAGCGCCGCAGCCGGGCAATGTTCCACACAGGGAAGCGGGAGCGCCGGCCAGCACCACGTCGCCGGAGACGGCCACCGACGTGCCCAGCATCCTTACTTCTCCGTCAGTGAGTGCCGTTAACTTGGCATCGAGATTCCATACGCCCTCGTCGAGCCGGTAGACGAATACCGCGCCGAAGGCCTCGGCCGGTGATCCGCCGTTTCTCGGGGCACCCACCACGAGCCAGGTGTCGGATAGCGCTATTGACCGACCGAACTCGTCGGCCCACGCCGCCTGCGAGCCTGAAAGCGCAGCGTGCCAATGCCAATCGTGCACATCGTGTCGGAAGACGTGTACCACGCCGGGTGCTGGGTTGGTGCCGGGCTGGTGGGGCGCGGACACGAACGCCCATTCTCCGCGGACCGCTACGGCTGCGCCAAAGCGATCGTTTGCCTGCGGGTTCGGCGCCGTGAGCACCGCTTCCTCCGTCCAGTCTGCGCCGCTGCGGCGAAAGATGTAGGCTGCGCCGGACCCCGTCTGGCCGGGTGTCGAATAGAAGGGAGCGCCCACGAGCAGCAGGTCGTCATGCACCGCCAGTGCGGCGCCGAACTGCGCGCCGGTTTCCGCGACGGACCGAACGATGGCGGCCTGCTCCTGCCAGGCGAAGCCGTCGTGTTCAAACAGGTAGACGATGCCTCCGGCGTAACGCTGCTGGGCGTCATACACCTCCCTGTTCGCGGCCAGCAGCCCATTGTGGAAAGCCATGGCGACGCCAAACGGGCTGTTGGGAAATTGCTCCGAAGGAGTAATCTCCACTGCCTGACTAATGACGCACTCGTCCGCAGCCCATACGAACGCCGCACCGCCAGTCACGAACAGAATCGCTGGCCAAACGACGACGCCCGCTCGGTTCTTTGGTCGAAGATTCATCATGTTACACCTGTCTCCCTACGAAGACTTACGGCTCAAACAGTCGCTGAAAGCGCGCGTAGTCGGCCAGGTCCACCGACCAGCCGCCGCGGAGCCGGGCCAGATCGCATCCCAACGGCCGCACAAGCCCCGGCCCGGCCAGACAATCCGCCATCAATGCGTGGTCAGACCAATCGACGACGCCGTCGACGTTTAGATCGCCGAAGAGGCCTTTCAGGCCGAGGTTATGTTCGCTGCCCGCAGCTACGGCGACGAAGCCCGCGTTGGGCGCGGGGACGTCGGTTCGACCAGAGTCGTTCCTTCCCCATGCGACGATAGACCCGTCGTCCTTCAGCCCCAGAATGTGCCTGCTGCCCGCAGCCATGGCCACGAACCCCGTATTGGGCGCGGGGACATTGGTCTCACCGGATGAGTCTGTTCCCCACGCGACGATGGACCCGTCGGCTCTCAGCCCCAAGCTGTGCCCGCCACCCGCAGTTATGGCGATGAAACCAGTGTTGGGCACAGGAACGTCGGATTGTCCGGAACCATTGGATCCCCACGCCACAATTGACCCGTTGGCTTTAAGTCCGAGGCTGTGGTAGTCGCCTGCGGCGACGCTCACGAATCTCGCGTTGGGCAAGGGGACGTTTATTTGACTGGAGTTGTTTCTTCCCCACGCCAAGATAGATCCATCGGCTCTCAGTGCGAGACTGTGCATACCACCAGCCGCTATGTCCACGAATCCTGAGTTTGGAGCGGGTACGTCACATTGCCCGTAGTTGAAAGGACTGCCGCACCCCCACGCCACGATGGATCCATCGGCTTTCAGTCCCAGGCTGTGGCGCCCTCCCCCGGCCACGGCTGCGAAGTTTGTGGCGGGCGCTGGAACGCTTGTCTGACCCTCGCTGTTACTTCCCCACGCCACAATCGCACCATCCATCTTCAGGCCCAGACTGTGTAACAACCCCGCGGCCACGCTCACGAACTCTTCATTTGGCTCCGGTGCGGTAGTTCGACCGTCGTCTTTCCACCCCCACGTCACGACGGCCCCGTCGCTTTTCAAGCCAATGCTGTGCAGATTCGCCGCAGCAACGCCCACAAAACCGACGTTGGGCGAAGGTACGTCACATTGCCCGTAGATAAGGACAGGTGACAAGCACCCCCAGGCTACGATGGAGCCGTCCGCTTTCAGCCCCAGACTGTGAAAAACGCCGGCGGCCACTCCAACAAAGCCGGTGTTGGGCTGGGGGACACTCGATTGACCGTAGCTGTTCGATCCCCATGCTACGATCGACCCGTCGGCTTTCAGACCCACACTATGACCCTAGCCTGCGTCGGCGTTCAAGAAACCCATATTTGGTCTGGGGACTGTGTCCTGACCGCCAGTGGTCCTTCCCCATGCTATGATTGACCCGTCGGCCCTTACACCTAGACTGCGTTCGCCGCCCGCGGCCACGGCCACGAATTCAGTATTGGGCTCGGGGATACTGACCTGGCCGTAGTTGTTGCTTCCCCACGCCACGATGGACCCATCGGCCTTCAGTCCCAGGCTGTGGTACGCTCCCGCGGCCACGGCCACAAATTCCGTGTTGGGCGTTGGGACATCAACTTGACCGCTGCCGTTCCACCCCCACGCCACGATCGAACCATCGGTCTTGAGCCCCATGCTGTGATTCCTACCCGCGGCGACGGCAATGAAATCCACGTTGGCTGTGGGAACGTTCGCCTGGCCATAGTTGTCCTTTCCCCATGCCACGATCGACCCGTCCTCCTTCAGCCCCAGGCTGTGGTAACTGCCGGCGGCCACGCTGACGAACCCCTCGCTGAGGTCAGCACCGACAAACTGCGACCCCCAGCCCACGATCGAGCCGGGTTCCTCGCCCTGTGCGGGCAGCGTGCCCACCACGAAGAACACGAAAAGCACGAAGACAAGACGCGCGCCCCCGCGAGGAATGGCCTGAGGTTGCCTACGGCTGATTGCTTTCATGATCGTTTCTCCGATTCCAGGATGTGCTTCCTGTTCTTCATGCCCTTTGTGGTGAAATTCCGTGGTTAGAGTGCCAATTACTTGGCACTCGCCGCGCGGCTCCGGGCGCTTGTTCCGTTGCTTCAGCCTGCCATCGCAGGGCCGTTGCAGGCGGCGGATACGCATCCGCCCGTGGAGTAGTCCCGCGAGGGGGCGAAAATCTTACAGAAAATTCCGAAAAATCTTGTTTGTTGAGTTTATGCGGATAAAATGAAGTGGGGCGTTTCGAGAAGTCGATTTCAGCCCCGCCGTTGGCTGGTCTGCGTAATGGAGGTTGGGCGACCCTCGGATCATTCGCCCCGCGGTCCGCTTCTCGCCAACCCCCTGTAGTCCCCCTTGGTAAGGGGGACGGGCAGGACGAGACCGCAGGCCGCAGCTTGCGCAACCCCCTGTAGTCCCCCTTGGTAAGGGGGATGGGCAGGACGAGACCGCAGGCCGCAGCTTGCGCAACCCCCTTTGGTCCCCCTTGGTAAGGGGGATGGGCAGGACGAGACCGCAGGCTGCGGCTTGCGCAACCCCGTGTAGTCCCCCTTGGTAAGGGGGACGGGCGTTTCGGGGCGAACGGGGGGCGTCGACTGGTCGTCTTGCCCGACGCCGATGCGGGAAACCGGCGACGAGTCGGCCTAACCTATATCGGGGGCTCTGCGAGTCGCGCATGTTACCGCCGGAATCGGACACCCTGGCCACGCGAAGCAGCCTGCTCAGCCGCGTTCGCGATTTTGAAGACGATGGAGCGTGGGGCGAATTCGACCGGCTCTATCGTCCGCTGCTATTGCGCTACGCGCGGCACCGCGGTTTGCGTTCCGAGGCGGCCGAGGAAGTTACGCAGCAGTGCATGGAGGCGGTGGTCAAGGCCATTCCCACATTTCAGAAGAGGACCAGCTTCCGCGCGTGGCTGCGGCGGATTGCCGAGCACAAGGTGTGCGACCACCTTGAAGAGCGCGGGCGGCGCAGCCCGGTGGATGTGCGGGAACTCGCCGAGACTACCCACGCGGATGACCCGCACGAACGGCTGTGGCGCCGCGAATGGAACCACGCGGCGGTCGCGTTTTTGCTCGATACGCTGCGTTGCGATTTTCCCGTGCACACACTGCAATCGTTCTGGATGTACGTGGTGGAGGAAGTGCCGGTGCTGGCGATCGCGCGGCGATTGGGGCTGACGGTGAACCAGGTGTACGTGGCCAAGAGCCGGGTGTTGCGGCGCATCCGCGAGTGCTACGCGGACCTGTTTGAAAGTCTGTACGAGGTGCGGGAATGAGCGCCTGCCCGGACAGGGAGCGGCTGGCGGCGTATGAGGACGGCCGCTTGAGTGAACCGGCCGCGGCGCCGCTGGAGCGTCATCTGGAATCTTGCACTGCGTGCCGCGCCGCGGTCGAGGAACTTCGACGGCAGAATCCCGTCGTCAGCGCGGTCGGTGGCGTGCTGCGACAGTCCGGTGCGATTCCGGGGGGAGAGGCGTCGAGGGCGGCGTTTTCGAAATTGGCGGTGGCATTGCGTGAGTCGGAGGCCGCGCCGGGCGATATCGCGCCGTCAGAACTGCCGCGGGTGATCCGCACGCTGGCCGAGCCGGCGGATTGGCCGATTCCCGATTATCAGCGGGTGGTACTGTGCGGCGAGGGGGCTTACGGGTCGGTGTGGGTGGTGCGCGACCGGGTGGGGGTGTATCGGGCGCTCAAGACGATCGACCTGGAGCGTATCGGGCGCATTTCGGCGCGGTGCCGCGAGCGCGAGGCGCTGGAGGCGTACTGCAAGCGTGTGCGCCGTGCCGCGTACCTGATCACGATTTACCACGTGGGGCAGGTGGGGCAGATGTTGTATTACACGATGGACCTCGCCGACGACGTGCGTTTTCCCGCCGCGATGATTCACGACGACTTTCCGCGCAACTACCAGCCGCTGCTGCTCAGCACGATCATCGAGGCGGGGCGGCTGCGTCCTGATATTGCGCTGGAGCTGGGGCGGCGGATGCTCCGCGGTCTGGCGGCGCTGCATGATGCCGAGCTGGTTCACCGCGACATCAAGCCGACCAACATCGTGTTCGTGAATCGCCAGCCGCGGCTCGCGGATATCGGCATGGTGTCGATTGGTTGCGAAGGCGAGCGACCCGTGGGCACGCCGAAGTACATGACGCCCGACGGCGCTGCCGACCGCTCGGCGGACACCTTTGCGATGGGCATGGTGCTGCGGGAGATGCTCGACGTGCAGGCGTCGGCGCAATTGTCTGCGTCGGGTGACGCGCCGCGCAGCGTGCGCTGGGATTGGGAACGGGTGACGCGCGTGCTGGCGCGGGCGACGTCGCCGCGTGCCGAGGTGAGGTACGCCCATGCCGCCGCCATGCTCGAAGAGTGGGAAGCGTGCCAGAGTCTGCCGGTGGATATCTTCGAGGAGACCGCGGAGCAACTGGCCAGCGACATGCGCCAAGAAACAGCCCGAGAAGCGATAGAACTGGGCTATACGCTGATCCGCAGTCTGCCGTGGGTGTTCGGCATCCTGGCGCTGATAGTCATTCTGACTTTGTTGGGCCGAACCTCGTAACGCGAGAATGAGAAAACGGCGTGCCCCGGCCCGCATCATTAGATACGGCGTCGGGTACGCGTCAGGGCATGGTCAGACCGGTGACCCTTGCTTCAAAAACCACCCTGCCGTTCACGACCCCCTGGGCACGCGACATGATACGCCGCGAGCGGATTTCTTCACTGGTGCCGAGGATCAACACGCGGCAGGGGGGCACCACGGCCTCGCGAAACTTGCATTCGTCCACGCCGCCAAATGCGATGAAGCCGTCGAAAAGGCCGCGGAGCTTGGCGAGCAGGCCCATGGTCTGTCCGGCCATTTCGAGCAGTAGGACGCCCGGAAGAATGGGGCGCCCGGGCACATGGCCGCGGACCCACCAGTCGTCCAGAGTCAGATCGCGGCGGGTGACGATGCGTGACTTATCGTCATCCACGAAGACGACTGCGTCGAGCAGAGCAAACTCGTGTTGGTGGGGCAGCAGATCATAGATCCGGGCGTGGTCCAGCACGGCCGACGACGGGTCTACGCCGTCCAGCGGGAAGAGGTAAGGCGGTGGCATGGGCAAAGCTTCCAGCCGGGGCGCGGAGCGTCACTCTGCCCCGAATTGACCGAGTTTGGGAAGTAAGGCCGCGGGAATCTTCTGATCACACAGGTTGATCGGAACGAACTTCCAGGATTTTCTTGCGGACTTCCTGGGCGGCTTGTTTGATCTGCTGCATGGCCTTGCGGACGCGGGTGCCTGCGGCCTTGTTGCCGCCGGTCGCCTTGCGAACGTCGTCGCCGGCCTCTTCGACCATTTGCTTGAGGAGTTCGTATTCTTGCATTGAAAGGCCTTTCGTTATGGTAGGGCTTCCAGCCGGATCATCGAACGGCCGGTTATTGTGCGTACAACGCCGTTTGAGTCTAGCACGGCGTCAATCTCCCGGCAAAGGCCATTATCGGCTGTTGCGGCTTTTCCAAACCAGAAACGGGGTTTTTTCCTTAGGAAGGCTCGTACTGCGCCGTATGTTGCCAACGTTATGTCGCCTTCTCTTTGCTATATTTTGACCTGGCTGGTAAAATGGGAGTTAGCCTTGCAAGGTAGATCGAGTTAAAGTGAAAAAGCCAGTCGTGCATAATAGATTGTCTAATATCAATGTGCTTTGTCGGCAATCGAATAACGATTCTGTATCACCGCTGAGCCAATCGGTACACCTCGTGTGGAGCCGCTTGTCTGCAAGGGCCGATATTCAATGATACCATGAAGTGCCCGCCACGGAGTGGCGGACCTCCTCCAGGCCACGCGGAACAGCAGGATGCGAACCGCAATGAACCACGTCCTTGCCCTCTGGATTGTCGTCTTGTCCAGCATGGCGCTTCGCGCGCGCGCCGGCGACCCTGTCCCCGTTCCCATGCGTGTGTTTGACGTTGAGTACACGGTGCCGGCGGATGCGCATCCGCTCAGCAGCGTTCAGTTATGGTACACGACCGACAGTGGCGCGACGTGGCACCAATACGGGCACGATGAGGACCGCCAATCACCGATCACGTTTCACGCGCCGGCCGAAGGCGCATTTGGGTTCTACTTTGTGGTGACCAATGCCACGGGTTCCTCCGCCCAGACACCGGGCCGCGGCACCCCGCCACAACTTCAGGTGTTCGTGGACTATACCCCGCCGGTGGTGCAGCTTCATGACCTGCGTCAAACGTCGTCGCTGGGGCGGCGTGTCGTGCAGGTACGGTGGACGGCCATCGATGCGCACTTGCCGCCGCGACCGGTGGAGCTTCTGTATCGACTGCCTCCGGCCGAGATCTGGGAGCCGCTGGCCACGGAGCCGCTGGCCAATACGGGGCGCTTCGATTGGGTCGTGCCGGAAACGCTGTCCGGCCGCGTGGCGGTGCGCGTGGTGGTGCGCGACCGTGGGGGCAACCGCTCGGAAAGCGCGGACATGAGCGTTGAGCTGGTTCCGCTTTCGACATCGCCGGACGGTGTGGAATCGACAAGTGTGGTGGAAGCGGACGGAACCAGGAACGCAGCGCCGAGCCAGGAGGCGGTTCGGTTGCGGGTGGAGAAACTACTGGTTGAAGGAAGAGCACTGCGCGAACGGGGGGATCATCGTCGTGCGATTTCGCGATTGCGCGAAGCGGTCGCCCTGGATCCGCAATGCACGCAGGCGTTTGACGAACTGGGCGCGTTGCTCTATCGAATAGGGGACCTGGAGCGGGCGAAGTCGGCCTATGATATCGCCCTGCGACTGGACCCGACAATGCGTTCGGCGCTGGTTGGTTCGGCGGATGTGTTGCGGGAACAGCGAAGCTACGGTGCGGCGGCGGAGCGGCTGCGAACCGTGCTGCGTGCCCATCCGCAGGATGCGGACGCGTGGATTCGGCTGGGCGATCTGGGCATTTTCCAGGGCGATGAGCTGCTCGCGCGGGAATGCTATCTGCGGGCGGCGAAGATCGATCCGCAATCGACGGCGCTGGTCGAAGAAGCGCAGCGGCGTTTGTTGTTGATGGCGGAGGCGAACCGCAATCCCGATTGAATGTAGACGGGATGGTTCATGGGAGGGGGCAGAGCTTTGGCCCAGGCCGAGATTTCGCGCGCCAACCTGTTCGCCATCGTCGGGGCCGATCGATTCCTGCGTAGCGAGGCCCTGCGCGAGGTGCTGAAACGTCTGGGTGATGACCCGGACCGTTCGGGCGCCGTGCGTTTCGACGGCGATGGGGTCTCCGCGGCCGACGTGCTGGACGAAGTGCGCACGCCATCGCTGCTTGGCGACCGGCGAATCGTCGTGGTGGACGACGCCGACGACTTTATCAGCGCCCATCGGGCCGTACTGGAGCGGTTTTGCGCCTCGCCCGGCGACGATGGCGCATTGTTGCTGTTGTGTGACAGCCTGCCGAAGAACACGCGGCTGTACAAGATCATCGCGAAGCAGGGGGAGGTTATCGTCTGCGAAGCGCCGCGCGGGCGCGCGGTGGCGGCCTGGCTGGTTCAGCGGGCGAAGTCGGCCTATGGAAAACGAATCGCGTTCGATGCCGCAGAACGGCTGCGCGAACAGCTTGGCGACGCGCCGGGAATGCTGGATGCGGAGCTGTGCAAGCTGGCCACTTATGTGGGGCCGCGTGGTGAGATCAGTACCGCGGACATCGAGGCGCTCAGCGGCAGCTATCGCGAAGAAAAGGTCTTTGTCGTCACCGACGCCATGGCCGAGGGACGCGTCGAGGATGCGCTGCGGGCCTGGGAGCAGGTGCTGGCGACGGACCGGGCGGCCACCGGAAGGGCGATCGCGGGTCTGGCGTGGGGCGTGCGCCGGCTGTTGGAAGCGCGGCGCGAACTGGACGCCGGTGTATCGCTGAATGTGCTGGCGCGGAAGCTGTTCGCCGATCCGGTCCTGGCCCGGCGAAGATTGGATGGTTTTTCGGTGCGCCAGCTTGAGGCTCAACAGCGGGAGTTGCTGGCCGCGGATGTGGCGGTCAAGACCGGTCTGGCGACGGTGGAGTGCTCCGTCGAGCGCTTCATCGTGGCGCACAGCGCGGGCCGCACCGCGGCGGTAGCGGGCCGAGGATAGGTGCGCGCAGCGTATCAGTCAGGGATGAGATGATGAACAACCACGGATGGAGACGGGCGTTGCGCCGAGGCGCGGGAATCTCGGCGCTGATGATGGCCATCAGCGGGTGCCAAACGCCGCTATGGGGTGCCAAGGGCACGGCGGCCGACGGGCAGGGCGGAAGCCATTCGGTAACGCCCAAAACTACAGTCATGCCCGATGCGGCCGAGGATCCCGCTGCCCTCGCGGCGGTGCAGGAATTCCTGGAACGCACGCGCGAGTATCGCCAATCGGACGAATCGGCAGCGGCGGTGCCCGCGGCATCGCCGGGACCGGTTGCCCGGGTTTCTCCAATGCCGTCCGCGCCTCCGGCGACGGGGGATGCGGCGCCTGTGAAACTTCCCGATCCGGCGCGCCCGGCGGATTCTGCGGCGCGAGTAACAACCAATCATCAGTTGGCGTTGTCGGAACAGGAAGCGTCGGCGCCGTTACCCGCGCTGCCAGTTGTGAAGTCGGTGCAGGTGCGATCGGCTCCCACTTTGGTTCCCGCCGACGCCGCTATCGCCCCTTCACAGAGTACTTCCAATCAACCGCTGGCGGCTCAGGCAGAGGCCGAATTGGCGGGCGTCGAGCGGCTGCTGGCGCAACTGGCCCAGGTTGCCGGAGAACGGGGCGACCTGGAGGCGGAGTGGCGTTGGCGGATGACGCAATTGGCCTTCGGCCAGTCGTTTGATGGCTCAACGGTGGGGCGCGGGCTGGCGGAGGAGCCGCGGCGCGTGCTGCTTGCGGCGCTGGAGGCGATGACGTCGCTGCGCGCGGCGTTGGGCGATGCGCCGCATACCGGAGAAGACACCTTGGTGCGGCTGGAGCGCCTGCGCGAGTTGATCGCCGAGCGCGCCGATCCTTCGGTGGGAACCGTCGCGTTGTGCCGGCGGGTTGTCACTTTCGGAGTGTATGAGAAGCTGGGGGCGGAGGATTTTGTCGCCGGGCGAAGCGTGCCTTGCATCGTTTACAGTGAAATCGGCAACCTGCGCGCCGAAAGGACGCCGGGCGGCGAGTACCGTTCCGTGGTGGCCACGCGGCTCGAATTGCTGACGGCAGACGGCCAGACGATGTGGTCACATGCTGAGCCGGAAATCGTGGATGTGTGTCGGAAGCGCCGCCAGGACTTCTTCATCGCGCAGCGAGTAACGCTTCCTCCGGTGTTGGGCGAAGGAGAGTATGTGCTCAAGGTTCTCGTGGAAGACAAGTTGTCCGGCCGGGCCCACGAGGCGGCGCAACGCTTTCAGGTCAGCGGACCCACGTCGGTGGCGCAGCGTCCCTAGAAAACAAGCAGGCAGCATACCGGGCCACGCGGCGGCTTCACGAGCCTGCAGCACGCGGTCGTGGTGCATCGGCCGCAGCGCCGACGGCGCGCAGCGGATCAGGGAATGAGTACGTCAAGCGTACGTGTGTGCTTTCGGCCGGCGTCGTCGTATACCATCACGCTGACGGCGTAGGCGCCCGCTTCCGCGTACGTGTGGGTCGGTTCAGCGACGGGCGATTCGTCGCCGTCGCCGAAGCTCCAGCGGTAACGGGAAACCGATCGATTGCTGTGCAGAACGAAGCGCCGCTCACGTGGATTCCCGCTGGGGCCGGGGTGCATCGCGATTCGAACCCAGGGCTCACGGATCACGCGCTCGTAGAACGACACGACGCCGCGCAGTTCTTCGGCTCGGGGGGTTCCGATCGTGGTGTCGTGCAAGTCGACCCCGATTTGCCGCAGGTACTCGGCGCACCGGCGGCCATGTTTGCCGGTGAATGAGTCATTCGCGCCGTAATGCAGGTACACGGGCTGCGCGTGATCGACGTTGTTGTCGGCCTCGACGAAATAGGCGGCGTCGAACTTGGGCTGAACCACGGCGACGGCGCGAAACAGATCGGGATGACGCAGCGCGATATGCAACGCCGCTACGGCTCCCCCCGTCCAGCCGTAAAGGACGATCCGGTCGTCGGAGATGGTGTAGCCGCCGCGAACGTGCTGAACGATGCCCAGGACGTGGGCTTCATCACGGCGGAGGCGCGGCAATTGTTTGGCGGCCTTCGGCGCGGAAAGGCCCACGGCGGAGGTCAGGGCGGGGGCGGCAAGGAGAAACCCCCGCGATTCCGCCAGGTCGGCCCAGGCTTGAATCTGGGCCTCCGGTGAGTCGGGAAAGGCACCGTGGCACACGACGACCAGTGGCCAGGCTTGCGTGCGATCATAGCTGCTCGGTACGTACAGAAAGTAACGGCCGCCCTGCTCGGGTTCCGCGCGGCGGAGCACCGGGGCGGCGGTGTCCGGACCGAGCAAGTGCGTGCAGCCCGGTAGGGGCAGACAGAGCAGGATGAGGATCGCGCGCAGACGGCGTTGCAGATGCGGATAGCACCGAAAGCGCAACCGGGGCAGGGAGGCTGCGAGGCGTGGCTCTCCGAGCGCTCGCCGGTTCCCTGATAAGTGTAGGCGAGTCATCGGCGATTGAACGGCGTCGGGCTGTGTCGCGCGCATGCTGGATGTCCTCGATCGTTGAACGGTCGGAAGCCTGGAAAGCTACGCCCGCCGTTACGAAGGCGCGGCGGCCCGGCGGCGGTGCTTGACGTACTCCACCACGCCGGGCATGACCGAGATGATGATAATCGCCAGCACGACCAGGCTGAAATTGTTCTTGACGATCTCAAACCCGCCGAAGATGTACCCGCCGCCCGCACAAATCAACACCCACGCGATGGCGCCGATGACGTTGTAGGCCAGGAAATGGGCATAGGTCATCGCCCCCACGCCCGCCACGAAGGGAGCAAACGTACGAATGATCGGCACGAACCTGGCCAGGACGATCGTCTTGCCACCGTATTTCTCAAAAAAGGCGTGAGTGCGCGCGATGTATTCCTTCTTGATGAACCTTGGATTGGGGTTGGCCAGGATTCGATGGCCGAAGTACTTTCCGATCCAGTAGTTGAACGTGTCGCCCAGGATCGCCGCCGCGATCAGCAACACAAACAGCACCCAGATATTCAGTGAGCCGATCTGTGCGAAGGTGCCCGCGGCAAACAACAGCGAGTCGCCGGGCAGAAAGGGTGTCACGACCAGCCCGGTTTCGCAGAAGATAATCAGGAAGAGAATCAGGTAAGTCCACACGCCGTAGTCGTTGATGACCCCGGCCAGGTGCTTATCGAGGTGGACAAAAACATCGACAATGGTCAGCAGCCAATCCATAAGATTCCCCCGGTCTGTATGTGCGGCGCATTGCCGCGTACGATGCTATTCGGACGGAACGCACCAACACTTCTGCTCGGTCCCGCGCCGCGTCACAGAGCATAATCGAGCGGCCCCCTTGCGGCCATCAGTTTATCGTCACGCGGGTTCCGCAGGCCGGACAAAAGCCGGCTGCCGGAGGCAGGTCGATGCCGCAGGCGGTGTTGGCACACAGTCGCCGCTTCCCACCCGGCGCGGCCGAGGGCGTGTCGGTTTCCGACTTGAGGTACCGGTCGATGATGCCATGTCCCACGTAGATCAACGGGGTGATGAGCACCGCGATGATCAGTTTGTACAGGTAGTTGCCCGTG
>CAZMVD010000042.1:15820-30127 GCA_964569425.1 uncultured Phycisphaeraceae bacterium
CGTGGCCAGGCGGGCGAATTCGTTCAGGGTAAGCTTGCCGGAGAGGACGAAGCCGATGTACAGGACGACGAACGTATCGATCAGTTGGCTGACCGCGGTGCTTCCGGTGGCGCGGAGCCAGAGAAACCGATGGCCGGTACGGCGCTTGAGCACGTGGAAGACAAGCACGTCAACCAACTGCGCGATCAGAAAGGCGACGATCGACCCGACGATAATCCACATGGATTGACCAAAAACGGCGGTGAAAGCCTCGTTGGATACGGGTGACTGCGACCAGGCGGGGACGAGCATCTCGGCAAAGAGCACCAGGAACGAAAAGACGATCATGGCCACCGCTAGATAGGTGAGCTTGCGCACCCCCTCGCGCCCGAAGTATTCGTTGATCAAGTCGGTGGTGAGGAAGACGACGGGCCAGGGAATGACGCCGATGGACAGCACGGCTCCGCCAAAGGAGAACACGCCCAGATCGAACACGGGCACTTCGAACAGTTTGCCGCCGGTCATTTCCCCCAGCAGCGCATTGGTGAGGAAAAACCCGCCGAGGATGAAGAACACCATGTCCCGTCTGGTTCGAGGCATTGGTTGTGTGCCGCGCCGGGGCGGCGTTCCTGGTGATTCCCACCGGGCAGCCGACGTTGCACCGGTCAGCATCAATGCAACGCGAGTGCGGCGCCTGTGTCAATAAGCCCGGCGCAGGGTCACGCCGGGATAGTAAAAGCGAATGATCTCGCCGGCGCGGCGACCCTCCAGCGCCTGTCCTTCCGCGCCCCATTGGCAAAGCCCCAACCCGTGGCCGAAGCCTTTACCCTCAGAGAATTCCAGCAGGTCACCTTTAACCTGAATCTTGCAATCGGTACTGCGTACGAGGCCGCCACCCAGAGCGAGCCGGAAGGATTCGGCGAGAAGGTCGTACGACGCCTCGCCGCTGCCGCTGAGGCGCACGCGCACCGGGCGACCGTCGCCGTTGCGCTCGATCACCTGCACGTCTGAAAGCCGCCCGATTTCCTGCAACGCGGGATAGCGCGCGGCCAGCCGGGCGGAAACGTCCTCCAGCGGAATGGTCACCGGCTCCCAACGGTAGGCGCCGCCTGGGGCAATGCGGCAATAGTCGCAGCGCACTCCTCCAGCCAGAGGGGGGATATGGTCTCCTTCGCCGAAGATGGCCGCGGATTGCGAGCCCCCCCCGCAGGCCGCACTGTAGTAGGTGGGGAAGATCCGCTCGCCGCCCGCCGCGCGCCAGGTGCACACGATGCCACGTGTGTATTCCGCGGCCTCGCGCGATCGGCGTCCGAGCTGGTCGGTTCGGATGCCGCGATAGACCTGCCCCCCTTGCGTGGCGACGATATCCCACGGCGCGGCGTCGCGGCGGAGCATCTGATCGAGGACAAAGGTCCGGGCGACAATGGCCTGTGCCCGGAGCGTCTCTACATGGAAGGTAGGCCAGGCTTCGCCCGCGACCACGCCGGCCACGTAGGGCTCGATGCCGACCTCGTTGATCACACGGATGCCGCTGCGCTCATCGGGACTGACGCGCAGCGTGCCGTCATACGAAGTGGGCGCTGCCCACGAGCGTTGCTCAGGAAACGCCAGCGTGAGAGGGGAGGCGGAAGAGGATTCCAAGGTGAGCCAGGGGGTGTCCACCGCTGCGCCGCTCAGCCACAGGTGTCCGCCGTTTCGAGTGATAATGAGAGAATCGTCCTCGTCGTGCTCAACGATCTCGTTTCCCGATGCATCATGGATGGTCAGGCCCCCCGCGGCGCCGACGCGCAGCCGCTCTGTGGAAGTGGCGAGCAGAACTCGAACCGGGCGAACAGTGATGCGCGGTGGGGTCGGCGCGTCGGTCCACGAGTCGGTCGATGGAATCGCCGCCTGGGCGCTTGCAACCAGCAGGTACAGGGGGCCCATGCTCAACAGACGCAGGAGTGGCGAAAGGGGAAAGGTACGGCCATGCGGCGTGTGGCTCATGGCGTCGCCTCGGGCACGTCGGCTGTGGCGGAACCCCCGGCGGGGTCGGGAGGCCGTTCCTGCACGCGGCTAAAGCCCGCGCGACAGCCCGTGCGTGTGTGGACGGTAAGGGCCTAGCGCAGTGACAGACCAAACAGTGCCAGTTGCCGCTTGAGTTCCAGCAGGGACGTTTGCCCGAAATTCTTGATGGCCATGAGTTCGGCCTCCGATCGCTGGGCGAGTTCGCCGAGCGTAGACACGCCGAGCCATTGCAGGCACTTGCGCGACCGAACCGACAGTTCCAGTTCGGAAACCGGCCTGTTGAGGTTCTGGGTCCCGTCGGGATTGGGTGTCAACGAGACGGAGCGCATGGGTTTTTCCGGCGGCGGCGGTTCGACCGGCTGGGGTTCCGGCTCCCCCTGTCCCAGCGAGAGGTTGCGCTGGTTGAGCAGCGCCTTGATTTCATTCAGAGAAGTCTCGCCGAAGTTCTTGTAAGACAACAGTTCGGCTTCGGAGCAGCGCAGCAGATCGCCCAGGGTCCGGATGTTCATCTGGCGCAGGCAGTTGCGGCTGCGCACGCTCAACTCGAAGTCGGTGATGGGCGTATCCAGGACGGCGGAGTGCTGATCGCGTTCGCGCTGCGTGACCTCGTCGAAGACCATGTCGTAGCAGCTTTCGACGGACTTGAGGAACTGGTTGGCGCGATGGTGGCCGGGATCGACGGCAAGGACGCGCTGCAGGCACTCGTCGGCTTCGTCGAGCCGGAGCCGCTCTTCGTACAGCAGGGCCAGGTTGATGAGGGCGTTCACGTGCGCGGGCTGGTCTGCCACGCATTTCTCGAGTAACTCGATGGCCGACTCGTCGTCGCCCGCCCGGTCGGCCAGCAGCGCCAGCCGGAATGCCGACTCGGTGTGGTGGGGGTCGTGCTCAAGCACTTCCTGGTAGAGGCGTGCTGCTTCCGACTGGTGATGGTGCGATTCCTCGAGGTAGCCGCGCAGGAACAGCACTTCGGCACGGTTCTCGGAGTTTTCCCGAAAAGAAGCCAGGTCGCGCTGCGCGTCTTCCATGCGACCCTGGCGAATACTCTCCGCGACGGACTCAAGCGATGGCGGCATCGTAGACCTTTCCCGAATGCTAAGGCGCAAATCCGATTCCCCCACGGCGCCAGCCGCCGTGAACCGGACGACAACTCCCACGCAACCCACGCCAGATCGCGAAGGACTTCGTTCGAGCGGAGTCGATGCGTAGTTAAACGCAGTCTAATCACCCCCCACCAAGTTGGCAACCGTCCCGGGGTGCAGGTTGGGTCTTGCCTCGGCCGGGACCCATGCACCAAGGGCGTGCAGACTTGCCGCACGCTTGCCGCCGAATTGCCCGTTTCGATTCCCAGGAGTATCGTATGGGCGTGCAGTTTGAATGTGGGCAGCCCGGCGACGGGCGGGGTCGTTGGGGTATGCCGTCAAGTGCCCCGCCCAGAGGCGCTGCCATGAAGCGGACGCATGTCTATCTCCCACGGACCTTCACGATGATGATGTGGATGACCTTATCGGCAGGGGGGACCGGTGTTGTCGCAGATGACGCACGGCGGATTCCCGAGCGCAGCGAGATCGACGCGCGCTACCTGTGGGCCACGGAGACGATCTTTCCCGACCGCGCAGCCTGGGACGCCGAGTACGCCGCCGTCGAAAAGAAGGTCGAGGCGTTACCGCGTTTCAAGGGCACGCTCGCCAGGGGCGCGGGGCACCTGCTGGACGTTTTCAAAGAGCGCGAGGAAACCGAGTCGCGGCTGGATAAGCTCTCGGTGTATGCGTCGCTGCTGGCCGACCAGGACACCCGGGTAGGCGACAACCAGGCGTTGGAATCACGCGCGCGGTCGCTGGCGGTCAAGTACAGCGAGTCGGTTTCCTGGCTGATTCCCGAATTGACGTCGCTGCCGTTTGACACCCTCGATTCGTGGATGCGCGAGAAGTCGGAATTGGCGGTATATCGCCAGTTCTTCGACAATCTCTTCCGGCAGAAGAAGCACATTCTGACGCCGCGCGAAGAGGAGCTGCTGGCCATGACCGGCGAGCTACGGAGTGTTCCTTCGAATGCCTACAGTCTCTTGAAGAACGCGGACATTCAGTTTCCCACGATTCAGGACGAGTCCGGCAAACCGGTGGAACTGGGCGACTCGGTGTTCTACTTGATGATGCGTTCGCCGCACCGGGCCGTCCGCCAGGCGGCGTATGAGGGTATCGTGGGCACGTATCGCAAGTATCGCAACACTTCGGCGGCGCTGCTCAATGGCGCGGTGCAGAGTCACATGCTGACGATGAAGGCTCGGAGTTACGAAAGTTGCCTGGCGGCGGCGCTCGATAGCGGCAACATCCCCGTCGAGGTGTACCGCACGCTGGTGGCGACCATCAATGAGCACCTGCCGCTCCTGCACCGCTACCAGGAGATCCGCAAACGCGCGCTGCACCTGGACGACGGTGTTCGCGCCTGGGACCTGTTCGCGCCGTTCGTCAGTGAGCAGAAGTATGAGGTCGAATACGGCAAGGCGGTCAAGACGATCGATATCGCCCTGGCGCCGCTTGGGGAAGAATACCTCTCCGCCATGCGCCGGGGGTTCGATTCGCGCTGGGTGGACGTCTATCCCACCAAGGGCAAGCGCAGCGGCGCCTATTCCAGCGGGTCCTATCTGACGCAGCCCTTCATTCTGATGAACTACCACGGCGGGTACGAGGACATGTCCACGCTGGCGCACGAGATGGGCCACTCGATGCACTCGTATTTCTCGCGCAAGGAGCAACCATACGTCTACGCGGACTACGACATATTCTGCGCCGAGGTGGCCTCCACGTGCAACGAGATTCTGCTTCAGAACCACGTGCTGGCGCAGACCACCGACCCGAAGATGAAGATGTACCTGCTGGTCGAGTTTCTCGAGGGCATCCGCGGGACGGTGTTCCGTCAGACGATGTTCAGCGAGTTCGAGCAGCGCATCCACGAAATGGCGGAACAACGCCGGCCGCTGACGGCCGACGCGCTGGACGCCGAGTACGGCAAGATCATGCGCAAGTATTACGGCGCGGCGTATGTTCACGACGAACTGGTGGACAGCTACTGGGTGCGCATTCCGCACTTTTACTACAACTTCTACGTGTACAAGTATGCGACGAGCTACTGCGCGGCCTCCAACATCGCCACGCGGATCATGAAAGGTGAACCGGGCGCCGTGGAGGCGTACAGCAGTTTCCTGAAAGGCGGCAGCAGTCGTTATCCCATCGACATGCTCAAGTTGGCCCGGGTGGACATGACTTCACCGCAGCCCTTCCGCGACGCCATGAAGCTCTTTGAGGGGTTGCTGGATCAAACGGAAGCGTTGTTGGGAGAAATGCAGCATTGATCCGCGGGGGCGACCTCGCGGTCTCACCACGAAACCCCGGTACGCTGCGCAGGGAAAAAAGGTGGGGCGGGTGATCGCACCCGCCCCGCCAGGTTGCATCGTCAGGCGTTGGCCTACTACGGGATGGCCGGGTCCGGGTCCGACGGAGCCGCGGGCGCTGCCTTCGCTACCCGACTGGCGGCATCGCGGAGCAAGGCCGCCAATTCGTCATCGGCCTTGGAATCAACCAGCCGCTCAAATTCCGCCAGCGCCTTTCCCGGCGTGGCGGTGGCGTAGTACAGGTAGCCCAGCACCAGGCCCGCGTCGCGATCGCCGGGCGACTCCGCAGCGCGGCGTTCCAGCAAGGCCAGGTGGGCTTCCAGCGCTGCGCCGTCCGTGTAGAACTGGCGCAGATCAATGGGCGCGTCGATCAACTCGGGGCTGAGCGCCAGCGCCCGGCGGAAGGCCGCGGCCGCCGCCTCGTACTCGCCGAGGGCAAAGCTCGCCAGCCCGTAGAACAACCGGGCGAATCCATCGTTTTCGTCAGCCAGCGCGGCACCCATGTAGTGCGAACGTGCTTCGGCATACCTTCCTTCGGCAAAGACGCGATTGCCCAGTTCGATCGGATGGGGCTGCGTCGGCGCGGCATTGTCGGGCGCGGCCGCCGGTTGCTCCACAGGGGCCGGAACGACCGCGGCCGGGTCGGCCGGCACAACCTGCGGCTGCGCCGCCGGCGGTGCGTAGGTCACGCCGTCCGCTCCATCAGTGTACACCGTGGTATAGCTTTGCGGCACGTAGGTGACCGTGGAACTCGGATAATAGACCACGGTGTCCGTATAGCCGTAGTTGTAGGGGTAACTCCACAGCCCGGTAAACCCGAACGAACCGTAGTAGCCGGAATACCAACCGCCGTAGACCGGACGATACGGATAATAGTACCGCGGGTAGTAGGGGCGGTAGCAGTAATTGTACGCGCCGTAGGGTCGATAGCAGCGGTTCCAATAGTCGCTTCCCGACCTGTGGCGCCGCCCTAATCGGTCGTCGTGGCGGCCGATACGGTCGTGCGGCGCTCGCCCGAAGTCCCCGCGCAGTTGCGGATAGGCAACGGAGCCGCTTTGGCGATCCCGGTCCACCCTGCCACCGCCGTAGCGCGTCCAATCCGGTCCTGAGACGCCGGCCTTTCCGCGGGGCGTGTCGACCGTCGCATTCGAGACGCGCTGCAGAGGCGTCCGGGTGAAAGAATTCGCCAGATCGCGAGTGGTTCTCTCTGGAGTCCTCGAAATTTCACCGCGGGAGGCGACCGCCGGGCGCAAGGCGGTGACTCCTCCGCGTTCGACGGATCTACCGGTGTTTCGATCAACGGATGTCGTGCGCGAGTTCCGCGGCTGCGCTGATACCGCGGGCGAGCGATTCGACGCCGGCGGCGTCCGATCAAAGGTGCGACTGGGTGAATTCCCCTTGTGGAGAGGTTCACGTTGTGTGAAGGCCGGACGGGGCGTGTTAGCAGTCGAACGCTCAAACGACGAAGGCAATTGAGTCTGTCGACTGGTCGGAGCAACGTAGCGCGTCGGGGGCGGGGCGGAACGGTCCGCGCTGGGCCGTGCCTTGATGCCGGAGTTGGGCGTAAATGTTCGCGAGACACTCGATGGTGCGGAACGTGGGGTCGGCGAACTGATGGAGCGGCCGGCCGCGCGCGGTGCCGGCGCGGCACTACGCACCGGCGGCGCTACTGATCTGCTGTGGGCAACTGGGGCTGCTGGCGAGCTGTTGTACCGCGGGGAGGCCGACTGCGCCGGGCGGCTCGCCCGGGACGGTGCCACCCGCGCAGGTGCGGCGGATCTCCCGCCAGCCCGCTTGGATGACTGGGCCTCCACTTCCGCGGAAGCGCCGAAGAGCGACAAGGTCAATGCACCAAACAGTGTTCCGATGAGTCTCGCGGTTCCAGACATCGGTTTGCCTCCCGGTACTGCCAATTGGTTCTCGGCCCGACAAACTTCCCGAAGGTGAATAATTATCACCTGTTAAATAATAACCCACGGTCTGGCGTGAGGCAAGAAAAAACCGTCGAGAATTGACGATTTCGTTACCGTATTTCCGGAACCCCGTCGTGTAACCCGGTTGGCCGGGTAGACCAATCGTACCACCCAAGCCAGCTTCGGTTATGAATTGTTGCTTTAATAGACTAGGTCAGGTGGTATCGCTACTGGGCATCCGTCGAGGCTGCCGGGACTGGACCCCGATCCATTTGCCGAAGGAATGGCGCGGGGGTTGCCGCGCGTTTGCTCGTTGGAACCAGTGATAGCACAAGAATCAGGGATGAGAAAACCAGGCCGATCACGCTCAGCACCCGCTCTTCGTCTCCATACTCCGGCCAATGGCGAATACTGGCCGTGATTAGCGCGCCGAGGCCGAACATCCCCACCATGCGAAGGAACGGCCGCAGCCATTCTCGCCAGAAGCCGGGTTGGCGCGTTGGGGTGGTCTTTCGTAATCCGAACAGCATCACCGATCCGCAGGCGATGCAGCCGATGATCGTGCCGGTGACGTCGTCGTGATTCATTTCATTGAGAATAAACGGCATGAGCAACAGAATGATCGCGCCACCCATGGTGACGAAGGCGATTACTCCCCAGAACATGCGTGTGACACCCCAGCGCTGTCGTGCGGCATTTGGATCGACAAGTGGCTTCGACGAGGTTGTGGAATCGACCTGGGGCGTGGACTGAGGAGTAGCCTCTTCGCCGGCCATTGCGATGACCACTCCGTAGGGTGAGGATTCACTCGGTGCCGGTGCCGTTGGGCTTGTCTCACCTTCCACGTTGGCTGGTTGCGGCGAAATGAGTCGCGGACCGCGCCACCAGGCACTCGCCTGCGTCACGACCGAGGCAATGGCCGCGATTCCGGCGGCCATCCACATGATCTTTTGCGGGCCGACGCCCAGCATGGGACTGGACATGGCTGTGAGGACCAGCGCTCCCAGCGCTGCCTTGAAGACCGCGCCGAAGCTGATTTCGCCGGTGACGGATTCCTCGGCGGCCTTCTCCCAACGGGCAAACATGGCAATGGCCGTCAAGCCCAACCACAATGCAAACCCCGGGCGCGGCGTCGTTGCAAACATGGGGAGGGCCCCCAGGGCCATCAACGGCGCAGTGCAGGCAATACGAACCAGGCGTTCCGCCCAGGTGGGGCCCAGATCGGCACCAAACCAGCTGATCGAGCCGCGCGAAAGAAGCAGGCCGCCGGAGAGCCCAATCGACATCAATCCTGCGGCAAAGCCCCGTTCCAACCCAAAACTGACGCCGCAAATCACTCCAAGTGCCACGGACAATCCGACCATGAGCAGAACCGTGAGGACGATGCGCTTGCCCAGAGAGCTGCCCGGAAGCGGGGGTGCTGGCCTTGGCCGCGACTTTCCTGGCGGCTTGGGCGATGCGAACGGCGGCGCGATGCGCTCGCCGCGCCCGGCCAGTTTGGCCAGCTTCTTTTCAATCTTGCGGGCACGCGTGTCCAATTTCTTGGCCAGCTTGGGCGGTAGAGGCGGCGCCTTGGCCGAATCCCAGGGCTCCTGATCCTGCGCGGCTCCCGCAAATGGTCGCCGCGGACCGGCGTAGGGGCGCGGCGTGGGGTTGGGCGACGGGACAGGGGATGCCGCGCCGTCGGCACCGCCGCGGTGCACTGCACCTTCCAGACTGCGGGTAGAGAATCCGGCGACGCTGCGCCGCACGTCCTCGACGGCGAGCAGATCGTCGACCATCTCATCCACCGTCTGGTAACGGTCTTTGGGGTCTTTTTCCATGGCCTTGCGGATCACGCGACCGAAGGGCGCGGGCAGATGGTCCAGCTCGGCCTGTTGGGTGAGGTGCTTCATGAGCACTTCGCCCATGGTCGAACCCTCGAAAGGCACGCGGCCCAGGATCATTTCGTAGAGCATCACACCCAGCGCATAGATGTCCACGCCGCGGGAGTAATGTCCGCTGCCGATTTCCGGCGCCATGTAGTGCACCGTGCCGACGCTCGAGGTCTGGGCACTGTGCCGCGAAATGGAGATGAACTTGCTCAGGCCGTAGTCGCCGATCTTCACGTAGCCGTCGTCGAAGAAAATATTGCCCGGCTTGAGGTCGCGATGGACGATGCCGCGGTCGTGCAGGTACGCCAGCCCCTTGGCGATCTCGCGGACGAAAAAGGCGGCCTTTTCCGGGGCGAAGCCCTTGGGTTCGGCAATGAGCAGGTCGCGCAGCGACGGACCGGAGCAGTATTCCATGACGATGAAATACTCGCCGTCGGCGCTCTTCCGGACGTCGAAGATGGACACCAGGTGCGGGCTCTTGAGGTTGATGCAGTGGCTGACGCCGCGTAGCTCGATGTGCGGATTGCTCTTGAGGTACTTGAGCGCTACTTCGCGTCCGCCATCGCTGAGCGCGTAGTAGACCTCGCCAAATCCGCCCGCCCCGACGGCGCGCTGGATGGTGAAGTCGTCCAGAGGTCGGTCGCCATGTTTGAAGGTATAAGGCATCGCAGGGTTCACCCAGTCGGAGGTCTCAGCGAAACGGGTCCGGTCGTTTCATTCCTATTTTCAATGGCCGATGGTCGATTGTCGATTATTTTCCCGGCAATCACTTTCGACTCACGGGCCGTTTCCGGTCGCTGCTTTCATCGCCCATCCCGGACTACGTCACATTTCCCGGCAGCTTCATCGTCCACGGTTGGAGCACCATGCGCACGCCGGCGATTTCCACGCTCTCGCCCAGCGGCAGGAGCCGCGCTTCCGCATCGACGTGCCCGTCATTCTTCGCCCGCACCCACAAGGCTCCGCCGCGTTCGAAAAGCACCAGCGGAACACCGGCGTGGCGGCAGGGAACGTGTGCACCGCTGCCCGCGCCAATCAGCGCGTGCTGATGGAACAGCAGCACCCGGCGCACGTCGTTGGGCATGCGCGTGGTGTCGCTGAGTTCGAGCACCGCGGTGAGGCTGCGGCGGCTGGGCATGCGGTACGTCAGCTTGGCTTTTCGTCCCAGCACGATTCGGTCGCCGTCGCGCAGCAGGCGGTGCCGGGTCGGTGCCCCCGCGACATCCACGTCGCGCGCGCTGACCAGGAAATAATCCTCATCCGTGCGGGTGACATTCGCATGCCGCTCTCCGATATCGCTGATCAGCGGCACGTCGGCGGGGTCGTCGCATGCCGCCCGACCGATGGAGACCGCCTGGTTCAGCAGCAGCAGGCAGGTCCCGCCGCCATCCACAATGAGCATCAGCCGCGAAGGCAATCGCTCCGAAGACGGCGTTCGCAGGGGGATGGCTATGGTGTCGTCCAACGCCGCCGGCCCGGACGTGGGCGTGAGAGGCGTCATCCGGCCTTCAGGGGGCAGGGTCCATTCGTCGCCCAGCGGGCCGGCCATCAAGCTGGTGTGCAGCTCGTCCAACTGCTGAAGCTGGCTCGCGGCATTCTCCACCCAATCTGCGCCGGGGATCAACCGCTTGAGCGCCAGCATTCGCGCTCGGGCGTCGGCAAACGCGCCGCGCCGCAGCCCCGACGCGGCCTCGCGCGCGAGCCGCAGCACCTCGCCGAGGTCGCGCCGCGCCGGCAGATGGTTGCCCAGCGCACCCAATCCATCGAGTTCTGCGGCCGCGCGGCCCAGCATTCCTTCGGCGAGCGCTGCGCGAGCGCTATCGAGGACTTTGCGACAAAGGGCTGCCTCCATCGCCACCACGGCCTCGTGCTGGGCATCCAACCCGCGGGCCCGTCGAATTCGCTCTGCCGCGCCGGTCCAGTTCCCGGCGGCAAGCAATCGCTCGGCCTCGGCGGCCATGCGCGCCGCGCTCTCGGCGCGGCGGTCAATTTCCCGCCGGAGTCGAACGGCGTCCGGGTCGCCTTCGGCAGCATGAGCGAGCAACTCCCGTCCCGCGGCGAGCGAGCCGTCGGCCAGGCGTCGGCGAACTTCGTCCAGCCGCGCACGATGCGAGTGATCCTGGCGATGGACGGCCGCGGCCACCCGGCGCACCTGGTCGCGCAATTCGGCGATGGCTTCCTGCCACATCCCGCCGGCGGCCGCCCGATCGAGATCGATGAGGGCTTCGGTGAAACGGTCGGCGCGATAATGCTGACGAGCCCGTTCGAGGAACAGTTCGCTCAACCCGGCCAGTACGGCAGCACCACGGCGATGGGCACGAAGGTCGGCAGCGCCGGCCAATCGGTATGCTTCGTCGATGCGGCCGTCGCGAAGGGCGCTTTCCGCCGCCCGAAGCCGAACAATCAACAGATCGCCAAACATAATCATCCTCAAGTCGCAGACGAGGGCGCCATCGTAGTAGGGGCGACGCGCGGTGCCAATCGTCGGCCGGCATCGCCGCCGAACCGCCTTTACCCTGCGCCGGTCAAGAGGAGATTCGACCTGCGCAGGCGATTATTTCGGGGGAGTGAACGGGAGCGTGCGGTGCGGATACGCGGGCGGCCGGTCGATTATTGGGCGGGCAGGGTGGCGGAGAAGCGGCCAATCCCCGCCAGTTCCTGCGGCGAGTAGCCGAGCAGGTCCATGGAGGGCATGGGGCTGCCGGGGTGCCCGATACGAACTTTGTGCAGAAACTCCCATGGATTGGTGGTGGCCAACGTGCCGACGTAGACCGGATTCTGTGCCGTCCCGAAATTGATGAACTTCCCGTCTTCGCCGTGGCAGGTGGAACACTGGATGTTGTAATACACTTGGCCCAGCGCCTCGTTGCCCAGGAAGATGCGGTTGGGCAGGATCAGCGTGCTGGTATCGATGGTGCCGTCGAGCGTAAAGGCGACGACGTCCCAGATGGCTTCATCGGTCATGCCGAACGCGCCCATGTGGTGGCCGTTGGGGGTGATGGCGGGATCGGCCTTGAGCAGGTCGAAGATCGCCTGGGGATTGAGTGTGCTACCCAGTACGCCCTTGATGCCGGTGTAGCGGGATCCGCTGGCGTAGGCGCCGTCGCGCCCCTTGTAATCCCAGCCGTGGCATTCCTTGCAGCGAAAGGTCACGCTGCCGGCCTGCTGTCCGATGGGCGGATAGAGCGGATGGTTGCCGGCCGGGGCAGGCACACGCAACGTGTTCCACCAGTTGTCGTACAGGAGCCCGCCGCGAATGGGGTCGGCCGTGAAATAACCGCCGGGGAGGGTCGCGGTGGGACCGGTGAGATCGTCCACAAACAGCGCCACGTCGACCAGGTCGATTTCGCTGGAGGGGTTCAGCCCGACGAAGTGGCAATCCGGATCGCCGGACGCAGCGCCGGGGTCAAAACAGCGCTGGAGTGCGGCGAAGTCGACCAAGTCAAGGTCGGCGTCGGCGTCGGCGTCCCCGGGCACGGCATACACCATGCGATGGTGGGCGCCGTAGTAGCGGTC
Organism: uncultured Phycisphaeraceae bacterium; assembly: GCA_964569425.1. Taxonomy (GTDB): domain Bacteria; phylum Planctomycetota; class Phycisphaerae; order UBA1845; family UBA1845; genus JACQXM01. Next base: position 28,498 of record CAZMVD010000042.1, read on the forward strand.
GCCGTTGATCGACTCGGCGTCGTTGACCGCGTTGCCCGCGACGAAAAAGGTCACGGGCCCGACATCCATGCCGGGCGCCTGCCAGCGGACGGGGAACTCGTGCGCGCCGCCCTGCGCGGACCATTGGGCCAGTGACTCGGCGTAGGCCTCTCCGGTTTGTGTCACGTAGTTGGCATTCCCATCGGCGAACTCCGTGCGCACCGCGTCCGCGATGATAAATGTGCCGAGAAAGTTGGTGAGATTCTCCGCGCTGATGGAGAAGCCCGCACCGGCCTGATCGGGATCGACCACGCGCACGCTCATGTCGTACACGCCGCCAGGCCGGTAGCGCCGCGGCGCGTGAAGCAGCTCGACAAAGCCGGACCCCACGTCGTTGGGCGTCGGAAGATGGCAGGCGGTGCAGTTGTCGCCGGAGGTGGCCGGTCCACCGGAATAGCCGGCGCCCGCACCACCGGAACGACCCAGGGCATAGGGAATGGCAGCCAGCGCCAGCGAAAGTGCCAGCGCGAACATGCAGCGAGTGCGCGTCATCTGGTTGTTCCCCTCCGATAGAGAAAGCCGGCGCGCCCGAGGGCCCGCAGTCCTCTCTCCGACCCCGTCGCCAGATCATACCGCGATTACGCGGCCGTTTCCACGCATTTTGCAGGGCCCATTTCGAATTGGGTCCGATAGTCGTGGTGGCTCCCGCGGCGGCGGGCTTGTCATCGCCGGGATTTCGAGTTACGGGCGGGAAAACAGCCACAGGTCGGCGATGGCACACGCCCCGAAAACCAGGCTGACCATGCCGTTGATCGTGAAAAACGCGAGATTAACCCGGCTGAAGTCGTCTGCTCGGACGAGCGTGTTTTCCACAACCAACAGCACCACCGCACACAGGACGCCCACGGCGTATACCGGCCCCAGACCGGCCGTGGTCCCCACCAGGATCAACGCCACCGCAGCCGCGCCATGCGCGAAACGCGCAATCCACAGGGCACGCCGCGGCCCCAAACGCGACGGCAGGCTGTGTAGCCCTTCGCGCCGGTCGACCGCGATATCCTGGCAGGCATAGATGATGTCGAACCCGCCGACCCAACCAGTGACCGCGACCATAAGCCAAAGGGTCGGCCAGCCCAGCGAGGGCGGATGGATGGCGATCCAACAGGCGAGGGGGGACAGCGCCAGCGCCGACCCGAGATAGAAATGCGACCAGCGGGTGAATCGTTTGGCAAACGAATAGCCGCACAGATACAGGAGCACGGGGCCGGAAAGCAGGATCGGCCACGTGTTGCCAAAGAACGCATAGAAACCCGCGCAGCCGAACGCGAACGTGACGGCGGCAATGGTGAGCAGGGTCCAGGCTGCCGCCAAAGTCATGCGCCCGGCGGGGAGCGGTCGGTTGGCGGTCCGGGGGTTACGCGCGTCGATCTGCGCGTCGACGATGCGATTAAAGGTCATGGCTACACTGCGTGCCGCCACCATGCACATGACGATCAGCGCGAGCTGCCCGGGGTAGGGTCCTGTGCGATCCGGGAGATTCCGGCCGGCCAGGAACGCGGCGGTGAGGGCGAAGGGCAGGGCGAAGATCGAGTGGGAGAACTTGACCATGTCTGCCCAGACACGGATGGCGGCGAACGAGGAGGCCATCAAG
>CAZMVD010000043.1:0-30035 GCA_964569425.1 uncultured Phycisphaeraceae bacterium
CCTGTTAACCAATTCGGGTTGTTAACCACGAGAGGCCGAGAGTTTGAGAGTTTTAGGCGGGGGCGCGAACGTAACCGTCACGGTTGCGACCGGGGAGATCGACGGGCCACCGAGAACTTCGGTGGCTTTATTGTTAGCGGCTCCGGGCAGCTTCGAAGTCTACGCCGGAGCGCCCTAAGTCGCGCAGCCACGAAACGTTACGGCAGTACCGCCGATCGTCCGCGCTCTCTGTTTGCAACCCGACATTCGTCTCCCCGAATGTAACCCTCCCAGTAACTCTCGCGCCGGCACCCATCGATGCAGTGTCCATTCATCGGGCATTCCTTTCCCACGGACAGTTAGTTCGAGGCTGCTCCTCGGACGGGTGACGTCCGTACTTTGGGCGTCAGCCAAAAAGCTAGGCGCTCATGACTTTTGTTTTCCGGAAAGGCGGGAGGAACCGCTATCACGTGTCTTGGGCAACTTGACCAAGGGTAAACAGAGTTGTCCCGGACCCAAACCTGAATCGGGGTCCCACTTGGACGAGGCCCATTGAAGTGAATTTGCAATAGCAGTACTCTTCTGCCATGCTCGAGGTGACGACTAGTGCACGCTTCAAATGGCAACGGAAAGCACGCGACAATGTCTCACAGTAACAACGAGAAAACAAACTCGGTAACCACCCTCCTGGTGCGAGTACGGGCGGGCGATTCGGTGGCGCTGGAAGACCTGTTCCACCGGGTATACCCCGATTTGAAGCGCCTGGCTCGGAGTATTGTTGCTCGACGAGCCAAGGGGCCGAATACGCCAAGCGCAACAACGCTCGTGCAAGATGCATGCCGGCGGATTTTCGAGAAAGAATCGCTGAACGCGGAGAGCCGCCGCCAGTTCTTCCGCCTTTTTTGCCGTGCCATGGAGGACGAATGGGTCGAACGGGCTCGGCACGATCTTGCCAATAAGAGGCGACCAAAGGGCGCTCGCGAACCTCTGACCGACTTCGCTCATGAAGCGGGAACTGGGGAAATAGATTTCGCACATCTGCGGCAAGCCGTGGCCGAGTTGGCTATCGTCGACGCAGACGCCGCTGAGGTCGTGACCCTTCGATTCTACTGCGCGACCACACTTCAAGAGACGGCGGACGTCATGGGGTCCACATTGGCTGTCGTACGGCGCAATTGGAGCTATGCCAAGGCATGGTTGCATGAGCAGCTTGCGCGCGACGGGAATTGATTTCGCCTTCCATGTAAGAAGAAAGCGCACGGGTTCTCGGGATTTTCGGCTAGTAACAGGTCGGCCAGGCAGGGAGAAATGATTTCGTGGTCAAAGAGTGGGACGAGAAGTCCGTCTTCCTGGCGGCCCTGGACACCCCTGTGGACCAGCGCGCCGCCTATCTTCAGGCCGCGTGTCCTGACGAGGCGGCGCGAGAACGGATCGAAGCACTGCTTGAGCACCATGCCGCCGTGACGCGTGAGCTGTTAAGCGCGCTACCGCACGGCGAACAGGAGGCGGTCGAAGACGCCCCTGCTCGGATCGACGAGTTTCAGATCCTGCGGCGGATCGGCGAGGGCGGAATGGGAGTGGTATACTTGGCCGAGGACCTCATCTTGGGGCGAAAAGTTGCCTTGAAAGTCCTTGCTCCTGGCTTGATTGGTTCGGACCAAGCCCTCGCGCGCTTTCGCACCGAGGCGCGCAGTTCGGCCGCGATCAAGCATCCCGGCATCGTGCCCGTTTATAAGTACGGGTTCGACGGCGAGATTCACTACATCGCGTGCGAGTATGTTGACGGGCCGACGCTCACCAAGTTCATTGAGTTCGAGCGCGGCCGGAGATATGGACGGACCGGCACGGTAGATATCCGTGCCTGGTATCGGCAGGCTGCCGAGACCATCGGCGCGGTCGCGGAGGCGCTCGACGCCGCTCATCGGAATCAGATCATTCACCGTGACGTAAAGCCATCGAACATTCTCATGGACCCGGACCACGGACCGCGATTGACCGATTTCGGAATCGCCAAGCACCTGGGCGATGACGGTCGGTCGGCGGTGACCGCCCTGATCGGCAGTTGTCATTACATGAGTCCGGAACAGGCGTCGATTGCGGGAACCGCGGTGGACCAACGGAGCGATATTTTCTCGCTGGGGGTTGTGCTCTATGAGCTGTTGACGTTGCGGCGTCCATTCAACGGTGAAAGCCAAGGCGAGATTCTGCGGGCCGTCGCGGAATTGGACCCGGTCCGGCCAAAGGCGTTGGACAATCGAATTCCCCGAGACCTGGAGATTATCTGCCAGAAATCGCTGGAGAAGCGGCCGCAGGACCGCTACCAGACGGCGGGCCATGTCGCCGCCGACCTGCGGTGCTTTCTGGCAGGCGACCCGATTCTGGCGAGTCCGCTTCGGCTTTCGCGCCGCATAGCGCGGTGGATTCGTCGGCGAAGGCGGGTGGCTGGCGTTTCATTGATTGCCCTCTTAGCCTTATCACTTTGCATGGCCGGAATTGAAATGCACCGTGAGCGTGCTCGTTCCCTAGCATGGGTTACTCTCGAAACGGACGGCGTGCCTTGCAACGCGTGGCTGCAACCTAGCGATCTCACTTCGCTGCGCATTAGCTCGCGTCGGCAATTACTTGGCTCGCTAGGTAGAACGCCCCTTCAGATTCCGTTAGGGCAATACCGTTTGACGGTTGCGCGCGTCGAGGATGGAGAGTACGTTGAGTTTAACCTCATCCTGCGTGAACCCGGCCCAATGGGTCAGACAGTGCTTCGCGTGGTCGATGCGTCGGATTTAGCAGGCCAGCGCAGCCGCAAGGGAGAACTGGTCGGTGTTTTCCGCGAGGTGCGGGAAATCCTGGCGAATGGAATGGTCCGCATAGGAGGCGGCACAACGGATTTGCAGCGGTCGCCCGGCGATCACGTTCTGCTGCAAGGAGCGATTGTCCTCGACGAGTTCTACATTGACCAAACTGAGGTTTCCAATCGAGAGTACAAAGCGTTTACTGAAGCAACGGGTCATTCGCCACCGCATTCATGGAGCGCAACATCGGTTTGGGAGAGCATCGCAGACCTCCCGGTAATATGGCTATCGCTGGCGGACGCAGAAGCGTTTGCAAGGTGGAAAGGCAAGCGGCTGCCGAGTCTGTGGGAATGGCAACGCGCGGCTCGCGGTCCCGGCGCTATGCTCTTTCCCTCAGGCGACAAGCTGCCGGCAGTCGATAGCGACCCGCCGCTGGTTCCTTTTGGATCAAACGCCGACGCCATCCTCAAGAGTTATCTAGTGGGCGTGACCTCGGTTCACGCACCTGCGCCCTGGGATCCGCGCGATGGACTGTGGCACACTTTTTCGAATGTGCGTGAACTGAGCGGAACCGTCGATCTCCGTCAGGCTGCCGTATTCCTGCTTGGTCGGGACTGGCGGCAACCAAGCGACCTTGGCGACCTTCGAGACTTTACTACGGCACCGCTGCACCTACCGGCAGCGTCAAGTGGCTTTCGATGTGCGAAGAGCGTTTTCTTTTTAGAATTGGAGGACTAACGATGCCAATCTACAAACTAACTTCGGCCCGGCTCCTTGTAGAGACCTATGGAAGCTACTGTCATCCCATGAATCGGGATCCATCGCACCTATTGGCGGAGTACTTGGACGACTCCGAGCCACTCCAGATAGCACTGGACGCCGCGCGAAACGCTTGGTCCATAGACGCAGCAAACTCGGAAGTCGCAATGACAGAAGCAAAACAATATGTTGATGGAAGACTCTCGAGCACTGGGGCTGGATACAAGTTACTTGCCCAACTGGCACCGACTTACCGCCCGATCCTGAATGCCCAGGGAGTTCCCATTGGTCATGAGACTATCGTGTGGCTGTATCGCACGAGTAACAATACACCTCATTCCCTAATAGTGGAGGGTGAATACAACAGCTTCGATTATGGACTGGTGGGAACAGTCTTCCTGGCGGTGAATTCGCAATGATTCAAATGCCGCTAGAAGTCATCAAGGAGCTTGCGAAGCGCTCTTATCGCATGGAACACCTGCTCTGGCACATGTTGCGCGATCATTGGGAGAGATTGAAACCGGATGCAAAGAGGCAATTTGCAGTGTCGTTTCCAGCCGAATGGATTCCACCCTCGCCGACACTGGATCATACGGCGCGCGTGATCTACGGTAGGCGGGCCGGGCGCGACTTTCTTTTCATGCACCGCGGGATGATTCGCCATGTAGATGCCCTTCTACAAGGTCACGGTGGATCGCGAGTTAGAGGATGGTCGGCCCCTCCACAGGTCGGCGATTGCACGTACGAGGTCCCAAGGGACCGTGCGCTTACCCCTCGAAGGTATCCGGCAAAGGACGCTGCCGTCTGGCAGGGCTTCCTGGATGCGGCAAAGCAATTTACATGCTCGCGATATCTAGCAGGCGTCACAATTGACGATCTGGGGACGCAGATAGAGTTTGGTATCCACGCTGCAATGCATGAGCGGTTCGGGGGCTGGGGCGTGCCGCGATACCGTTTGGATTTTGAGGGCATCCCTCCAATCTACGATGACCCAAAATACGACACACTGTTCGACGCTTATTCTGCACATGTTCATCCGTGGTTCTGGAAGATCCATGGTTGGATTGACGCGCGCATTTACGATTGGGAAATGGCTAATGCAACCAAGCTCACCGGCATTGAGCCGTGGCTGGGACCCATGGCGCACCATCACGGCGGCCATGGGCACGGCACTCACGCCCACAACGGAGTGGTGGAGAGGGCTGTCTCTTTTCTGATTGCTCAGGGAGCAGACGGGCATTTTCGAGCTCGGCTCTTTGAAGCTGGCTAAGCACCAACAAAGTAAGCGACAGGTTCGCGCGCTTGGAGACTGCACGTGGCGCACCTGTTTCAAGTCGTACCGGGAACGGGCGCAATGGTTAATGCTCTTAACGCTCGCCTTGGCTCCAGGCTTGAGCCTCGTGGTATAGCGAGAGACGGAGTGCGGCTGTTAACCGTGTTGCATCGGAATGGTGGCGTGTACGAGGCGAGCGGCCCGGACCTTCCGCGGCTTTTCAGTTGGATGCGAGCACGAGTCGTTGACCATACCGGCTGGGGGCTAGTGATGAAGGTAAGGCCGACAGTGACGAGTGACCGTTTGAAGGCGCGCAAATCTGAATCGCTTTTTCGGCTTATCTACTAATCACGCGAGACGTGTTTGCCAATGCAGTGAACGATGGTCCGGGCTGTGGGCGTACTGCGGGGACCGAATTCAGAAGGTGATTGATGAAAATGAACGGCAAGCGAAGTGACAGTTGTATGGGCCTTTTTGTGGTGACGCAAAGGTACATCGCCCACAAGGGCGGCCATCCGGTTAGGGCTGTCGGTCTTGTCCTGCTCGTGGCCGCGACCTTCGCGGGCTGCCACCAGGGTCCGAAGGACCCCTGGCAAGATGCCCGGCGGAATCTGTGTCGGCTGGAGAAAGATCTTCGCGGAAACGGCCTGGTGACGGTCAAACGCCCCGACGTGTGGACCGAAAACCGACTTTATCCCTACCGCCGCGAATTCGAAGAGGTCTTCTACAACACGCAGATGCTCAAGGACTTCAAGCCGAAGCTGACGGCGTCGGAGTCGGCGGTCCAAACCAGGCGGCTGGGCATGGCACTCAGCGCCGCCCTTGAGGCCGAACGGATTCGTGCAGACAAAGGCCCGGGACTCGGCCAGTTCCTTTCGATGGCGTTGCTTGAAAACCTCACACCAGGGCAGGGAATGACAGACACCGATTTCTTCAAGATTCTCCAGGCCGGGGCCAAGGCATACGTTGCAAGTCAGACAGGTCTGGATCCCACGGCATTTGCCGGGCTCCTGGCGGCCGTCGATGGGGCCTCCGGCGGTGGCGATAGCAACACAGATGGGAATAGCGGTGGCGGTTCCGGAGAAAACAGCGGATCGAATTCAGGCACCGGTGAAGGCGGCAACACAGGAGATGCCCCCGCGACAGATGCGGCGGGTGGCCAAACGCCTTCGGCTGGTGCTGCGCCCACGACGGGGTCGAATGAGAGCGATTCTGCTGAAAGTGGCACCAAGGCCGACCTGCCGTCGTTCGATTGGGCGCTGACGAAGGCCAACATTCCCGATCTCTATGATGTTCCCGGCGCATCGGCTACGCTCGATCTGCTCTCCCCGTACGAGGTGCAGAAGCAAAAGCGCGCCTTTGTCCAACAGAACCACTTGTTCCGCATCGGCAACGAGCCCGACGACGGCACGCGCATGAACGGGTACCGCCTGTACTACATGCGCTTCATGGTCAGCGTCACACCGAGCGCCAAGACGCGGAGTGGCTATTCGGCGGAAGTAATGTTGACGCCGACCTATCCGGTCGCCGAAGCTGCCCGCGACTGGGTCGCTCAATACATTCGTGGGATGCTGCGGGAGAAAATCTTGCGGGTGGTAGAACTCGGGCTCGAACGTGTAATTGCTGAGCGGCTTCAGGAATACGCAAACACGACATTGACGTGGCGGAAATTGCAGGAAGCCTCAAGACTGGTGCAGATGATTGAGGGTTCGCTCGATCGCGCGCACCAGCACATCAACGAGAACAGGTGCGAATCGGCGAAGAACGAAATCGAGCTTGCGAATAACGCAGTCGAGAAACTCGAACTGTTCGTTCAATGCGGGGCGTCCAAGCATGAACTCGCGCAACTTGGGAAACGGTTCAGCGATTACCTGGCAACGTGCGAACCCAAGAAGTTTGCTGTTGACGCGAAGAAAAAGTCTGATGATCAGGCCGATAGAAAACTCATAGACGCCGAGAAAAAGCTTCGCGAGATCAAATCGGACTTCGCAACAACGTTTCCGCGGCCCTTGCGCGTCGCGTCGATCGACGACGCTTCGTGGTTCGCTTCCCAGTATGCCGACAGTCTACGGGCATCGACCGAGCCGTTGCAGAGAGCGTACGATGATTCGGCGGATATCAATTCCATCCTAAAGGAAAATGCAACATTCCAAGCTGCTGTAGCCACGATCCTCGACCGACCCGTGCCAGTCACTACCCTCGCCGATGATCAACGAAACTGGCTGAATTCCAGGCTCGACCGGGCGAAAGAAGTAATTGAGCAACTCGAGAAGCTGGAAAAAGACCTCGAAACCACCAAGGCGGATCAATCCAAGAAAAACGACGAAGTAAGGCAGACCGAACAGGCGGCAATCGAAAAATGGTTGGAACTGAGAGCCGTCAAAGATGACCTCAAGGTAGTTCTCGGTGCCCAACAGGATTCCGACGCCGTTGCCTATGCCCATGACGTGGGAACCAAGCTGCGCAATGAATACCTCGGCATCATGCGCCTAGCGCAGCTCGCCTACGACGAACTCGCACGCGAGGCCGACGCCCACCTGCGAGTTCCCAACGCCGTGGACCTCAGCGACGACTCGAAAAAATCTCAGCGGCGGGATCGGGCCAGGGATGCTCTCTGTCAAATCGTGTCGGGAAGGTCCGTTCCACCGGCGTCGCAGAATTCCGGCACCGACGTGTGTCAGGGAGCGAACAAACCTACGGCTGGCTTGTCTAATCTGGTGAACTTCGACTTGAACGGGCTGTTGCACATCGACAAACTGGCGGACGAGGCACTTAAAGAACTGGCCGATCGGATCGGCAGATACAGCTCTCCGGTTGATACATACAGGTATCTGTACTCAGGCGACGCACCAAGCGACAAGTCCAAGAGCGCCGACATCGCAGGATCAGGCCAAGGGACTGTAGCCATCAATGCGCTCAGTAACCTGATCGGGATTCGGTCTGATTCCGCCAAGTCAAACAAGGTGACAGATGACTCCGCAGTAAAGCCGCTTGACTACGCCAAGCTTCGCGGCTTTTTCTCCACTGACAACTGGCCGATCTACACCTTCGCGGTTGCGCCATTTTCGGAGGCGGAAAACATCGGCCGGGCGATCGATCTGAACAACGAAGTGCAAATCATGCTGAACGGGGCATTGAGCGCCGGCGGAACGGGCGATGTAAAGGGCGCCCTTGAGTACGCGCGCGCCGCACGCGAGCAGCTTCGCGCCGTGGAGGTCAATCGCACGGTCGTGGGTCTCGTGCGCGGCGAACAAAACTTTGGATGGCAGTTCAATCCCCCCTATACCCTGCCCGTCGCCGTAAAAGCGGGGAGCCGATATGCGCGTACCGGGGCCTATCGAAACATGCCGTCGCAGACGCACGAGGTCTTTGCCTTGGTCGCAGTTCCGGGATTCCTCCGCAGCATGGAATTCGGTGTTCACTACGATTGGACCGCGATCCAGCGAACAGATGGCGAGGTCATCGGCACGAACAAGGCTGCCGAGTACCTGCTGAGCTTTCAGGATATTGACACAAAGCTTGAGAACAAGTGCAAGTTCGGAACAGAGGGCCAGAAGGCGCCCTTTCTGTCCGAGCTCTACCGCCAGCGCATGGAACTCGTGGAATCGAGCCTGCCCCTGCGGATGATGCGCCGCGTCTTTCTGCCGTACGCCGATGTGAGCGAACGCATGACCAATACCGCAGGCGTCAGCAACCTATTGCCGCAGATTACCCGTGTCATTCCGCGGTATCTGCCCTCGGACCAATCGGTGGTCGTGACCGTGGAAGGAAAGAACTTCGATACCGGTCGCATCGGCGTAATCGTGGGCGGGTACTCGGCTGGCAACGTACAGGTACTCAATGAGAGGACCATTGTGGCGACGGTGCCCGCGCGCGGAATTATTTCTGACCTTGCCGTCATCAGGCGAGATGGACTCCTCTACGAGAAAGCCCGGGCCACCGAGACGGGCAAGAAACTCCTGCACGACATCGAGGGAATTGTCGACGTGATCGTCATCACGCCCGCGGGCCTGGCCACCGACGTGGCACTGTTGCGCATCACCCGGCCGGCCGGTGCTGATAGCGCAAGCGGCGGTGGCATCACCGGCTCGGTGCCCGACAAATCCGTAGTCGTGGCCAGCCCGCTCTGGGATCAGGCGGGCTTGGTCGTCACGCTGTCCGAAGGAATAAAAGAAACCTCAGGCACCCTCGTGCTGAAATACGACACCACTAAGATCGACTTGCCGGTAGACATCAAAGATCGCACCGTGACCCTCCGCGACGCGATCGGCACTGGCACCAGCCTATCCGTCCTCGCCGACAAGGAGATCTCAAATCTATCGCTTTATCCCCAGGGTGGACATGCCGGCGGTCTCTCGATCAAGGGCAAACTCAAGGTTGAAAAGCTCACGGCCAAAGCGCCCGAAAAGCTTACCGTTCAAGGCACCGGTACGGACGCTATTGTGGCGGAGACAAAGTTCATTCTCGACTTCGCGCGCCCGGTGAAGGTCAAGTCCGGCAAACTCGTAATCGGCAACAAAGATGATTCAACCCAGAGTCAGTCGATTGAGTTTGCCGACGTGAGCGGCTCCAGTATCGAGGTCTCTCTGGCCGAAGGCGTTCGCAAGGAAATCGCAAAGTGGCTGGGAAGCCGTACGGAAGTTGACCTCGTGGTCAGGCTGGAAAACCTCAAACGGGCGACGGATGGTGCGTCGGAATCGTTGGATTGCGGTCGAACCAGGCTGGTCAAGTAGTCGAACAAGAGTGGATGGGCCACGCGGGGACTTGGAGCGCTTGGAATTCGTGTGCGGCCGTGATGGAATCAGATTGCGGTTCCCCGCCGAAACGGTGAGTCGGGTAGACCGTTAATATTCGGTCACCGCCTGGTTGGCCCGCTAAAAGCCTGTTGAAGAACTCGGGAAAGGCTCTTTCAAGCCGCCCTGGCGCTACTGAAAACGCTGATCGCGACGGCTTGGCCAACCTTTCTCAACAGGCTGCTAGCGCAATTCAAGGACCGGATGCGCGTGGGAATTGAGGTGGACAGTCCTTCGTCTGTGCGGCGATTTTCCATCGAGTTACGAATTAACAAGAAGGAGGAAAGACGCAATGTCGCCCTTGAAGACCGCCCTTTGCTGTTTGCTGCTTGGTTTGCCGGGATGTTGCCCTCGCGACGTGAACATCGAGGACGTCTGGCGAGATCGGAAACCCAGAAACGCCATGGACACAGAGCCCGGGCGAATCGTCCCGGCCAAACCCTCGCATGTACTCATTCTTCCGGGCATTGCCGGCCCAGATCGTGACACAGAGAACCTCCGGCACGTCGCCGAGCGGGCGGGTTATTCTGCGCAGATTTGGGACTGGACGAGACTCGAGCCGCAACGATCTTCACTCCGCAACCTATGCTATGACCTCAATGTCGAGCGTGCAGGGATCCTGGTTGAGCGGTTGCGCCGGTGGCAGCAGGAGTATGCCGGCCGACAATTGGTTCTGGCCGCGGCCTCCGGCGGATCGATTATTGCGCATCTCGCTTGCGCCGACAGGCGGTTTCCCGGGCAACTTCGCTTCGCCAAAGTCGTGTTCCTGTCGGGCGCGGTCAATGCTGAGTGGGGCCCCCGGACGGTTACGCGGCGCACGCGGGCGGGAATTCTCTTCAACTATGCGAGCAGCAACGACGAAATCCTCGGCTCCTGGCTTGGGGAGCGACTGGCGCCCAATGCGATTGGATTGCAGGGCTATGTCCGTTGGAATCGGGAACGAGAGCCGAGTGTGCGGGACCTGCACTGGACCTACCACATGACCCACGATGGCAATGACGGCACGCACCTGGCTTGCTTGCAGGAACCGTTCTTAAGCGAGTGCGTTGTGCCCGCACTGAATCCGATGCTCAGCGACTGGCCCGACGCATGTACTTACGACGTAAAGGTGGATTAACAGCCATGAACGACGGGATGAAGAGCCTCAGCAGGGCGGATGGACTCCAGGCCAGAGCGTGGTCGCGATTCGATCGTTCTCCCTGGGTGTTTCTCGTCCCTTTCCTTCTCTTTGAGGTGGTAGTCGTTGCCTACCACTTTTTGAGCGGCTGGATCAACAGGAGCCTGACCACGCCTATGGCCGAACTGGTCCCCGCGGCAGAATCGCTGCATGAAGTTCCTGTGTGGGCCGTGCCGGGCCTGGCAATCATGCTGTTCGTTTCATCAGTTGTTTGGCTGTTGACCCTGTTTAATGGACTGCGCTTGATTTGGCTGTCGATGTCGTGGCGCCCTCCGCGTTGGCAATCGGGAGCATTGGCCTTCACCCTATGTTATGCGGCGACAATGCTATGGTGGATGAAAAACGATGTGGTACCGCGCGTTACGTGGACGACCGACGTACTGGTCGCGCTGCACCTCAAGGGACATTTCCTTTCAAACTTGTATGGGTATGGCAAGGCAGCGGGTTTCCTCACCGGGGCCGTCGCCGTTTTCTCTATCTGCTTTTCCGTGTCTTATGAACGCTCGGGAGACCCCGCGATTGACACAGCCTTCGCCCGCGCACAACAGTGGCGGGTAAAGTGCGTGGCATGGCTCCTGGCGGCGGTGAGCGCGCTGGGGTTGATTCGGGCGATCTTTGTCAACCAAGCCGGGCTTGCAATGGTCGGGGACCATGGGTTCGGTGAATTGCCGATCCGCCTCTGGCTGAACATTGCTTTTGACGGCGCTTACTACGCATCAATGATTGCGTTTACGTTCATTCCGGCAAGGTCGATTATCCGTTGGCGCCTTTCGCCGAGCGACGCTGACGCTGAGAAACCAGGGTGGAAAGTGCCCGCCCTCATACGGAAGGGCGTTGGGAAAGGGATTGCTCGCGCGATTGAATGGGCGGCCTTTGGCATTCTGACCAGTGCCGCTGTCGCCGCGATTGGTTGGCTTGTGGCAATCTGGCAAGCCGCAGGTAGGTAGACTGGAAATTCAAGACTATTTCAGTCTGGACCGTCACTTTATTTAATCGACTTGCCGATAAGGCTTGAAACACCTGTAATGGCCGGGTCGCCTGCCAGATAACCAATACCTCGGTGCAAATGAAGACGGAACTGCGTCGTTAAGTTCTTCTTTGTCAATTCGGTACCTTCCAGCTGACAACGCTGTTTTAGCATCGCCAGGTAAAGGCCCTCGTACTCACCTGCGAACGTTCGCCACGCAAGCTCTACGGAGCTATCACCCGGAATGTGCTGGTGCCTTGGACGGCTGTGCGCGGCCAACGAGGCGCAGAAGGCCCAGCGGCACAGAACGTTCCAGTTGTCGATGCCGGTGCGTCGCTTCAGTGTGATTAGCTGATCTCGCGCCTTCTTGGAAACCCTGAACGTCTCGATGGTCACATCGGAACTCCTACCAGAAATACCCGGGCTCGATGGAGCTAGATTCCGTCTCGTCGTCGTATTTCAGATTGTACGCACGGCCGATACGTCCATCCAACGCCTTGAAATAACGTTGATCGATCTCCTCATCGGTGGACAACAACACCACTTGGTGGCTGGCATACGGAAAATAACGCTCTATGAGGTTGCGTCGATGGACCGCATCGAGCCGGCCAAGCGGGGTATCAATCACAGTTGGCAGAGGTCGACCGGACGCTCTTGCCAGGCCCCATAGGATCGCGACAGCTAGCAGTTGGCGCTCACCAGCTGAGAGCTTGTCTTCTGGGATTGACTGGCCGCCGTCATTGAACAGCCGCAACGTACAAGTGTCAGGATCGACATCGACCCTCGTCACAAGCGACTGTTTGTGCAGGAGTTTCACGTATCCGTCTAGGACAAGGTCGCGCAGCTTTTGCTGGTGCTTTGCGATGAGGGACACTCGAAAGCGTTCTAGCGCCACCTGCGTGTGCTCGGTATGAAGCAGATGCCGCTCAATGTCTTGGTTGTCGAGTGCCGACTCCCTATTCGTTCGGAGCGCCTTCTCGAGCCGCCGCTCCACGTTCTCAGTTTCGAATGCCCCTTGTTTGATGTTCAGGTCGAGCAACGACAGCTTGCGTTCCAATTCAGACAGGCTGTCGCGTGCATGCTGGACCTTTTGGAGCAGTTCGCCCAGCACTTCTTCATCGGGTGCGGCGGCCAGTTTGCGGTCCAAGTCATCTAGCGCCGTTTGGACATTCGACGCTTCTGCCAGGAGCGTAGCAGCGATATGCTGTTCCTGAGCAAATCTAGCGTCAAGTAAGTCCTGAACTTGGGATCGCTCTAGACTCGACAGATCAAGGTAAACCGTTCCCTGGCATTGCTCGACGAAACGCATGTGCTCCGCTGCCAAGAACTTCTCTACGACCCGGATCACCTTTGCATCCATCTTCCGTCCGCGAAGATGGTCGACCAAACGGACGTCACGTTCACCGGCTACGGCAGCTTGCAACTTGGAACGCTCGATTATGCTCTCTGCATCAGCTTGGGCGGCAACGTCGGCCAACAGTGTTCGGCACATCGCCATCGGCAATGGTCCGTGGGCGATCGCGACAAGTCGTGCCTGAACTACCTGGAGCTGCACCTGTGCTTCGTCTCGGCTGCGTTGCAAAACGCCACGTTGCTCGGCGAGCCGTCCTCCCCGGGCATCGAACTGGTTCTCAAGCTCACGCAGACGCTTCGCCGCGCGATCACGCTGGTTCTGAACCTGAGCGCGCTCCTGCCTCAGGTTGGCAATCGCCGAACGCTTCGCTTCAAGCTCGCGCTCGAGTACTTCAATTTCACCCTGTTCAGTCGACGATTTTGTCAGCTTTCTCTTTCGCTGAGCGAGGGCCTGAAGGTCGACCCTCAGCTGCTCAATGAGGTCCACACCCAACAGTCCATCGATCGCTGTTCGCAGCACGGCAGACGAGTGTTCGGGATCGGCGAGCTTCTCAATTCGCTCTCCGTCGAAGAAGAACAGCGGCGCAAGTCGCGCGGGTATGAAGCGCTCTGCATGTTCCAGCCAGGTTTCGGCCAACACCTCATCTTTGGCACCGTTGATGCGAGTCTCGAGCGTTTCCTCAATCCGGCCGTTCCGTCCCCGCCAGGAGCGATCGATCTGATAACGGCGCAGCACGCCGTCTTCGCTTGTGGCAATCGTGAGTCCCACGCAGGCGCCTTCATCCGGCTTGGCTCGCCGATGGAAGCAGCGGCTTACGTACCTGTCGAATCCACGGGCACTCTCTAGGAACGGAGCCTGCCGGCCGTAGAGGGCAAGTTGAATGCCCTCCAGCAATGTGGTTTTCCCCGCACCGTTCAGTCCCCCGAAGAGCACGATCGGTTTGTTCTTCGACGGCGGTGTCAGGTGCGCGACCTGGGTTCCGCCGAACACACCAAAGTTCACAAGCCGGATTTCCTCGATGATCATGAGAGGCAATCACTCCGCGTCAGGTAGCCACCTGAATGACCGGTAGCTGCACGCAACTTCGTCCACTTTCCGATGCGCTATCGAAAAGGCGGTTGCCCGACTCGCTTCGGAGAGCGTGGCGATCTCTGGCTCGTTGCAACGCATCCTGCTCGTCATCGTAGAAACATCGTTCGATCGCTTGCTCCAGTTCCTGGAAGAGCCCGCGCCGCGATGCCATAGCTCGATAACGCCGCTCTATGTCCAGCAGGTTACGAGCCAGTTCGAAGCGGAGTTCGTCTCCGTCACAAGCCTGCCTTAATACTTCTAGGGACTCAGCGTCCAGGATGAGATGATCATCTATCGTAGGCCCAGGATAAGGTTCGCCCAGTTCCTCAAAGTAGATTCGCGGAAGAATATCCTCGATCTCATGCTTGTCCACGACCCAGATGCGCCGAATCTCATGTAGCTCGTCCAGGGTAACAAGCGAAAGATCGCGAACGTGTTCGGGGCCATTGTCACGAATCCAACGCTGAGTCTGCAGTACGCGACGGAGCCACTCGGCGCGCGCGGCCTGTTTGTATGGGCCCGGTACGAGCTGTCCCTCGCCATTTGAATTCGTGTAAAACGTTAGCTTGCCGGTGATGCGCCGAAAGTCCCTTCGCTGGCGATCCAATTGCCTGGTTTCCTCGGTGCGGAAGTCAAGTTCGTTTCGAAGCTGAAGCAACGGCAGCATCCACTCCTTTTCGTCATCATTCTGAATCATCGCTCCCATCGACTTGTCCTCATCGACAAGCGTGCATACCCAACATCCGAATCGACTGTTACCGCAACTCGGCGTACTCGTATCGACGACAAGGGGACACTCGCCATCCGCGCTAGCGCCTTTGTACATCGTTAGCAGGTCCTTATTGTTATACCCCCATGGATTGCGGACACGCATTAAGAACATCCAGACGTCGTCGTTGGACCAGTCTTCGACCGGTGTATATACGAGGGAATTGGCAAGGCTCGCATTCGGGCTCAGTCGGTCTCGGACAGCATGCTTTTCGTGCTGCGCCATGTTCAGTGCGCGCCGTTGACTCTCGGCCTTGCGCGTCCCCAAAACGAGGATCGCTTCGCCGTTCTCGCTGACGACCTGCCTAATGAAGTTGTTTGAGGGCTTGATCTTGAGGCGTTCCGTACACCAGCGGAACTTGTTACGCGGAGCAGGGTAGCCTCGACCAATGAGATTGACCCAGAACGTGTCACTGGTGGCTGGAGTGAGACGATGCGGGCGGATCGGCATTCTACCAGACTGCGATGCAAGTCGGATCGCATCGAGTGATCGATTGACCCAGGCCGCGACAACTGGGTTCTCGACCAGTGTGTCAGTGCTTATGACGTGGACAGGCTTCGTGCGTTCCTGGATAGGCAGTTCGGCGAGGGCCATCCAAACAAGCTGCAACACCGCCGTCGAGTCCTTGCCGCCGCTATAGCCGATGACCCATGGCACACCGTCTCCACCGTAGAGCTCACGAATCTCCTCTTTGCACGCCGCAAGCGTGGCTGAGAAGCCTCGAGCCTCAAACGCGGATCGTGGCTTCTGCGCGTTTCCTTGAGCCATGTGGCCTCCTGTTCGTCGCGCGTTCCGCGCGCTGTTCCTCTGCCGAAAGTCTTAAGCCTAATTGTCTCTTGATCGCGTTCGTAGTTAGCGTTAGGTTCTGTCCGGCCTTCGACACGCGCCCCCCTGTCATTGCGCGGCCTTCCCAGAGCGCGGCATTGGATCGCGACCAATCGATCCGTCGCAATGCCCGCAGACGCTTCTTCCACGTTGCCTGATGGTCGCGGAGCAGGACGTTTCCCACGATTCCGAGCGCGTGAAGCACGATGCCGTGCGAGTGAATGAAGTCGCGACGGACCTCACTGGCTGCCATCTTGCCGTCGCGGACCTGTCTCCACTCCGGCATGTGCTCGGAGACCGCCTGCCAGTAGTCTCTCGCGATCTTCACCCCCGATTCCAGATTCTCCGGATCAACTTTGTCGAGTAACGCGCTTGTCGCGTGGTACAGCGCACTCAAAGTGAAGAGCTTTCGCGAGCGAAGGGAAAGAGTGCTACGCTCCATTTCGACGATGTCGCGAAAGAAAGGCGACCGAAACACGACGAGCTTGGTCAGAGCAGCAAGATCATCACGGTGATCGTAAAGCACGCCGAGCGACCTGCTGGGACGGATCGCGTAACGGTTGAGATCGGCGAACATTTGCTGGCAGCGCTCCAAACCAATGTCGAGGAAGAACACGACCGCGATCGTCTCGTCCGCCAGTTCCGGGTTTTCGCGCAGCGCCGCCTCAATGGCCGCACGACGGTGTTGGCCATCGTTAATGATGAACCGGGCTTCCATAGGTATATGCAGGACGCCCAGTCGAGTGCTCTCCGCGCCGTCACCCAGCGGCTCAAACCCAACCTCCGCGTCAATCGACGCCGTCAGCGCCGAGAACACGTAGTCCTTGCGATTCCGCACGATGTACCGGGCGATGTCGGGCACGCGGGCTTTGTTGAGCGTGCGCTGGGCGCGTAGCTCTGCAACCAGCTCTTCTTCGTCGAATAGAAAGATCTTAGGAATCAGCCGGAGTGGGCACATCGAAACGTAGTACTCACGTCCCGCCTGAATCCCGCGAATCGCAGGAAACGAGTATCCAAAGGTTGCGTTCTGCCGCGCCATCAGAGACCCTTGACCAGGGCGGTTAGCCCGGTACCGTACCGTTTGTAAACACAGGCGGCCTGTTTGTCAACCAAGAAACAAACAGCATTTTGAGAATCGCTATGCCCACCGACGACGCCTCAATCCGCTCAGTATACCTCGATTGTAACGCAACGACGCCGATCGACCCGCGTGTGGCCGAGGTTGTTATCCACTACATGACCGTCGAGTTCGGCAACGCCGGGAGCACGTCGCACGAGTACGGCGCTCGCGCCAAACAGGCCGTTGAACGAGCTCGTGACGCCGTCGCCGCCGTCGTCGGCGCCAGCCGCGATGAGGTCATTTTCACGAGCGGGGCGACAGAGAGCAACAACCTGGCTTTCCTAGGGCTGGCCTCCCACGGCGATGATGCAGGACGCAAGCACATCGTCAGCACGAAGATCGAGCACAAAGCCGTCCTAGAGCCCCTCGCCCACCTCGCCGAGCGCGGGTTTGAGGTTACGCTCGTGCCGCCGAACCGCGGCGGTTGGGTCGAGCCCGACGCTGTGCGCGCGGCCCTGCGTCCCGACACGCTGTTGGTCTCGGTCATGCACGTCAACAACGAGACCGGCGTCATTCAGCCGCTGGACGAGATCGCCGGTGTACTGGGAGAGCATCCCGCCTACCTCCACACCGACGCCGCCCAAGGCTTCGGCAAGGAGCTGCGGCTGTTGCGGAACCCCCGGATTGACCTGATAAGCGTGAGCGGCCACAAGCTGTACGCCCCCAAGGGCATAGGCGTTTTGGTCACGCGCCGGCGGGAGTTCAAGCGCCCGCCGCTCAAGCCGTTGATGTACGGCGGCGGGCAGGAGCGCGGCCTGCGCCCTGGAACGCTTCCTGTACATTTGATCGCTGGCTTGGGCAAGGCGGCTGAGCTCGCCTGTACGGAGCACGTGACACGAGCTGAGGTGTGCCGGACGCTCAAGCAGGAACTGCTGACGGCTCTAGCCGACCTCCGCCCAACCATCAACGGCGACCCGGAACGAACGCTCCCACACGTCGTGAACCTTTCGTTTCCCGGCCTTGACTCCGACGCCGCGATGGTTGCCCTGAAAGACTACGTGGCCCTTTCTAATGGCTCCGCCTGCACTTCAGCCAGCTACGAGCCGAGCCACGTTCTGCGGGCCATGTTCCTGCCTGAGGACCTTGCGTCAGCGGCGCTCCGATGGTCTTGGTCTCACCTGACAACCCAACCGGTGCTCGCGTCACTCGCGAAGGCGATTCATGCCCTACGCTGACCGCATTCATGACCAATCACCTTGTCTTGGATTATTGTGGTGAGCTACGGGAGCGAACGAGTTTCCGTGCGTCATCTCGGCTCATGCTGTTATTAGCAGCGGTCGTGAAGGCCGCACGGATCGCAGTTGGGTCATTGAGTTGCTGAAGCAGCGTCGCGACCGACATGCTCACGGTGCCCATCCGGGCGCCCCAGGTGACCTGTCCGAGAAGGTCCGGCGGGAGTTGTTCCAGGTTCGCAATCTTGCGGAGCGTCGACTGATCCTTAAACTCCAGCGCCGCGGCCAGCTCGGGCAGCGAGCATTGCCGCAGGGCCTTGTTCAGAAAGGCCGCCACCGCGCCCGGTGCGAGCGGCCGATCCCGCGTGCTCGTCTTCAAACTCGCACGCAAATCCTGCCACTCCCTATCCGTCAGCGCGCTCATGGAGGTGCTCCTGCTGCCGATATTACCACTTGTCGCTGAAGGTGATCGAAATAGACAGGCAAGAATGTCTCGATAGCGCGGGGGCGATCGTCGAACCATTCAGTCAAAACGTCGAAGCCGCCGTACGAATAACGATTAAACTCTTTCAACCCCCCATCGCTGAGGTGGGAGGGGGAAAGAGGATCCACAAGGCTATGAATTGCGGAATGAAGAGCCGCCCGATCTCGCGTAGAAACACCCAGTCCTTGGAGTTCGCGGGCGATGAACGCCGCTACAAGCAGACGACCGCGCTGGCGATATGCGCCCGGGAACGTATCCACAAGCTCGGTCGTTTCCGCTTGAGAGGCATCCGCCTTCCGTCGGCTTGCGAGGCCAGCCATGAAGCAGAGGTGGTACACGTCGAAATCCAGCGTCATCGCTGGACGGACGTCACGGAACCATGTGCGAGCGTCCCTACGTAGTCGGAATGGCATTCTGTGGCTCCTCGGATTCGAGGTGGAAACTGCTAAAGAAGTCGGCACCCTGTACGCAAACTCCGTCGGCGGTCTCCTGAATGGAGAATTGCCGAGCGGTCTGTTCCAACTCAACGGGCCCCTTACGAAACAGCGTCAGATACTGGATCGGACGGTCCCGCGCAGCACCCACCAATGCCGGCAGAAAGCCCTGACGTTCACTTGAAATAGTAAACGCAATGAATTGACCAGTAAGGTGCGGAACTAGCTCGCCAATCCTGGAACGTACTCGGAGGTCGATGGGGTTCGCAGGACTATCAACGATGAAAGGCAAGTCGTGCTCAGCCGATCGATTGAACAGGGTAGCGAGGAACGCATACGCCACTGAAAGTGTTTCGCCGACGCTGCCTCCTTCCTGTCCTTGAAGCGCCAAGCATTTGTCGATGCGATCGATCCGGATTTGATTCTCGGGCATCAATCTTTGAACACGATCGTTTGCTTCACGGCAGATCTCGCATCCCAGGCCTTCGCGAGCGTCGGCCTGTGCCCGCTCAAGTACGCCGACGAGAATGTCTCGCTTTTGCTTGATCTCCATCGTCTCCGTAATCTCAGCGAGCTTTGTTTTGGCCTCTTCAAGCCGCTTCTCCAGCACCTTGATCCCGTGAATGTCTTCATCCCGACCAGCCTCCGACGTGTCCGCGTATCGCTCAAGACGACGCTCGACATCTCCCAGTTTACTACCAAGCTCATCAATCCGCCCCTTGACTTCCTCGAGTTCCGGGTCTCCCGCCACACCCTCAGATTCGATTAGATCGCGTTGCGTTTGGAACTCTCCACGTCGACGAGTCGTGTCCTTCAACTTCTCAATCCGATCCAGCAAATCGGCCTCTGAGTCTTCCACCGATGGGAGGACATACTCGCCCACATCTGACTTGATACTGTTAAGGAGGGCTACATCGTCCGAACCTAAGTACCGGCTAGCTCGATCGCGGATCGCAATTCGGGTCTCCTCATCTAAAGGTCTACCGCAAACGCATACGTCCTCATCCGCTAGCTCCTGGAAGAACTCACGCGCCGTACTCTCGGGGAGCTTGACTCGATCGAGGCTGGATTTTAGCTCGGCCATCTCCTTCGCAAAGATATGCGACAGTGCGTGTGGGCTACGCATGCGATCAAGGCATTGCTCGCTCGCGCTGACCACCGCCTGTTTGGCCTCGCCAAGGGCTGCCTCCGCTCGCCGCAGACGCTCGGATACTTCTCGCTGTCGCTGTAGGTCCGCGTCGAAGCGATGCTTCTTTGCGAGCAGTTCTTGTTTTAGCCTATCGCGTTCCTGAAGTAGCTCACGTTGTTCCTGCTTAACGTGTTCGATCCGCCGCTCAAGAACCTCCACTCGATTGCGCCGGCGGCTTAAGCCCCTTTCTTCTGTGGCGCCGCAATTCTCAGTACGCTTCCGCCAGTACTCCTCGATACGGGACCGGATTTGTGCGAGCAATCCGAGTTGAAACAGCCCTTCGATCGCCCGCTCTGCATCCGTGTGCGCATGATCCAGCAATTGTTCCGCAAGTTCACCGTCGAACACGAAAAAGTTCACAAAGTCACTACGCAGGAAGCGCTCAAGTCCGCGCGGTGGCCTGAATCCCTGTTTATTGCCGGATGGGTCAGTCGTCGAGTATTCAACAACACCTTCATCAAAATCGAAGTCGAGTGAAATTGTGTGGCGCCGTTCGTTGTGAAGAATCACAAGGCGAAAGAAGCCAGACCCATTGTCATTACCGCGCTTGCGCAATGATCGAATGTCGTCCGGTCTCCACTGCGCGTCAGCCGCCGCGCCCGAGAGGGCGGCACGGAGCAATCTGAGCGTCGTCGTTTTGCCAGTTCCGTTCGGCATCTGGAGCAGCGTAATCGGATACACACCATCGTTCGTCTCGAATGAGACCTTGTGATCAGGGCATCGTAATCCCCTCGCTTCCCAGCCAGCAATCCTGAGCGTAGCAGTCACTCCTGACCTCCATCACGATCAACATCCGGCACAATCGTGGCTTGAAACAACAACTCTAAATGACGCTCAACCGTATCGGGGTCCTCCAAACGCTCGTTACCGCTGGCCAATCCCTTAAACCAAGCCAACAATCGGTCGGCCACGGTCCGTGGCTGTCCAGTATCGTCCGTGGCTGTACGAACCGCATCAGAGATTCTCGCGTCAATAGCCACGGCTAACTCGCTTCCTCTAGACGAATCATTGCTAGTTCATCGAGCCAATCGCGCCGGCATTGATCTGCATTATCGTCATCTGGCACACCCGACACATCGGCGACCCGGATAAAGTCCACTATATTTGCTCGCTTGGATCGGTCTCTCGGATCGGCACGAAGGCAGCGTCCCATGCGCTGAATTGTCTCAAGCCGTGCCCGTGCCGAGGAAAAGAGAATAACGGAGCGCAAACTTTGGATGTCGATCCCTTCTGAAAGTCGATGGCATGTTAGTAGACACTCGAGGTCTCCCCGAGCAAAGCGCCGAAGAATAGTTGAGTCCTCTCCACTGAAGTACGTGTGAAAATCATGGCGCAGGCGATGAACGATCTTAAGTACTTCCTCGCCGTATTCCTGTGTCTCGACAAAGATGATGCACCGTTCCAGTAGTGCTGGGTGCTGCAAGATGAAGGACTCAAAAAGTGGCAGCTTTGCACGCGAGGTCTTATGCACTAGCGCGAGCGCGGTCCAGATCTCCTCCCTCGGCATTGGCTGGCCCGCGTGTTTCCGCGCTGCCGCGCGTTTGTAAACCTGAGCGATGCGCTCCTTGTCGTTGTCGTTGGGGACGTACTCTATCGGAAAGTAATCGAACGGCGACAGAATGCCGGATCGTATTGCATCACTCAACTCAAAGCGATAACATACTGGACCGATGTGTTGCTCAATGAATATCGTGCCATCCTTGTCGTACTCGCGCTCAGGCGTTGCGCTGAGTCCCAAGCGGAATCGGATGGCGTCCGACAAGCCGGCCAAACTGTTGCGATTGCCCGGGCTGCCCAGGCGATGCACTTCGTCGTGAATCAAGATCGTCCGCGAGGCTGATTGCGCCGACAGCGCTCGCAACGCTGGGGGCAGCGCGAAGCGGGATACGAGGAGTAGCGATCCCACTGGATCAAGATTGAAATAGTCCCGCTCATGGCGATCGCCATAGTGCCGCCAGATTCGGCGCGCCGGACCTATGTCTCGTGCGAGTCCAAGTAGCTCCCGATGCCACTGATCTAGGAGGTCGTTTCCATCCGCCGTAACCAAAACGCAATCGACTACCTTGTTTCGAAGGAGCGTGTGGCAGATCTGCAGAGCGGTTCGTGTCTTTCCGGTACCAGTCGCCATTTCAAGCACGCCGCGTTCGCGTTTCAGGAAGATCGATAGAGCATCGGATTGGTGCTGCCAAAGGGTGTTCGCTTGCGTTGCCAACGGCTGCGGCGGCTGTGCGTGGCTTGGTCGAAATTTCAGCAGAGCACGCTGTACCGCCTCCGGGAACGCGACCACATCGAGTCCGGCCGTTCGGTTCTCCCACAGCCGCTCAAAGTTGGCGACCTTGCGCGGCACACGCTCCTGCGGATCGTCCCAGGACCAGAAGACATCGATCGATTCGAAGTTGTCGACGAGGCCGCCCGCTGTCTCGTTTGGGGAGCCAGTGAAGGCAACCACGTTGTCGCGCTCGTCGGAGAACAACCCCAGTTTCTCGTGGTAGATGCCGGTTCTTACATGGCCGTCTCCGGAGGTCGGCACCGCCACGCGGATTTCCAGCCGATCGTGGGCAACGAGCCACGCCAGATAACTCAAGCGGTCTTCGATCGCGGCCTCGCTAGGGGAAGAGTTTAGCTGACGAATCAACGCTCGGGCCACGATCTCTTCACGCGCTTCGTACCCGCGGCGAATCGCTTCCAGATCATCCGCGTCGAACAGAGGGCTGGCGACGAGCAGCATGCGCCCGCCGCGGTCGATCATGGACGTTACACCCTGAGCGGCGACAGCGAGTCCGCGGCTCGTGAAGTACCCGACAGCCCTCCGATAGAGGCTGCTACAACCAAGGCATGGCAGGTAGAAATCTCGGAGCAGGTCGTCGCCGTCGGAGCGATACTCCGGCCGCAGGGGGAGCTCGCCGAGGCCCGCGCCTCGGGCTACGACGACCGGAGCGTCTTGTGCGTTGGCCGACATCGGCTGCCTCTTCTCTGCCGGTACCGCGAGCCCAGATGGGGGTCCGGCGCTGATCCACCAGTGTCCATGATAGGGCAAGTCCCCAATTGGGGACAAGCGTTCGGCACGGAGCCCGGCGATCGGCCAACGCGCGGGCTCCACCCTGGGTGGAGGCGTTGCCGGTCGGCGTCGGTTGCGTTGCACGGGATCGGCGCGGTTGACGCGTGACCAGTTCTGCTCGATGAGCTGTTCGGCACCGATCTAGGTCAATAGGGCTCCGGCCCTTCCAGCCGCAACAGCCCGCGCGTTTCGTAGATGCTCCGGAACTGGTCGCGCGCGACGCACCGCCCCAGGGCCATGATCAACGCCACAATGCCGTCTATTCGGCCGGTGGTGCGGTCCTTCACCGGGCGGATGTTCTCGTTCAGGTCGGTCTTGACGGTCACCGCCTGCGCGTGAGCGCGGAGCACCGGGTGGCCGCCGTGGGCGATCTTCCGCCCCGTGATCAGCGCCTCGAGCTTCTGCGTCGGCTCGTTGAAGTGCTGGATGGTCTGGCGGAACTCGACCATCTCGATGCTGTGCTCCATGAGCTTGGTCACCATTTCCGTCGCGCCGTAGGGATCGAAGGCGACCTGTTTCACGTTGAAGCGCCGCGCGATCTCTTCGATGATCCGCTCCTGGATCATCGCGTAGTCGGTGACGTTGCCCGGCGTGGCGGTGATGAGCCCCTGACGCACCCATGTGGTGTAAGGCAGCCGGTCGCGGCGTTCGCGCTCCCGCAGGTTCTCCTCCGGCATCCAGAAATAGGGCACCACCTGCCAGCAATCACCCACCGGGAAGACCAGCACCAGCGCCGAGAGGTCGCGCTTGGGCGCTAAGTCCAATCCCCCGTAGCACTCCGCTCCGGCCAGGGCGTCCAGGTCCACCTTGCCCGCGCAGGCGTCCCAGCGGTCCATGGCCAGCCAGCGGACGCTCTGCTCCGTCCAGAGGTTCAGGTGCAGCCGCTTGAAGTCGTTCTCGAAGGCCGGCGACTCGCGCGCCTTGTGGAACTTGCGGAGCAGGTCGTCCTCCTTGACGGTGACGTGGAGGTTCGGGTTGGCCTTGGCCCACAAACGTCGGTCCGTCCAGTCGTCGCCTTCGTCCAGCGTGCAGACGTAGGCGAAGAAGGAGTCGTCCTCAATGGTCCCGTCGAGCACCTTGGCGGCGTAGTCGTGCAGGTGCCAGCAGATCGAGGTGCGGTCGAAGCCCGCGGTGGTGATCCCGAAGAGCAGCGGCTGCCGCCGCGCCGCGGTGGCGGTCTCCAGCACGTTCCACACGTCGGGGCGTTTGTGCATGTGCAATTCGTCGACGATCGCGGCGTGGACATTCAGCCCGTCCATGGTGTCGGCGTCGGCGCCTAATGGTTCGTACTTGCAGCGCTGGGAAGGGATGGCGAGGTTGTCACGGCTGACGATGATGTGCCGCCGCAGGCGCGGGTCGTCCCGGATCAAACCCCGGACCTGGGCCTTCGACTCCTCGTGGGTGATCCGCGCCTGATCGCGCTTGGTGGCCGCGGTGTAGACCTCCGCCCCCGGCTCGCCGTCGTTGAGGAACAGCTTGTTGCCGATGGCCGCGGCCATGGTCGACTTGCCATTCTTTCGCGCCACCTCCAGGTAGGCCACCCGGTAGCGCCGCGTGCCGTCGGCGCGCTTCCAGCCGAACAGGGGGCGGATGACGTCGTGCTCCTGCCAGGGCGAGAGCGCGAAGGGCCGGCCCGCCCACTCCCCCTTGGAATGGCGCAGCAGCCCGAAGAACTGCACCGCCTGCGCAGCGGCGTCTTCGTCGAAGGACAGACCCCGGCACCGCGCACTGTCGAGGTCACGCTGGTGCCGCTGCCGCGCCAGGCGCACCAGCCGGCCGACCGGGTTGTCAGGCGGATCGAGCGGTGCCAAAGCCGAGGAACTCCGCGATGCCCGGCCCGGCCTGCTCTTCCTGGATGACCAGGCGGCTCCGCGCCGCGGGGGTGAGGCCGAACTCCTGCTGATAGCGGTTCAGCGCCGCGAGCAGGTTCCGGGCCATGGCCACCTGGGGAAGCTGCTGGACGTACTTCGCCTTGCCCGATTCGTCCTTGACGGTGTACACGTCGCCGTTCTGCTGGAGGAAGAGCACGGCGCGCTTCCAGCGCGACCAGGTGTCGCAGTAGGCGCACAGCGCGTCGGCGTCGATGACCGAAAGCACCCCCATGCGCTTCAGTTCCGGCACCAGCCGCTTCCAGCAGGCTTTGGCTTCCTCGTCGAGCCAGTCCGGGCAGCGCGGGGTCCCGCCCCGCGGCCGCGGCTCGCGTTCGTTGATCGGGCGCTTGCCGGGGTTGCCCTGGAGAAGCTTGAGGGCGCTCGGTTTGGGCGGCGGTCCGCGTCGTCCCATGGCTTTAGTCTCTGGTCTCTGGCGACTTGTCTCTCATCGGCACCCAACCACGACCGAAGTGGTCCTTGCCCGCCTGCTGGGGCGAGGGGGTGAGGTCCGCGAGCCGCTCGACCTCCTCGTCTTCCATCTGGAGCAGACTGCCGACCATCACTTCGTTCATTCCTGCGCCCAGCAACGCACGGACGATGGCCCCCATGCGCACCACCCCATGCTGCCCGCGAGCGCGGTTGTGCCGAACCGTGGCGAGCATCTGTTCTTCCAGGGTTACGGCGTCGAGGAAGACCACCGGACACAGTCCTCCCGTCAGGGCTTGAACGTCCGCGTCGGTACGGGCCAGCGTCCAGCGGTGGAAGCCGTCGACGATCTCCCCGTCGCGCCGCGCTACGATCGGTTGGGTCCAGCCGTGATCGAGGATCGAGAGCTTGAGCAGCCGCATCTCCGGCCCGAAGACGGTGTTGGGGTTGTAGGCGTTGGCGCGGAGGGTATCCGGCATGACCCAGCGCACCGCAGCAACCGGCTGCGTGGCGCACAAGGCGACCGGCGCATCGGTCTTAGTAACGGGTGGCCGCTTCGCGCGTTTGGTCCTGGTCCTGGGCATAATTCGGCGTTCGCCTCCCTTTGAAGTCGCCGCGCACGGCGAGCATGTACAGGTACTTCCACGTCACCCCGGTGGCGCCGGGCACCTCGGCGGGAATCGCCTCCTTCGTCTTGCGGTAGTGATTGCGGATCTCGGCGTTGATCCGCTGGGTGATGGCGGACCGGGTCGCCGCCGGCCAGCGTGCCAATGCGCCTTGGATGAGCTTCTTCGGATCAGCGGCCGGGTCCCAGCTGGGCACATCCCCGAAGGCGTACAGCGGGGTCCGCGCGTAGCGTGCCGCGGTGGCCGCGCCGGGCACCCGCGCCAGCATCTTCTCCCAGAGGTCCGGCCAGCACAGCGCGTACTTGTAGAGCCCGCCGATCGGCTCCTCGCCGTAGGGGGGGCAGACGCGCTGCTGATGGCGGGTCATCCCCGCACGCTGGAACACGTCGTAGGTCCGGTTGTAGTCCCAGCCGAAACGATTCGGCGCCGTCCAGACGTCCTCCGTCGACCAGTCGTAAATGGGTTTGACCAGGTGGATGTACTTCGCGTACGCGTCGGGTGCGATGTAATTGTCGGCCACGCGGTGCGCCACCGCGCGATAGCGCCGCAGGCTCTCGGCGGCGCGGAGGCCGACGATCACCCCCACACTGCCCTCGGCGGGCGGGAACAGCAGGCCGTTGAGTTCCGGGATCGGCTGGCGATCGAAGCCCGGAAGCTCGGTGATCGCCTCGGGGGGCAGCTCCCGGCACCACCGGTCCCGATCCTCCGGCGCCCAGGGGTACCACCAGGGGCTCTTGCGCGAGCAGGCGTTGCGATGCTGCACGGGAATACAGAACCAGCGGAGACGCACGTCCTCTCGTTCACTTACCCGGCGCATGTATTCCACCGTCTCCGGGTGGATGGCCTCCTCGTCGAAGAAGAACACCTCCAGCGGCAGGCGACCGCGCTCGTTTGCCACCTCCAGCGCCAGGTGCAGGCAGACGGTCGAGTCCTTGCCCCCGGAGAAGGAGACCGCCACCCGGTCGAAGAGGTCATAGGCGCGCCGCACCCGCGCCAGGCCGAGGTCGTAGACGTTCTCCTCGACGGTTCGCTTCTTGAGGAACAGGGTCATGGGATGAACCCCAGCGTCAGTTCGGCGTTGGCGTGCCGCCCCTGGGTGTTGTCGATCTTGCGTCCTTCCACCAGCGTGCGGTTGACCATCGGGTGCTCTTCGTGCGTCGGGCCCCAGTCCGAATCGGGGTGATAGGGGACCACGTCCATGCACTCACCCGGGTCGGTCCTGAACTTGTGGATGCCGTCGGTGGGAATGACGAACACCAGGTTGGGCTCCAGGCGTGTGGTACCGGCGGGCGTCACGCACCAGCCGTGGCCCCGCGCGACAATCCCCGCGCGGAGCGAGGGGTGGGTGTGCTGCGTCTGGTCGATGCCGCCCGGAAAGTGGAGGTGGTTGAGGCACGGGTCGCCGATCACCGGCGGGCAGCAGAGCAGCGAGTCGGAGCAGCCGTCGATGTAGCGCAGGCGCCCCTTCTCCTCGATCGGCCCCCCGGTGGTAAAGACCCCGCGGCAGCCGACGCGCTGCGCGATGAACACGTTCGAGGGCGCCATGACGATCAGGCTGCATCCCGCGGTGGTGCTGAACCACTGCCCGGCGCGCAGCGGCGTCGAGTCGCGGGAGTCGTCGCCCAGCAGCAGCGCGTGCCCCGAGGCGATAAAGCCGAAGCAGGCGCCGTCGGCCGGCACCTCGGCCACGCCCATGGATCCGCCGGTGCGGTTCTCGAAACCGTAGACCCGCGAAGGAAAGCGCGGGTCGTGGTCTTCGAAGAGCAGGCCCCAGTACGTCGTCCAACTCTGAAACGGTTCATCCATCATGGTTCTCCTGAAGGTAAGTCAATGCCATGGCGTGCAGGCCGTCGGCGACCCTCTCGTGTCCCCGCGTTCTCGCCAGGCGGATCGCGTCCATAACGATCTGGTGTTGCGCTGCGCTCAGCGGCGCGCTGAAGGTGACGAACTCCGGCGTGTCAATGGCACCGGCGACTGCGCCGCTCTCGCTGTCGTCCGCAGCATCGCCGGCAGGTACTTCCGGGAAGAGGTCACTCGCGCCGGGCAGGAGGTCGTTGAGCCGCAGGTCGGTCAGCAGCGTCCCCAGCCCCTCGCCGGCGTTCAGGTCGATCAACAGCGCCTCCAGCCCTGCGGAATCGAAGGCCCCCGCCAGGTACGGACTGTTGGCCGCGAGGTTGGCGGCCTTCTCCTTGTCCTCCGGCCAGTCCACCACGCGGACCGCGAAGCGTTCGCCGTCGGGCGTGACGATCGCACCGTCGACCATGGCCAGCTCACCGTTATGCTTCTGCCGCAGCGCCGCCAGTCTCTGATGCCCCGCGACGAGGTGGCCGGTCCGGCGGTTCCAGACGATGCCGGAGATGTCACCGAAAGTAACGAGGGAAGTTTGCAGGGCCGCCAACGCCGCATCGCTGATCGACCGCGGGTTGTAGGGCGCGGGCTTCAGGTCGCTCAGGCTCAATGGCCGGCAATCAGTTGGTTTGCCCTTGGGCGTGTTTTGGGGCCGTTTGGCCATTGGTTGTTCCTCCCTGAATCCCACCCGGCGCTAGCGCCAGGGGCGATTCCGTTCTGCCTACCCCCCCACCCGAAACCTGCGGCAATCCGCGCGCACCGGCCACACGGTCTCCGCTCGTTCGATTGGTAAGATTTAACCCCCCCCTCCCCCCCTCCGGGCCGGGGGGCGACGCTGCACCGCGGCACACGGCCCCGCAGGACGTTTGCAGGCCGCGTGAGGCGGGGCGCTCGAAACGCTCTCCTCGAACGATAGCCGTTCGCGTTGTGGCCAGGCTCGATGGCCTACTCGGTGAACCGGACACCGTTGGTTGCGGGGGCGGGACGGATACCGTTAGCCCGGTACCTGCCTCAGCCATCGTTCGCGCCGCGTGAACGGAGGATGGTGTAACCCGATCCGTCTCTGTTGACGGCATGGGCGCACCTGCCGGGGTTGTCCGTATTGACGGTATTGGCGCACTTGGCGGTGTTGGCGGTCTTGACGGCGTTGCGGGCCGTTGCAGTTTTGATGGTGTTGCGGGCTCTTGCGGTCTTGATGGACTCGGGAGTCCCTTCACCCCGGCCGGTGTGGCCGTCTCTAATTCTGCGCATTCTGCGTATTGTGCGCTGGAGACTTGGCGTGCGCGGGGATGGCCGAACCCGCCGTCTTCCTTGGCGGTCTTGAGGCTGTGGTGCCGGGCACAGAGAGCCTGGAGATTCGCTTCGTCGTTGCCGCCGCCGCGCGCCAGCGGGACGATGTGATCGACCTGCGAGGCGGGCTCCCTGCATCCCGGCCATTGGCACATCGGATGATTGCTCAGGAACCACCGCCGCAACCGCCCCCAATGCCGACCGTATCCGCGCTTCGAAGCACTCGGCCGCCGGCGATCGTAGTTCTTCAACGTACCCGCGTGTGCCGCGCAGTGTGCCCCCTCGCGCACCACCCCCGCGCATCCCGGGACCCGACACGGCCGCGGCGCGCTATGAGGCATAGCGGATCTCCTCATTGGGTGAGTGAAAGCAATGCGCATTAGACGGAAGCACATGGCCTGCCGGCGTGCATAACGGACAATAATGGGATGGAGGGAACGCTCCGCCGACAATAACCCCGATGGCGCTAGTGCGACGGGGGTTTTTGTCAGTGTCAGCACTGTCAGCACCTGAAAAGCGCACACCTGGGGCGGCCCCGTCTGATCCACCTACCCGGCGAGGCTTGCGAAGTAGTGGGTCAGGGTTGGGTCCATTAGCGGGGTAACGCGCAGATGCACACTGCGTTTCGGCTGGATGTTGGTCTCGGCCGAAGGCTGAATTCACGGGGTGTGCGCCAGATGCCAACCAGGTGGCACTTCCAAGGCGAACTGAAAATCCGTGTGTCGGCGGTTCAAGTCCGCCTCTGCCCATTTGTTCCAAGT
>CAZMVD010000044.1:0-29452 GCA_964569425.1 uncultured Phycisphaeraceae bacterium
ACAAGGCACGAAGCCACGGAGGCACTGAGCCACGAAGGAAAACGCCGAAAGCCGAAACGCGGAAAGCTGGATGCAAGGCAACTGGCAAGAGAAAAGGCGAGAGGCGAGAATGGCGACCCCCCATCGGTCCCCCCTTGGCAAGGGGGGAGGCTGGGGGTGCGCAAGCTTGTTTCGCGCGAAACAGTCTTGCGCATAAAACGCCGAAACGCGGAAAGCCGAAACGCCGAAATGGCTGTGAATTGCGCAGGCTTGTTTCACGTGAAACACGTTTGTGCCAGGTCCGCGCCAGTTATTTTATGGTTGAGGGCAGGACTTATCGGACGAACTATTATAGGACCAGACGATTGGGGATTTCGGATTTCGGATTGGGGATTGTGAGTTGAACACTGGTTCCACAGCCCACGTCGGTGTCACACGGGGGGAGCATAGGGCAAGCTGGGATCGACCGCGCGGGCTGAAGCCCACGGCTCGCTGGTGGCGGCTCGCTGGTGAACGGATCTCGCCGGTTGAAGAGTGGTGGCATAGCGCGGCGGGAGGGCAGGGCGCGCTTGTTTCCGTCGGGGCGGGGCGTATGGTTTTGGGGATGACGCGATACCTGGGGATCGACTACGGGAGCAAGCGCATCGGACTGGCAGTGGGCGATGACGGCGCGCGGCTGGCGTCGCCGGTGAGCACGATCGCGGCGCGGGGGGATGTGGCGGCCGACGTGCGGGCAGTGCTGGCGGTGGGAGCGGAGTACGTGGTGGACGAATTCGTGGTGGGGCTGCCGCTGAACATGGATGATTCGGAGGGTCCACAGGCGCGGGTTGCGCGGACGTTCGGGGCGGCGCTGGAGGGGGCTTCGGGGCGGGCGGTGCATTACTTCGACGAGCGCTTGAGTTCCCACGCGGCGGAAGAACTGCTGCGGAACGCTGAGCTGACACGGAAGAAAAAGAAGGCGCGACTGGATCGCATCGCGGCGCAGGTGATGCTTCAGGGTTTCCTGGATGGCGGGGGAGCCGAAGCAATGGGGTGATCCATTCATCCGATGCGGGAGGCCGTCCGTCGATTGTTGCGGTCGGTCGGCAAACTATCCGGACGTCGGCATCATTGAGACGAATGCCGTAGTCACACATCGCCAAATGCAAGACTCAGCTCATTCGTCACGCCAGTGGGGTCACTCTTGTTGGAGGCGGTAGCGGGCGGAGAAGGGAGTGGGGCCGGGCTCGCGGGCGATGGCGTGGTCGGGGTTGGCGGCGGCGTGTTCGAGGAGGTGGAAGAGTGGTTCGGCGGCGTCGGGGCGGGCAATGGCGGCGGCGATTTGTTCGGCGGTGAGGGCATCACCGGGGCGGGCGCGGAGGCAGTTGAGCGCGGCGCGCTGGAGGGCGATAGCGGCGGCGGCGGCTTTTTTTCCGGCTTCGACGCCGGGCTGGTGGTAGGCGTTGACGTCGATGAGTTCGGCGTAGAGGCCGACGGCGCGTTCGAAGAGGGCGATGAGCGCGCCGACGGCGCTGGCGTTCAGCTCGTTCAGCGTGATGGTGAGCGAATCGCGTCCGGCGGCGTAGAGGGCGTCGCGGGTGCCGTGGAGGAAGCCGTGGAGGTAATCGCCGGTGGTGACGTCGTCTTCGACGACGAGCGAGGCCCCGTCGCGGTCGCGGAGCACTTCGATGAAGGTGACGAAGAAATCGTCGGGCCCTTCCTGGAGCTGCTGCACGAAGGCGTGCTGGTCGGTGCTGCCCTTGTTGCCGTAGACGGTGAGGCCCTGGCGGACGTCGCGTCCGGAGCGGTCGGTGCGCTTGCCGAGCGATTCCATGACCAGTTGCTGCAAGTAGCGGGCGAAGAGGGCGAGGCGGTCGCGGTAGGGCAGGATGACCATATCGCGGCGGCCGCGGCCATCGCCGACGTAGTGCCACATGAGTGACAGCAGGGCGGCGGGATTGCGGGCGAGGTCCGCTTCGCGAGTGGCTTCGTCGGCGGCGCGGGCGCCGGCGAGGAGGGCGTCGATATCGATGCCCTGGAGGGCGGCGGGGAGCAGGCCGACGGCGGAGGTAACGGAGGTGCGTCCGCCGACGAAGTCCCACATGGGGAAGGTGCGCAGCCATTTTTCGTGGGTCGCCTTGTGGTGCAGGTCGCTGCCTTCGGCTGTGACGGCGACGGCGTGCGGAGCGAAGTGGAGGCCGGCGCGGCGATAGGCGGAGGCGGCTTCGAGCATGGCGTTGCGCGTTTCGATGGTGCCGCCGGACTTGGAGACGACGACGGTGAGGGTGCGGTCGAGGGCTTCGTCGAGTTCGGCGAGCACGCGGTCGATGCCGTCGGGGTCGGTGTTGTCGAGGAAGCGGAGGAGCATAGCGTCGTCGGGGCCGCCGAGCGCGTCTGCGAGAAACTGGGGGCCGAGGGCGGAGCCGCCGATGCCGATGAGCAGCACGATATCGAAGGCGTCGGCCTTGGGGGGGCGGATTTTTGCCGCGTGCACGTCGGCGACGAAGGCCTTGATGTCGCGCTGGGTGTTGGCGATGGCGTCGCGAATCTCCGGGCTCGGGGCGCGTTGCGGTGCGCGGAGCCAGTAGTGGCCGACCATGCGGTGTTCGTCGATGTTGGCCTTCGCTCCGCCTTCCAGTGCGGCCATGGCGGAAAGTGCGGCGTTCATGCGCGGGGTCATGGAAGCGAGGAAGTTGTCGGGGAAGCGCATGCGGCTGATATCGAGGCGCAGGCCGAGGGACTCGCAAACGCAAGCATGGCTCTGACAGCGCTGCCACAGGTCGATCGAAGTCATTGGATCACTCCGGAGGAAGCCGCGGCGCCGTGAACTCGGCGGCGGGGTCTACGTCGTTGGGGGAACTCTGCGGTCGTTCGGCATCGGCCGGTGCGAGCGCGTGGATGGCCGCGTAGATCCGGCGCGTGGCGGCGCGGACCTGTTCGCGGTCGTCGGCGCTGAAGTCGCGCAGGTCGACCGGTTTTCCGAAGCGCACCCGGGCGCGGTGCCGCTGGAGCAGTCCGACGATCACATGGCTATGGTATCGGGTGCCGCTGATGTATGCGGGAATGACGGGTGCGCCGGTTTTGAGGGCCATGAGAGCGACGCCGTCGCGGGGTTTGCCTTCTTCGCCGGGAGGGACGATGCGCCCCTCGATGAAGATGCAGACCGCTTTGCCCTCGCGCAGGTGGCGGAGTGACTGCTTGGTGGCGGCGGTGTCGCGCCCGTCGCGCTTGACGGGAATGCAATCGAGCATGCGCACGAGGATACGCACCACCGGAGCCTGCGCATACTCCTGGGCGACGAGGAAAGAGAGCGGCCGGTAGGTCACGGCGGCGCTGAGGAAGATGGGATCCGCGGAGCAGGTGTGGTTGGCGGCGACGATGACCGCACCGTTCCGCGGCACGGTGGGGCGACCCACTCGTTCGAAGCGCCACCAGGCTTTGGCGAGCAGTTCGTTGAGGTTTTCGGCGAAGGTCATGACCCGGCCGAGGGTGTTGCGGCCGAGGCGTATGTAGAACATGAGCACGCCGGCGCCCAGGGTCAGGAGGGCGACACTGACCAGAATCGTCCCTACCCAGCGGTCAAGCCGGAAGCTGTGGGGGAACGCGAGGGTCCCGGCGGCGATCAGCAGTGCCACGGTGCAGCACAGGTCCTTAACGCCGAAGATTCGTCCCAGGAAACGATCGGCGACGGTCCGCTGGAGGAGTGAGAAGATGCTGGCCATGACTCCGACGGCAAACAGCCCGGCGAACACGATGGAAATACCGCCCACGATGCCGCGCGATTCCGAGGTCACCGGGAGAACCAGAGAGGATGCGAACAGGGCGATGGCCACTCCGACGCCGGTCAGCCCCCAGTTGATGGCGATTTCGCTGCGCAGCGCGTTGCCGAGCAGGGCGATGATGGTGGCGCCGATGATGAACCCGAGCCCGAGGAGGGCGCGGTAGGTGC
Organism: uncultured Phycisphaeraceae bacterium; assembly: GCA_964569425.1. Lineage (GTDB taxonomy): Bacteria > Planctomycetota > Phycisphaerae > UBA1845 > UBA1845 > JACQXM01. Next base: position 3,908 of record CAZMVD010000044.1, read on the forward strand.
TGATCTGGGTGAAGGTTCCGTGGTAGACGTCGCGAACGACGGCGGGGATGACGCTGTGGACCAGCGCCCCGCAGAACCAGATGAGCGCGGCAATCAGCAGCAGTTCGCGGACGTGACGGTGACAGCGCGCGTAATGGAAACCATCGCGCAACTGAGAGAGCGTGGCCGGTCGGGGTGCATCGCCCTTGCCGTTTGTGCCGGGGGGAGCGGTAGATCCGGCCGCCAGCGCGGCGCGCGGCATGCGGATACCGAGGACCAGCAGGGCGCTCAGAAGGAAGGTGCCGGCATTGAGACGAAACGCGGTCTCGACGTGGTGGCGGTCGGCGAGGTAGCCGCCGATTAGCGCCGCGGCCATGGTGGCGATGATGCCCAGTCCGCTGATCAGGCCGTTGGCGCGAATGACCTGGTCCTGGCGGATGAGGGTGGGGAGCAGGGCGGATCGTGCGGGCGAGAAGAGTGCGGCAAAGGCGCCGACGAGCACCAGCGGCAGAAAGGGCCCCCAGGATCCCAGGGGTTGGGCGAATGCAATCAGAGAAGCGAAGAAGAAGAGGATGAGGCAGCGGAATAAGTCGGCGGAGATCATGAGCGCGACGCGGGGAAAGCGGTCGGCCAACATGCCGGTGAGAGGCGCGAGCGGCAAAAAGGGCAGGAAAAACATGAAGGTCATGCGGGCGTTGAGCGGGGTGATATCGACGTCCACATTGAGGGCGTCCTGGGTCTTGAGGATCGCCATTTCGGAGAGGTGATCGCCGAGGGCGCTGACGGCGTAGGCCGACCAAAGGAGGATGAAGTTGCGGTTGCGCAGCAAAGACCGCCCTGGTTCGGGCTGGTTGATTGACTGACTGGTCATGGCCGGGACGCGAACCTCAATGACGACTATCCGAACGATACCTGCTCCGCGTGCGGCAGGTCGAGTTTCTGCAGCCGTTACCAAGTCTTGGAATCGTACAGCATCGCGGGAATTGCGGACAGTCGCGCCGTCGTTGGGCGCTTATGTTTGAGGGTGCTTCAGCGGAACGTGGTCCGTAACGATTGCCAAGTGTCCTTTTTTGTGCAAGATTCAGTGATCGGGCCCGCGTGAGTTGCGTTGGCCAATCCAGAGTTTCTTGAAAGTAGAGTCCGATGACAGGGACCGTGTACGGATGGCGTACGGCATGCAGAATCATTGCGGCAAGCCTTATCGCGATACCTTCGGCGGCGGGTCAGGGTGCGGGCGGCGCGGCGACAAGTGGAACGGAGGGGCCGGTGCAGACGTCGATTGAGGGGCTAAAAGCGGTCGAGACAGCGACGGGATTGAAGTACTGGGACATCAAGGTCGGCGACGGCGAGTCCCCCGTCTCTACTTCCAAGGTCAAGGTCCATTACTCCGGCTGGCTGACCGACGGAACGCTGTTCGACAGCTCGGTCAAGCGCGGTCAGCCCGCGTCTTTCGGGCTCAACCAGGTGATTGCGGGCTGGACGGAGGGCGTCGGCTCGATGAAGGTGGGCGGCAAGCGGCGGCTGGAGATCCCGTATTCACTGGCCTACGGAGAGGCAGGGCGCCCGCCGACCATTCCTCCCAAGGCGACGTTGATCTTCGAGGTGGAACTTCTGGAGGTGATTGCCGGCCCGAAGCAGACATCGGTGGAGGGGATTACGCCTGTGACGACCGATTCGGGGTTGAAGTACTGGGATATCAAGGTGGGCGATGGGCCGGCGCCCGAGAGTACCGCGGCGAAGGTTACCGTGCATTATTCCGGATGGCTGACCGACGGGAAGTTGTTTGACAGCTCGGTGGAGCGCGGCACGCCTGCGTCCTTCGGACTCAACCAGGTGATTCCGGGGTGGACGGAGGGCGTCGGATCGATGCAGGTCGGCGGCAAGCGCCGCATGGAGATTCCCTATCAACTGGCGTACGGGGAAGCGGGCCGTCCGCCGACGATTCCACCGAAGGCTACGCTGATCTTCGAGGTGGAACTGCTCGGCATCGGCAACTGATCCGCGGTCGGGCGTTCTCCGCGGTGATGGCAAGGTGAATCGGACAAGGCGCGCGGCGGCCCGGCAGAGTGCACGGGCGCCGGGGCGGTTTGCGTTGATAAACGTCGAAAGGAACCAGGGCATGAAGAAGCTCATGTGGTGCGGGGTGGCGATCGGACTGGCGGGGGTGGCGGCACAGGCGAGCGACAAGGCGAATCCGCAGGTGCGCATGGTGACGACGCTGGGCGAGATCGTGATTGAGCTGGACGCGGCCAAGGCACCGATCAGCACGGAGAATTTTCTGCGGTACACGCGCGAGAAGTTCTACGACGGCACGGTGTTTCATCGGGTGATTCCCACATTCATGATTCAGGGCGGGGGCTACGATGCGGAACTTGACGAGAAGAAGTCGGGCCTGCACGCGCCGATCAAGAACGAGTGGGAGAACGGGCTGAAGAACGCGCGCGGGACCATTGCGATGGCGCGGACCAACGCGCCGGACTCGGCGACGGCGCAGTTTTTCATCAACGTGGTGGATAACGCCAATCTGGATCAACCGATTTCCGGCGGTGCGGCGTACGCGGTGTTCGGCAAGGTGGTGGCGGGCATGGACGTGGTGGACAAGATCCGCGATACGGAAACGGTGGCGCACCCGAAGTACCCGGGCGGAAAGGTGGTTCCTGCGACGGCCGTGGTTATCAAGTCGGTGACGGTCGTCGGCGAGGAGAGCGCGGCGAACGAGAAGGACGCCAAGAAGGCGGAAGAGCCCAAGAAAGAATAGTCTTTGAGGGGTGGGGCCGCTAAGGCTGTCACGCCCGTGAATACGGTGCCATGAAATCCGAGACAATAACCGCCCGAGAGGCTCGAGGTTTGAGCGTGAATCGCACTGCAGCCAAGTTGGCGAGCCTGGTGCTCGCGAGCGGCCTGTTCTTTTCCCCGGCAGGGTCGTGGGCGGATTCGCCGTTGCCCGGGCTGCACCCGCGGGTGGCGATCGAGACGACGCTGGGGTCGTTTGTGCTGGAGCTCGATGCGGAGCGGGCGCCGATTGCGGTGGGCAATTTCGTTCAATACGTCGAGGACGGGCACTACGACGGGTTGATTTTCCATCGCGTGGTCAAGGGTCGGCTGATCCAGGGAGGCGCGCTGAGCGCGCGGATGGAGGCGCGCTCCGAGGGCCGCCGCGACCCGGTGGAAAATGAATGGCAGAACGGTTTGCTGCATGAGCGCGGCACGGTGGCCATGTACAGCGAGTTCGGCCGCCCGAATTCGGTGGTCGATGAGTTTTTCATCAACATCTCCGACAACCCGCGGCTGAATGACCCGGCGGAAGGGGTGGTGTATCCGGTGTTCGGCCGGGTGGTGGAGGGGATGGAGACGGTCGAGCGCATCGGATCGGTATCGCTGGGTGCGCATCCGAAGTATGCCGCGGGGCGCAGCGCGGTGGTGCCGGTGGAGCCGGTGGTGATCAAACGTGCCAAGATGTTGACGCCGCTTGATCGCGCCACGGTCGAAGCGCGGCGGCGTGAGGCGGAAGGGGCGGCGGCGGATGCGGCGCGGCGCGCCGAGTCGCACCTGGCGGAAAGAATTGCGGAGATCGAGAAGCGGGCGGGCGCGGCGATGACACGGGAACCGTCGGGCATTCTCTTTGCGGATCTGCGCCCCGGACAGGGGGCACAGCCGGACCTGGATGACCGGATCGAATGCCATTTTCGCGGGATGCTGGTCGACGGCACGATTATCAACGACACCTTTCGGGACGGCGAACCCACGACCAAGCGTGTGTCGGAGCTGATCCGCGGGCTGCGGGAGATGTTCACCAGCATGAACGAGGGGGGTTTGCGGGCGGTGATCGTTCCGCCGGAGCTGGCGTTCGGCGCGCAGGGCATTCCCGGGCGCATTCCACCCCATTCCACGATGGTGTTTGAGATCGAGCTGCTCCGCGTTCTGCCGCCGTCGTAGGTTGCGGGAGCGGGGAAGCCGATGCGGGGGCGCACGCCCGTCGGCTGCCTTTCGAGAGGGGCGATGATCAAGGAACTGTCTACCGCCGTCGTCGAAGCGCCGGCACCGTCACGGACGCCTCCCGCGTTCGAGCCTGGGGGTCCCAGCCGCCGGGTGCGACTGGTGCGCCGCTTTTCCTTTGAGGCCGCTCATTGGCTGCCGCGTGTACCATCGGACCATCAGTGCGCACGGATGCACGGGCATTCGTTCCAGGTGGAAATTGTCTGCGAAGGCGAGACCGACGCGCACACCGGCTGGCTGCTGGATTTCGCGCGGATCAAACAGGCGGCGGCGCCGTGGATCGACCAACTGGACCATCGGTGTTTGAACGAGATCGACGGGTTGGCCAACCCGACGGCGGAGGAGGTCGCGTGCTGGCTGTGGGTGCGCATTCGCCCCCATCTGGCGGAACTGTCCCAAATCAACCTGGCGGAGACGTGCACCGCACGGTGCGAGTACCGCGGGTAATCGAGCGGCCGCGCTTGACATTCGCGACGGCGGCTTCCACGCTATCGACACACGAATCGGTTCTTCGTAGAGCGGTCCAGCAGGGAACTGGTGCCGACCGTATGGACGCGGTGATCTGTGGGATTGATCCTGGGTTGGGCACCACCGGCTACGCGGTGCTGCGCGCAGCGGGGGGCGGCGCGCCGGCAGTGGTTGATGCGGGCGTGTGCCGGTTCGAGAAGAACGGGGACCTGGCCGAGCGCCTCCGCGCCGTGGAGCGAGATATACTTGCGATTCTCAGCGAGCATTCCCCGGCCGTGATGGCGGTCGAGCAGCTCTACGCGCATTACAAGCACCCGCGCACGGCGATCCTCATGGGCCATGCGCGCGGGGTGATTCTGCTGGCGGCGGCGCGGCAGGGGATCGAGGTGCGCAGTTATTCGGCGACGCGGATCAAGCGTTTCGTCACCGGGAGCGGTCATGCGTCGAAGTCGCAGGTGCAACGGGTGATTCAACAGACGCTGGGGCTGGCGCAGCTACCGGAGCCGGCGGACGTGGCCGATGCGCTGGCCATTGCATACTGCTGCGCGGAGGAGTTTGTGCGGCCGGGGCGCGAGGTGCAGGTGCGATGATTGTGCGGCTGACGGGAACACTGGCGGAGGTGGATGAAGAGGCGATTGTGCTGGAGCGGGACGGGGTGGCGCGCGAGGTGCTGGTTCCGCGGTACGCGATCGGCGAGCTGGCGGCGCACCGCGGGCAGGTGGTGACGCTGCACACCACGGAGTTTTTCGAGGGCAACCATGCTTCCGGGCACCTGGTGCCGCGGCTGCTTGGTTTTCTGCACGTGGAGGACCGGCTGTTTTTTTCGCGGTTTGTGGGGGTGAAAGGGATCGGCCCGCGCAAGGCGCTCAAGGCGCTGGCGCAGCCGGTGCGGCAGATCGCCACGTGGATTGAATCGGGCGACGTGAAGGCGCTGGCGCGGCTGCCGGGGATTGGGGCGCGGGCGGCGGAGCTGATCGTGGCGTCGCTCAAGGGCAAGATGGACGATCTGGCGCTGCCGGCGGCGACGGCTGCGGCGGAGGCGGTTACACTGTCGCAAGCGCAGCGCGACGCGCTGGAGGTGCTGGTGGCGTGGGGCGATTCGCGGGTGGAGGCGGACCGCTGGCTGCAGCGTGCGATCCAGCTTCATCCGGACATGGCATCGCCGGACGAATGGGTTCGCGCGGCCTATCGCGTGAAGGCGGGCATCGAAGGTTGATGGAACGACGATTCGCGTTTCGGGGGCAGGGCGGATAGTGGCGCGCGACCGGTTGATTACATCCGAGCCTCGTGCGGGCGATGAGCCCGTCGATGCGGCGCTGCGCCCGCAGCGGCTGGGGGAGATGGTCGGGCAGGGGGCGATTCTGGAGAAGCTCCAGATCGCCATGCAGGCCGCCCGGCAGCGCGGCGAGCCGCTGGAACACATTCTGCTCGACGGACCGCCCGGGCTGGGCAAGACCACGCTGGCCAACGTGATCGCGCGCGAGATGACGGGCAAGCCGCCGCGGATTACCTCGGGTCCTTCGCTGGCGAAGCAGGCGGACCTGATGGCGTTGCTCACCAATCTGGAGGCGGGCGACGTGCTGTTCATTGATGAAATCCACCGCCTGCCGACGATCGTGGAGGAGTTTCTCTACCCGGCGATGGAGGATTTTCGCGTCGATTTCACGATCGAGGGCGGGCTGAGCGGGCGGGTGGTCAACTTTGCGTTGCGGCGGTTCACGCTGATCGGGGCGACCACGCGGGCGGGGCTGCTGAGCGGCGCACTGCGCGATCGGTTCGGTCATGCGTTTCATTTTGACTTCTACACCATCGAGGAGCTGACCACCATTCTGCACCGTTCAGCTGCCAAGCTGGGGCTGAAGACGCCGACGGATGCGCTGGGGCTGATCGCGGCGCGCAGCCGGGGCACGCCGCGGGTGGCCAATCGGCTGCTCAAGCGGGTGCGCGATTATGCGCAGGTGCGGGCGGGTGGTTCGTTCACCAACGGCGTGGTGCGCGAGGCGCTGGACATTCAGCAAGTGGACGATCTGGGTCTGGACGAGTTGGACCGGGCGTTTCTTTCGTCGCTGATCAAGGTGTACGGCGGCGGGCCGGCGGGGATCGAGGCGCTGGCGGCCACCATGGGCCAGGAGCGCGACACGCTGGAAGACGTGGTGGAGCCCTATTTGCTTCAGATCGGATTCGTGATCCGCACGCGCCAAGGGAGGCAGGCGACGCGCGCCGCCTACGAGCATTTGAAACTGCCGATGGTGCCGACGGAAGGCGCGAGATTGGCGGATCAGGCGACGTTGTTTTGAGGGGGTCGGTCCGGTGGAACCACGGCATGCCGCTCTTCGCGTCAAACCGTGGCACCCCAACAGCGGGAGTGGAAAACGCCGCTCGGATGCGCGCGTGATAACAAGCGGCCTATTCCAACAAAGATGACCGCTCCATGCCTGTCGCGGTACTGATTGGCCGTTGGGGGCCGATTCCTATACTATCCTTCCAAAGGGCATCGGCGGCCGGAGATTCACTCATGCGGGCGAATTGACGGGCCGTAGGCGAAAGGCGTCGGTTCACGGGTCTGGAATCATGCACGTAAGAGTGGCCACATCTCGCGGGTTCTGCTTCGGGGTGGAAGATGCGATCGAAATCGCCGAGGCCGCGGTGGACCGGTTCGGCGCGGGCAACGTGGTGGCGCTGGGGCCGGTGATCCACAACAAGCAGGTGGTCAGCAAGCTGGAGGAAGCGGGGCTGAATCAGTCGGGGGAACTGGAGACCATTCCGCCGGAAAAGGCGGTGCTGATCCGGTCGCACGGCGCTTCGCCGGAGACCATGAAGCGGGCGGTGGATCGTGGGCTGACGGTGGTGGACGCGACGTGTGTGCTGGTGAAGCGTGCTCAGAACGTGGTCAAGCAGCTTCACGAGGAGGGCTATCACGTGGTGATGATCGGCGATCCGGATCATCCGGAGGTGCGCGGGGTCATCGGCTACGCGCCCCACGTAACGGTCATCGACCACGATTCGGATCTGGAGGACGCGCTGCCCTATCGCGAACGGCTGGGGATTGTGGCGCAGACGACGCACTCGCCGGAGCACGTGGCGGACATGATCGCCAAGATACTAAAACGTCCCTACCGCGAGGTGAAGATCGTCAATACGCTGTGCCTGGAGGTGACGCGGCGGCAGGAGGCGGCGATCGCGTTGAGCAAGGAAGTGGATGTGATGTTCGTGCTCGGCGGGATGCACTCGGCCAACACGCGGGAGATGGCGCGGCTGTGCAAGGAACAGGGGTGCGAGACGTATCACATCGAGACGTGGGAGCAGATTCAGCCTCACATGATCGAGGGGAAGGTTGCCGCGGGCGTGACGGCCGGGGCGTCCACGCCGGACTGGGTGATCGAGGAGTTTGTGCGTAACCTGGAGGCGATACCGGGCGGTTGATTTTGGGGCCGGCCGCAGGGCCGTGCGCGGTGGCGACCGGCAGCCCCGGCCGGGAGGAGGATGGCATGGCGGAACCGAAACACGGCACGCGACCGATTGTGGTGGAGGAAGCCGCGGGCAAGAAGGCGTATTGCCAGTGCGGATTGTCGGCCAATCTTCCCTATTGCGATGGGGCGCACAGCCGCGAGCAGACGGGGCTGGCGCCGATCGTGACGGTGGTGGACGCGCCGGGAAAGAAGGCCGTATGTCAGTGCCACCGGAGCGGCACCCTTCCGTGGTGCGACGGGACGCACAAGTCGCTTTGAGAGCGCAGCCATAACGATCAAGAGATTGCGCAGGGACGCCGGATGATGGTGCTGGTCACGCTCTGGTGGCTTTTTTTCTGGACGGCGATCGGGCTATGTCTGGGCAGCTTTCTCAACGTGGTCATCTACCGCCTGCCGCGGGAGCGTTCGCTGCGGGAGCCGTTGTGGTCGGCCTGTCCGACGTGTGATCGGCGCATTCACTGGTACGACAATTTCCCGATAGTGAGTTTTCTGCGGTTGCGGGGACGGTGCCGGCATTGTGCGGCGCCGATCGCCACACGCTACGTGGTGGTCGAGGCGGCGATGGCATTGATCGTGCTGCTGCTGATCGACGCTTTCTTCGTGGCGCAAGTGCGGGCCGGCCTGAGCCGAAGCGAGGTAGGTCTGACCGAGCGGCTGGCGCTGGATTGGCCGATGCTGCTGGCGCACATCGTTCTGTTTGCCTGTCTGCTGTCCATGTCGGCGATCGACCTGGAACACTACTGGGTGGACATTCGGTTTACGAGCCTGGCCGCGGGGTTCGGGTTTGTCATGCACGCCCTCTGGACACCCCGGCACAGCGCGAGCTGGCCGCGACCTTCCGACACGGTATCGTGGATGTCGCTGTTTGTGTTGGCGGGGTTGGGGCTGACGTGGCTGTTTCTGTGGTGCCGTCCGGACGAGGAGACAAGCGTCGTAGGAGCGCCCGACAGCGGGGAGGACGACTCGACGGTCATTGAGAATCTTAGCTGTTCCTTCGATGCGCCGCCGGTGGGCGAAGTTGCGGAGGCGGGCGTTGCGGTAGTTGCGCCGGAGGTTGCGCCATGGGCGTGGCCGGCTCCTTCGCGTGTGTGGGTCTGGTGTTTCGTGGTGGTGTTGATCGGCCTGTTGGCGTCGGTTGCGGCGGCGGATCTGCACCTCGATACGGTGGCGTACTCCGTCCGCGCTCTGGTTCCGCTGGGGCTCCTGTTTGCGGTGATTGTGCGCGAGGGCGCGGTGCACCGCGAGTCGGACCTGGTGATTCTGGATGCGCTGCATCAGGAGCGTACCTTCGCCCGGGGCATGGTGCTGCGTGAGCTGGGGCTGCTGATGCCGTCGGCGGCGTTGGGGGCGGTGGGTCTGTTTCTTGTTGCGGGAGACGGCGGGCTGGCGGAAGGGCTCAGAGAGGCGCTGCACGCCAAAGTTCCGGTCTGGGGCGTGACCATGATGCGCGGCTGGGCGCCGCTCGAAGGGCTCGCGACCGCGGCGAGCGGCTTTGTCATCGGCGGAGCGATCGGCTGGGCGGTGCGCATCGTCTTCACGCTGGCATTCGGGAAGGAGGCATTCGGCTCCGGCGACGTGCACCTGATGGCCGCTGCGGGATGTATTGCGGGCTGGCCGGTGGTGGTGCTGGGCTTCATGTTGACGTGCGCGCTGGCGCTGTTCGGGTGGGTGCTGATGCTGCCGTTCAAGCAGAGTCGGGCGCTGCCGCTGGGCCCGTGGTTGTCGTTGTCGTTTCTGATCGTTACGTTGTTTTATGACGGCATTTTACGGCTTCCACTGATCGAGCGTTTTCTGGAGACCTGGGGCCTGTTGTTTTCGCGCATTTCACAGGGCCACGAAGGTGCGATTTTATTTGGGGGATAGGCGGGATGAGCCTTGCGTCGGGTCGGTTTCGGGTTTATGGTCGGCTGTTGCTGGCTGCGGCGTTGGTTCTGGCGGTGGGGTTGGTGCTGTTTCGGAACCGCGGCAACACGGTTTCGTTCTGGTTTTTCGGGCTGATTGACGAGACCCGCAAGATCAACGTACTGTGGATCATAATGTCCACGGTCGCGGCAAGCAGGATATTCTTCTGGATGATTGCGATGGGTCGCGGGTTGCGGCGCGACTTGCGGGGCGTTGATCGTACGGGAAAGAGCGAGAGCGGCGCGACCAAGGCGTCGAGTCCGTAATCACATACAAGTGCCGCGCGTGTTCTCCGGGTTGCGGTCATCGGCCGGGCGCGGGCAGGCGAGTCAGGCAGCTAACGATCGGCGGCGCTCCGCCGGCAGGAGGTGAAAGGTGAGGAAGTGTTCAATGATGGCGCGTGGCATGGTGGCGGCGGCGGCTCTGGTCGTGTTGGGCGGTTGTGCCAACAACAATGAGCGCGTTTCCGCCCTGGAAGCGGACAATCGCAATCTGCGCGACGAGCTGGGGCGGGCGCGCGGCGAATTGACCGCCACCAAGGGGAACCGGGCGGAACTGGAACGGCGCTTGCAGGATGCGATGCGCGAGGCCGAAGCATTGCGCGCCCAACTGGCCACCGCACCGGCGGAGCCCACGCCTTCCGGCTGGACGGCGGTTCCGGGCGGCGCGATGATCGCCATCGAGGATGACGTCCTGTTTTCGCCGGGCAAGATCACCCTGCGTGACAACGCACTGCGGGCGCTCGACCGCGTGGTGAGCACGCTGCAGGGCGAATATGGCGACAAGGATGTCTTCGTTTTCGGCCACACCGACGACCGCCCGATCAAGAAGAGCGGCTGGGCCGACAACTGGCAGCTCAGCTCGGAGCGGGCATTGGCCGTGGCGCGATACCTGCAGAATCACGGTATTTCGCCGGAACGGCTGGTGGCGGCGGGTTGCGGGGAGTATCGCCCGCGGGCGGCGAACAGTTCGGAAGTGAACCGCACGGCCAATCGCCGGGTGGAGATATTCGCCATCGACCGCTCGATCAGCAGCGGGCGGCAATAACACAGCGCGGCCTTTGGGCCACAATCAAGAGCCGACTCAGCCGGGCGGCCGCGAATAGCGAATGGCGAATCGAGAATAGCGAATGCAGGAATTGCCGGAACCGGCGAGAGTGGCGCGAATTCGGTCGCGCCGCGAAGTATGCGGCGATTAATAGTTTGCGGCTCCCGGGGCGCGTTCGAAGATTCGCACGGCCGGCGCTGAGCAGATGGGGCCGCGGCCGACTGTTTTTGCCCGCGTGTTGGGCCTCCGCAATTTCGCCCGCGTTCTCGTCATCATCGCCGGTTGCGCCGGCGCCGAGCCATCGCCCGCGCGCCCCGACACCTCTCCTGGAGATGCACCCATGTCCATTACCGTGACCTGCACGGCTTTTCGCGCTGGCGAGTCCATTCCGAAGAAGCACACGGGCGACGGCGATGACGTTTCGCCGCCGCTCGCCTGGACTGGCGTTCCCGCCCATGCCAAAGAGCTGGCACTGATCTGCGACGATCCCGACGCGCCCACGCCACAGCCGTGGGTCCACTGGGTGATTTATAAGATTCCTGTGAGTGCCAAGGGATTGGCAGAGAGTCGTCCCCGATCGGCCACGCTGACCGATCCCGCCGGCGCGCTGCAGGGCAGGAACTCGTGGGGCGAGATGGGCTACCGCGGCCCGGCGCCGCCGCGCGGGCACGGCGTGCATCATTACCATTATCGTGTTTACGCGCTTGATGGCCCGCTGGACTTGAAAGCCGGCGCAACCAAGGATGAACTGCTGGCGACCATGAAGGGGCATGTCGTTGCCCAAGGCGAACTGGTCGGCACGTATCAACGTTAATCGGCGGGCCTTTCCGGTCGCCGTTGCTCGACCGCGGTGCGCAAGTCGACCATCCAGGCGCCGGGGATATGCGTCGCCAGAACCTCCGCCGGGGCGTTGAACCACGCGCCGCACTGATCGAGAATCGCGGAATCGGACGTGATCACCGGTTCGGTGGCCTGCCGCAGCACCGCGTCGGGGCTGTCGGCCAGTTCGATAGACCAAGCAATAGCCGCTTGGGCCGCACCGGTTTGACCGGAAATGATCTCTTCCATAAGCGTCTTCAGCCGCCCGCTGTTGGATACCGGCCGATCCAACAGCCAGCGGACGCGACTCGGCCGCAGTGCCGCCAGAAATCCAAGGGTCAACTCCACCGCCGGCGTGGTCTCCGCCACCTGGCGATACGTCCCGTGAATGCTCGCCAGATCACGGCAGCATCCATCGCGCCCCACGAAGATCACGCCGCCGGCCAGCGCGCTTTCCACGGTGATGAGCAGGTTGTAGCCGTCCACGAGGACCGTCCGGCCCGCGATCTGCAACGCGTCAATGCGCCGCGCGGCGCGGGTAGTAAGCTGTTCATCGCTGCAACTGGCCCGGCGCACGGCCATCCGCTGCCGCGCCGCCAGGGCGAAACGGTTGCCCACCAGCGCCAGGGCGGACGGCTCGGCGTAGCCGCGGGACAGGAGCCACGAGTAGTCGTTCACTGCGTGCCGCAGACGGGGGAGCTGCGACGGGGCGAACAGGCGTTCGTCCTCGGGGTGTGCCCCGCGGTGCTTTCTTCGATCGGGCATGAGTGCACGCAAGGAGCCTGCACACCGCAGGCCCGGGTCAGCGTATCACCGGCGGTCGAGGATTCGCAACCATTGGCGGTCCGCCACGCGAGAAAAGGTGGCGTCGGGTCGGATTGCCGGCGACTCTTGCCTGGCGGGGAGCGCGCAATAGAAAAAGGCGGCTTTGCGCCTCGGGAAACGCGGTACCGCGAGCATGCGGTACGCCGCGATTGCCGATGGCGATGAGCCGCCGTTGGACGTCGGCAGGGGCCGAGCCTGGCGCACCCGACGTTCTAGCGTAGCGGCCGACCCCCCTAAATCCCCCCTTGGCAAGGGGGGAGGGACGCTACGCCTAACTGTTGAACGCATTAGTCGCGCGCCGTCTGGACGGTGATGCGTTTGGGCGTTGCTCCCGGCTGCTTCTGGAAGCGGATGGTGACAACGCCATTTTTGTGCTCGGCGGTCATCTTCTCCGCGTCGATCGAAGCCGGAAGCTCCACGCTGCGGCGGAACGAGCCGAAGCGCCGCTCGGCGTGGTAGAAGTTCTCGCCCTTACGCTCGGTCTGCTCCTTCTTCTCCCCGGCGATGGAGAGCACCTGGCCCGAAAGGGTGATGTCCAGCTCCTTCGGGTCGACGCCGGGAATCTCGGCGCGGACGGTCACTTCCTTCTCGGTTTCGGTGACATCGAGCGAGGGGATCCACCCCGCGCCGCCGACGGCTTCTCCCCAGGGAGCAAGCGCCCCCTGGAAGAAGCGGTCGAACATGCGATCGAATTCCGATCGGAACGCGTTGAGCGGCCAGTTCGGCTCCAGCGTCGAAAGGGCCGACTCCTGTCGCTTGCCTCTCCATGGAATGAGACTCATGGCTACATCCTCCTTTCCGCTGTGCAGTCAGTTACGCTGATCCTTCAGGCAGCCCGCGCGGCGCGCCGCACGCCGGCGCACCGGGCCGCGCGAGTGCCGTTACTTCGTGGTCACTTCGATGCGCCTGGGGCGCGCCGCCTCCACCTTGGGCAGGTGGAGCGTGAGCACGCCGTCGGCGTATTCGGCCGAGATCTTGGCGGCGTCGATCGCTTCGCTCACCTGGAAGGTGCGGTGGAAGTGGCCGACACCGTATTCCTGGAGCAGGAAACGGGTCTCTTCGGTCTGGCGGGGCTCTACCTTGCCGAAGATTTCCAGGGTGCCGTTTTCGAACTTGATGTCGATCTGCCTGGCCGACACGCCGGGCATGTCCGCGAGCACGGTGAGTTCGTTGGCCTGCTCCACGATGTCCACGTTGGGGCGGTAGCACAGGCCGCAGCGTGTGGGTTCTGTGCGCGTCACCTCGGAATGGGTGGCGGGTTTTTCCATGGTCTGGGTTGTCATTGTCAATCCTCCTGCGCCTGGGGCGCGGCAATGTTTCTACTGTCTTGCGGTCTACCCGTGGGCGACCACGCGGGCGATTGCGCTGCCTAGCGCAGCTTGCGATCAAGCGTATCGCACCGACCCCCCTCAATCCCCCCTTAGCAAGGGGGGAGGATCGCTACATCTGGCCGTTAGGTGCTCTAGCCCTTGACCTCGATGCGGCGCGGCATCACGGCTGCGGCCTTGGGCAAGGTGATGGTGAGCACGCCGTCGCGCAGCGTGGCCTGCACCTTGTCGGCGTCGATTTCCAGGGGAAGCTGGAGCACGCGGCTGAACTCACCCACGCCACGCTCGCGGCGGTGGAAGGTCATGCCCGGCTGCTCGCCTTCGCCGCGGGAGCCCTTGATGGTCAGCTCGTTGCCCTGGACGAAGACCTCGATGTTTTCCATCTTCAGGCCGGGCACTTCGGCTTCGGCGAAGAGGGCGGTTTCGTTTTCCCACACGTTGATGGCGGGAAACGCGCGCCGGCCGACGCCGACAAAGGGCGCCGAGAGCGGGCCGTTCTCGAACACCTCGTTGAACAACTGGTTCATCTCATCCCGCAGCCGCATGACCGGCTGCCCGCTGTTGGTACGTCGCAGAAACATGTTACGATCTCCTTTTTCACTGGGGTCGCTCGGGACCACTACCGTCGTACTCAGTCATTTCGCCACTCGAGGCCGCGTTTCGGCCGGTTCATAGCGCCGGGTGCGGCTGGTGACTTTCGTCGCCCAGCATAGGAGCAAACGGCGTGCCAGAAACCTGGCGGCGGGGGCGGCGATCTTAAGTCTTTACGTTTCGGCTATTTACGAGTTCTTGGCTTCGATGCCGGCGGGCGGTGGTGCCAGCCTGACAGCGGTCAACATGGCAGTTGGCAGGGGCAATCAAGCGGCGGAATGTGGTTGCATTACGGTGGGCGAGAATTCGGAGGGAAAGCGTTGTAACTATCTAATTCGCAACGGCTTATGCGCCATGCGTGGAAAAAATAAGAAATATCTTGAATCGGCTTATCGGATTTGCTACTCTATCGGACGTAATCAATGAGCATGTTCGGCCGGTTGGTGATTGCAAGCAGTTCGGTTTCCCTTCAGCGCGTCGTTGGCCGGACGGTGTGGGCGTATCAGGTTCTCTCGTAATATGCCAAAGGTACGCGGCGCAATGCGGGCCGCGGCGGTTCGGGCAAGCGTCGATTTCGGCGTCGTTTCTCGGCAAGGTTAACGGGGCATCTCCTGGCCGGGATCTGTGTCTGGTTTGTTAGCGTTTTGGTAACGGAGTCGTCGCGTGAGTGCGCGCGGACTTCCAGTCGGCGGTTTGGCGCCGGGTGACGCCTGTAGTGGGGCGGGCGCGGGGTTGCGCGCGCCGGCGGATGGGACCTTGGCGGGGGGCGCAAGGTCGGGCGGCGCTGCCGCGCTCGGCGCTCGTGTCGCGTGGTGGGAACGCGGAAAGAGCGGCGTGCGGCGCCGCGGTCGGTCCGTCGATCCACGGCGCGCGGCGCTGTTGGTGCTTGCGCTGATTGTCGGGGCGTACCTCGCGGCGTCGGGGTTGGCATCGCCGGTTTACGCCCGGCTGTCGTGGCTGGGGGTGCTGCCGCTGCTGATTGCGGTGCGGAACTGCCGACCCATTCACGCCGGCCTGTGCGGGGCGGTTTGGGGGTCATGCTACTGGCTGACAGCGGGATTGTTGCTCCCGATTAGTATCGAACTCACCACGCGGGCTACCATACAACATGTTGGGAGTCTCGCAGCCTTCGCACTCTTGGGCGCCTTAACTACAAGAAAGTTTGGGTTTCATCCTCTCCTGCTTTCAGCGACATGGGTTTTACTCGATCTGGCTTTTTACGACCATAGTGAATCTGGTCTGTCATTCAATGCGTCAACTTCAAGCGCTCTTGAGTATTTCCTAGCGCACGCTATGGGTACTGTTTTTTTGAGCGCCACACTTGTTTTTTGTAACGCGGCGCTGCTTCACGCGGTTTGCCGTCTTTCCGGCTGGTTCTCCATGCACCGCGAGTGTTGTTGGTGTCCAGAGTGGTTCTTGATAGTAGGCCATTCACTGACGGTGTACTTGATAAGGCGGGCTCCGGCTGAATTGAGCCCGCGCGCGCCACCGATGTGATTTCAAGAAAGGCGGTTACTATTAGTTGGATCGTCGCCGGTATATTCCAAGGCGTTCATGTTGGCGCCTTCGTCAATTGCGTTCTAGCGCACGCATTGAGTTCATTCATAAGGAGGATCATAGATGTCGCGTTGCCGAATGCTTCTCGTTTCGAGTGTTGCGTGTTCACTTCTGTTTTCAGTACCAGCAATCGCTGCCGCTGATAAGCAATTTACATCTAAGGAGAAATACCAGAAGAACACTAACGTTACTGTTACTAGTGGGACTCCCGCCTGTATTGCGATTGACACGCCCCAGCCAATTGCAGTTGGTGGCTCACATAGCAAGATCAAGTTCAAGGCAAGTTGCGTGCCGGGTGCCAGCAGGCCGTGTTCTTCACTAATCACGATTTCGGGAACCGACTCAGATGGGAAGCCCCAATCGGAGGTCGTGACTCTTTGCTGTGAAGAGAACAGCTTTGCCCTCGCGGGTAGCGAGGGGTGCCTCGGGTTATGTTGCGAGGAGGCGACTTGCCTTTGCGATGCGCCCGAGGACGACTCCTTGGTTTACAGCATAGATGAAAGTACCTGTAGCCCGGGACAGTGCAACTCTCCGCTATATGAAATTCCCACCGTCTCCGAATGGGGCATGGTCGTGCTGATGCTGGTGATGCTGAGCATGGGTACGATCCTGTTCGGCTTCCGTCGGCAGGTGGTGACGGCGGACGGCATGACCACGCTGGATGGCACCCGGCCGACGTTTGTGGCGGCGGTGTTCACCAAGGTGTTGGCCATCGTGCTGGCGTGCACGGTGGCGGCGCTGGCGGGGGCGATGTTTGCCTTCGGCCCGCTGAAGGCCGTAGACATCGTCGGCGCGTTCGTTAGCGCGCTGGTGCTGGCGTACCTGATTCAATTGTGGGTGCTGTTGAAACGCGAGTAGGGTCGTTCAGTATAGGCGGCTCCGCCCGTCGGTCCGTGCGGAACGACGCGCGACGATGGGCGGAGTTCGCCTCTTAAGATGGCCGTTGCCCGGCTTCGGTCATGCACTGATTGTTCGGCGCCGTTCGTATACGCCGCTTGAGACCATGAGAAGATGGGCGTAATAGTAGAAGCGTCGAGTCCGGCGGTCGGACTCAGCGCGATTGCTGGTGGGACTGCGAAGATCGTGCACACAAGAGCCAACTGGGAAATCCCGGATGCATGGAGAGAGACCGATGTTATCATGGTTAGTTAGAACGGGAGTGGGAGGGTTGACGCTGTCGCTCGCTTTTCAGGGCGCCGTGTCGGCCCAGCCGGCGTGTTCTGTTTGTCCCCCCGGCGCCAACTGGGTAGATGTCTGCGGCGCGGGAACCGACACCATAGCATCTTCCGGTGCGGTACTCGGCATCGACTTAAATCTCGACAACATAGTCGATACGAATCTGGTCATGCGCGGCGATGACTTGGTCATCAATCGAGGGGCACCTTTCGGGGGCGTGATACAAACCGAGATTCTGGAAATGACGTTGATCGGCGGAGGAGCGACACTAAGGGTCGGCCAGAACTCCGCAGGAATTCATCCTTCCGTACCTGCCACACTTGGGTCAATCACCGAGCAAGGCGGGGACAACACCAAGGCCCACAGCGTCTTCAACGCTTTTGTAGAGCTGGATCTGGGCGGCGGCCAGAAGGTATATAATCACACCCCCGTTCAGCTCGCTCAGGTGATTGAATGCGTCCCGCCTCACACGACCTATTTCCACGTGATCACCACGCCGATCCCGCTGTTTAACCACCCCACGGCAGGAATCGAAGTCGCCCGTTTGGTGACGGCAAATCATAGTACGTTCGGTCCCATCCCCACCGTCTCCGAATGGGGCATGGTCGTACTGATGCTGGTCATGCTAAGCGGGGGCACGATACTGTTCGGTTTCCGCCGGCGGGTCGTGACGGCCGACGGGACGGTGACGCTGGACGGCACCCGGCCGACGTTCGTAGCGGCGGTGTTCACCAAGGTGTTGGCCATCGTGCTGGCGTGCACGGTGGCGGCGTTGGCGGGGGCAATGTTCATCTTCGGCCCGATGAAGACGGTGGATATTGTGGGCGCTTTCGTCAGTGCGTTGGTGCTGGCGTACCTGATTCAACTTTGGGTGCTGTTGAAACGCGAGTAGGGTCGTTCGGAATGGACGTCTCCGCCCGTCGATCCGTGGCAAGCGTAGCGCGGCGGCGGGCGGAGACGGCTCCTGGCAGACCTGGACAACCACTCCATGGTTGTCGCACCGGTTGAGCGGAAGGTGAATTGGCAGGCTGCGATCTGGCTAGATTACCAAGACCGCTCCATGGCTGTCGCGGTTCTGAGTTGCCACGGTTCTTATGGTGCCGGCGCCGGCAGGGTGTGCAGTCGCAATGATGCAGCGGAAACTTGATCGGCAGACAGCCAGGGACAACGGGGGCATGCGTGCGCCCCTTGTCGGGCGGTTGATTTCCGCTTACCGCGCCAAGCACCCGGTCCTGCGCTTTGTGCTGCTGCTGGTGCTGTTCACCGTGGTGTTCAACGCGCTGTTCTACCTGTACGTGGCCAACAGCGCGGGCTACGACACCTATTTGAACTGGAATGCGCGTGCGTCGGCGATGGTGCTGCGGTTGTTCGGTGACGATGCTGTAGCGAGCGGAACCGCCGTCAACTCATCGCGTTACGGAGTGGATATCCGCCGCGGGTGCGACGCCATTCAGGTGACGGCTTTTTTTGTCTTCGGCGTGCTGGCCTCGCCGGTGCCGGTTTCGTGGCGGCAACGCGCCGTGGTGGCGGCGCTGGGCGCCGGGTTTTTGCTGGCCGTCAACCTGGTGCGGATCATCAGCCTGTACTATACGGGGATTTACTTTCCCAGCGCCTTCGAGATCATGCACATCGACGTGTGGCAGCCGGCGTTCATTTTCCTGACCATATTCCTGTGGGTGGCGTGGGCGTGGCGGGCGCTGCGCACCGGCGCGCGGCGTAGCCATGTGGTCGCGTAAGTCCGTACTGGCCTTCGGCGGCAAGCTTCTGCTTGTCTATGCGCTACTGATTGTCCCCTGGCAGGGCGTGCAGCGCGGTTACAACGCCTTCGTCCACGGGGTGGGCAACACGTTTCTCGGCGAGTTCGGCGCGCGCGGGCGTGTTCACTTCCAGCCCATCGGGCCGGGCTTCCCGAGGCAGGATACGCAGATCCAGATGCGCAACGTGGCGCGCGGCTCGGAGCAGCGCATCGCTTACAACATTCGCTATACCGGCTACGTGCCGACGGCCTTGCTGGTGTCGTTGATCGTGAGCACGCCGCTGCCGTGGCGGCGCCGCGGGCGGGCGCTGCTGTGGGGGCTGCTGTTCGTTCAACTCTTTGTTCTGTTGCGTATTGCCTTGTTGATTGCCTTTGAATTCCGCATGGGCACGCTGGTGGGGATGTATCATTTCAGCCCCTTCTGGCACACCACGATGGTCATTCTGGTCGAGGCGATTTCGGCTTCGCCGGTCACGTCCTGCATCGTGCCGGTGTTGATTTGGGTGCTGGTCGCTTTTCGCCGCGAAGACTTCGCGCAGTGGTTCGGAACCGGAAAGGCGAGCAGCGCGACGGTGTCCAAACCGGTCAAGCCGCAGGCGCCCGCAACAAATCGCCGGAAAAGGCAGCGCGCTGCGGCGGGGGTTTGACGCGCGAGTCTATTCGACGACGACCCATTGGCCGTGGGCGTCGCTCTCGAAGTGGAGAACCGGGTGTTCGCGGCGTTTGAGTTCGCTGTTGAGCCCGTCGATGCGCATGATGACCAGCGCGTTCCATTCTACGGGCAGCCGGGCGGTATCCACGGAAAAACGGCGGACGTCTTTGGTGATGACCTCGATGCGGTTTCGCTGCGCGTCGAAGGCCCCGCGTGCCCAGCCGCCGGGGGCTTCGTCGCGCAGCGCCGCGACTTGCAGCCAGCGGCGGGCGTCGGCTTCCTGTTCGAGCGCCATCCGCAGCCGTAGCCAGGTGGCCGGGTCCATCGGGACGGCTTCTTCGTCTCCTCCTGTCGTGTCTAGTGCGGCGGGTGCGCTTAAGCCGTTGTCTTTCGGAGGCGCGGCGGGTGTGCGGCCCGGTTCACTGCAACCTACGGCCGTCAGGCACAGGACGAGCATCCACGCGCGGGAGCATGTCGCGCGTGGGGCGCGACGCGTGCCGGTTCGCCGGGGCGCGCCGAGTGTGCAAGCACGGAGGCTGGGATTGAAAGCGACCAGCGGGCGAATCTCACGGGTCGATCCGAAAGCGGGTGCGGCGGTGGCGGGCAGCGGTGGGGCGTTGTGGGATGGGCAGTGATCGAAGGGCATTTCGCGGCTCATCGATTGCGGCTCGCTGTATTGCATACGCCGCGGGTGTCGATCGGTTGCGGCAGTTCCCGTTGACCATTGTACCGCCGCGCGGGGAGTACGGCATTCCAAGCCGCGGCGGCCAGGCCGGCGCGGGCGGTCAGCCGGTACTTTCCTCGAGCCGTCGACCGAGTTGGTTCAGGCGCTCCAACCGTTTAGAGAAAGGCGCCAGAAACGGATCGACCGCCTGGGTTTCGAGGAGTTCGCCGAGGGCGCCGTCGACCGCAGAGAGGGCATCGTGCGGCGCGCGGGCGGCGCGAACGGCGCGCAGGCAGCGGGCGTACATGGCGGCCAGAATCAACAAATAGACGATTGCTACCACGGCGAACCCGGCCAGCAGGTGTGCGGCGCTGAGCGCGGTGACGATGCGATACAGGCCCTGGGCGAAGTGCCACGTGCCGCTCTCGGCGACCATCGCCAGGGCGCCGGCGCTGACCGGTTGAAGGAACGGAAACCACAGGAAGATGAACCACAGCCCCCAGCGCGCGAAGATGGATGGAGCGCGGGTGTGGGACGCCAGCCCTGAGACCGTCTTTTCGTCGAGCCGTCGGGGCAGCCGGGTTAGGGAATGGTGCAAATCCGCGGCGACGCGATCGGCCGCGGGCGTGGCAGTTTCGATGGCCAATCTGCGGGCGATGGCGCCGTGGTCGGCGAGCAGCCGGGCGCGTAGAAGCGTGATGCGGTCACCCAGCAAGCGTCCGAAATCCGTGCCGGCCATCGATTCGGCGTGCGGGTCCGGGGGGCCGAACTGGGCCCCGGCGCGGCGCCCGACCGCGCGCGCGAGCCAGCCGAAGGGCCAATAGACCAGGCGGAGCAGCGGCCAGCGCTCCACGCGGCGCTCGAGCAGTTCATCGGCCAGCGCTGCGTCGGACCGCAAGCCGGCGACCGCGAATTCGAGCAGCGCAGCGCGGGTGTCGTCGGGAAACGCGTCGTCCAGCAGGCGCTGCCGGTACGTGTCGTCGCACGCCCATTGCAGTTGCGCGATGGTGCGATCCAGATCGTAATGGGTGCGGATGCGCGCGGCGCCCACGGTAAGCTCTACCGTGCGGTTGGCCTGTTTGATTTCCCGGCCCGTTTGCCGCGAAATGGGCGCCAGGACCGCGGCGCGCAGGCGTTCCAGATCGGCGGTGGCGCGCGCCGCCACCGACTCGACAAAGGGGCGGTCGGGTGCGTAACGAGACCACGCGGGGTCGTCCCAGCATTGGGCCACGCGGCGGAGGAGCGCCTCGCGCGTGGCGAACGCGGCGGCGATGAGGAACACGTGCTGCTCATCCAGCGGGCAGCCGGCATCGCCCAGCGATTGGCGCAGCCAGGCCTGCTGCGCCTCCCAGAATCGTGCGGCGCGCTGTTCGGCGTTGTCATTCGACGTGCCGCTTCGGGCTTCGTCGGCCGCTTCATCGCCGAGCAATTCGTCCACTTTGTTGAGCACGGTATAGACGTTGTCGGCGTGTTTGAAGACGTCGCGGATCAGTTCGGCCCAGGCGCGGTCGCCTATTTTGCGCGGCGTGTGGACCCACAACACGCGGTCCAGCCGCGGCACCAGGTCGCGGACGATGGCGTGGTGTTCGAGAAACTCGCTGTCGAAATCGGGCATGTCCACCAGCGCGACGTTGCGCAGTGCTTCGAGTTCATGTGGAGCGGTCTCCACGGGCCACGAGGCGGCTCCGCCGCCCAGACGGCGCACCACGGGCTCGACCGCCTCGGCGTGGACATAGACCACCGGGCGATCGGTTCCGCGGCCGACTTCGGATTCGTCGGCGGAAACGCGCACCGTGGTGAGTGCGTTGATCAGCGTAGACTTGCCGACGTCTTTTCCGCCGAGGATGCCGCAGACGACCAGTTCGTCGGCGCCGGCGGCGTTGGCGCCGAAGATCAGCGGGGCCGGGGGGCAACGGAGCTGCGCGGCAAGCTCCTCGTTCACCGCGTGCAGGGCGGCGATGGCGGCGTCGCTGGGGAACGGGGCGCTCATTCGAGATTCTCCGCGGCCTGCCGGAGCACTTCCAATGCACGGTGCACGGGTTCGTTTTCCGGGACGACCAAATCCTCTGCGGCGTGCATTGCGGCGGCCATTCGTTGGCGCGCCGCGTCCTCCAGCAAACGACACAGACTCCTGGATTCGTGCTGCACGGCGGTGAACTCCGCGCTGCCCCACAGCCGCTCCTGGGCGACCGCGACCAGCCGACCGATCTGCTTGCCGAAGACCGCCCCGGCGCCGGTGGCCGCGAGCAGATGAGACAGGGCCGCGCCCAGCGCCGCGTGGGCGCTCACCGCAGTGAGCGCGGTGATCGGACCGGGTACGGCGATGAGGACGATGGCCAGCCCCACCGCTCCTGCGCCGAGGGCACCGGAGAGATGCGCCCCCGCCCCTTCGCATTCATGTTCGACTTTCTTCGACCAGGCGCTCATGGCGCGCTCGAACGCATCGGCTGCCTGTTCGACCTCGGTGCGCAGGCCGGCGGTCCAGGAGAACTCCATGGCCGCAGGTTCCGCGCCGGTCCAGCGGTGGACCTCGTCCCAGAAGGCGCTGGCCTGCACGATGCGCGTGATTTCCCACGCCTGGCGGCGTGCACGGTCCTCGTAGAAGCGCAGTGCAAGTTGGCGCCGGTCGACCGGATCAGGGTCGGCCGCGGGCGATGGGTCGTCGGCGCGGCCGAGAATAGTGCCAACCAGTGGCACGCGACCGAGCGCTGCCTGAAGGCGACGCCCTTGTGTCAGCATCCAGCGGCCGGTCTCGTGCAGGCGCAGCACGCGCGCGACCACGTCGAGATGGCGGCGCTCCGCGGGCGTCATCAATGCGGTGAGCGCATCCCAGGGAGCGGGGACGGTGGTGCGGACCACGGCTTCGAGTGCGTTGCGCAGCGCGGCCAGCCGGGCGGTGCGTTCTTCGTTCTGGTTGAGCACTGCGCCCGCGGCGCGGCCCACGGCGCTCAGCAGCGCCGACTGCCGATCGGGCGGCGCGGCGCTCAGGAAAGCATCCGCCTCGTCCAGGGCCCCGGGGGCAAAGCGACACAGCCCGCGGCCGCGGCGGAATTCGAGCACGATCATGCCGTCGGCGGCGAGCCGTTGAGCCTGTTGCGCGAGCGCGGCGCGGTCGGTCTCGGCCAGCGCATCTTCGCGCGTACGGTTGAACAGGACCATGCGCTGCTGGCCCCAGCGCGCCGACTCGGTGCGCAGCAGGGAGATGGTCTGGCGGTCGAACCAGCGTTCATGGTCCACCACCACCAGCAGGCGATCGAACCAGGGCAGCAGTGACAGAGCTACGTCACCTTCGCGGTGCGCGGCCTCGGAGGTGAAGTCGGGCGTGTCCAGCAGCCACGCGCCGCGCAGGCGTTCGAGCGAATGAAACACGGCCGTGAGTACCCCGGGCGCGCCGACCATGTTGCCGTCCAGTTCCGACGTGACCGCGCGGTATCCCGGCAGCAGGGCGCCGGAGACGATCTGCGCCTCGAATGATTCGCGCGACTGCTCGTGGATGGCGACAATCGGCCCCAGCGTGACGTGCCCGCGGGCCGTGATGCGGCTGGCGGCATGGCCATCGAGCAGGTTGTTGAACACGGTGCTCTTGCCGGAAGACGCGCCGCCGACGATCGCCACCAGCGCCGGGCGTCCGGTGGAAGCGGCGGACCAGGCCAGCGCCCCCGCGGCCTGCTGCAGAGCTACGGGCCAGTCGAAGTGCCACCGGGTGCGCAACGCCGCGCCGGTTGCCACGACGGCGTGCAGCGCGTCAAGGAGTTCGGGTTTCATGACCTGCGCAGCGTACCGTAAGCTTGGAGCTCCCGCGAGTCAGATTCGCGGACGGCGCAATCGTCTTCGGCGACCGTGAAAGGGAATTCGTGGCGCTTTGTGGAGTATTCCTACGGCGCGAGGACGGCGCTCAACCATTCACGATGCGCACGACTTCGATGTTCGGATATTGCGCGTAGGTGGTGGTCAGGCGGCGCGCTTCGTCGAGACTGGTGGCGTACAGTCGAAACTGCCGGATCGGACCGGCCTTCTTCTCGCCGGCGACCTGAAACCGATAATAGACGATATACAAGCTCAACATGTTACTCGCAACGACGACCGTCGAGATGTCGACGGTCGCCTTTCGCAGCCTACCTTGTTCTACTCCACCGGGCCCAACCGCACCTCCGCGGGAGGCGAAACACCGGCCGCGGCACCCTATTCTTGCCACGACAGGAGGGCGAAGTCTAGCGACCGTCCGGGTCGCCGTCGACCGTGTTGTTCGCGGGCATCGCCGAGGGGCGCGGCGACGCGCAAGACATGGGGCGCGACCTCGGTTTACGCCCCCCGGGAAAGCCCCCGGCTACTTTCATTCCCTTCGAAAACCCGGTCGATAGATCACTGACGTTGGGGCCATGGATGCGTCCAATAAGTTGCTGGAGGTTTGGGGCACTGCTAGAATCGACTGGCCGATTGGCGGGGCGCGGCACCGCGGGGCGGATTCCGACGCAGGACGAGCCGCTAAGATCCCCGTGGCCTGTCGGAGGGCGGAGACCCGCGACGGGGGGCAGTGCCCTATTCATCGGCCAGATAAGGGGTTAGGCGACTGAAGCCGATGGCAGTGCCCTGAAGCCTGGAGCGGCGAGCCGGACAATCCGGCCAGAAAGGGTGTATTCGATGTTCGAGCGTTTTACGGATCGTGCCCGAAAAGTGATGGCCCTCGCGAATCAGGAGGCCCAGCGCTTTAACCACGAATACATCGGGACCGAGCATATTCTGCTCGGTCTGGTAAAGGAGGGGTCGGGCGTAGGGGCCAATGTACTCAAGAATCTGGACGTCGATCTTCGCAAGGTTCGCCTGGAAGTTGAGAAGCTGGTGAAGAGCGGGCCGGAAACGGTGACCATGGGTAAGTTGCCCCAGACCCCCAGAGCCAAAAAGGTCATTGAGTACGCGATCGAAGAGGCTCGTAACCTGAACCATAACTACGTGGGGACAGAGCACCTGTTGCTTGGCCTGCTTCGCGAGCAAGACGGGGTAGCCGCGCAGGTGCTGATGAATCTCAACCTGCGGCTGGAAGACGTGCGCGAGGAAGTGCTCAATCTGCTGGGCGCCAGCGAGGAGGCGGAGGAGGCGGCGAGCGCCAGTCCGGGCGAGCAGAAGAAGGGCAAGAGCAAGACGCCGGCACTCGATTCGTTCGGGCGGGACCTGACGGAAATTGCCCGCCAGGGAAAGCTGGATCCGGTGATCGGGCGGCAGGCGGAAATCGAGCTCATAGTCCAGATTCTCTGTCGTCGGCAGAAGAACAACCCGGTGCTGCTGGGCGAGGCGGGTGTCGGCAAGACCGCGATCGT
>CAZMVD010000045.1:0-28620 GCA_964569425.1 uncultured Phycisphaeraceae bacterium
GGCAATGGCCGCAGACCGCTAAGGAAATAGGCCATGATTCGAACTGAGGACATTGAGGAACTGATCCGAAAGCGGCCGTTTGAGCCGTTTCGCATCTGCATGACCGACGGGCGCACTTACGACATCATCCACCCGGAGCTTTGCCTGCCGGGGCGAAACAAGGTTCACGTCGGCGTGCCGGATCCCAAAGCCAAACGGTGGGTCATGCGCGTCGACCAGTGCGCGTTAGTCCACATCACCCGGATCGAACCGCTTAACGGCGACCGGCGTCCCACGCCCCGGAAGCGAAAAGGAACCTGACGCCGCCGCCCGCAAGCCGCGGGTTAGTGGCCCGCGCGAACGCACAGATGAAGGAATCGAAACAGCTATCCAAGACCGCGGACCGTTGGACCCGGGTTGAAGGAATGATGTAATGAGTACCACCAAACCAGCGTGCGGCCCGGGTGCTTTTGCCGTCACCGGTACGCGTATACGCATTCTCGCGTACGGGTCGGACACCGGTGGAGCTTTTGCCATGATGGAACTGGTCGCCCCGCCGGGCAGCGGTGCCCCGCCGCACCTCCACCACCGCGAGGCGGAATCGTTCCTGGTGCTGGAGGGTGAAATCGCATTCACGGTGAATGGCCGCCGCCAGTGCGTCTCGGCCGGCGGGTTTCTGCACGCGCCGCTGGGCATGCCGCACAGTTTTGTGAACGAAGGCGGCGCCCCCGCGCGGATGATCGTCCTCGCCCACCCCGCCGGTCTCGAGAACTTCTTTGCCGAAGCGGGAGCGCCGATCGACCCCGCCGACGCTGATTCAAGCGAATCGGTGATGACCGGCACGCCGCCGACGCAAGACGACATCGCGCGCCTCACCACCGTCGCCAAGAAGTATGGAATTGAGATGCTGTGACGACGTTCTGCTAATCACACAGCGAGGAAGGCGCACCATGCACGTTCGTGACCTGGAGCAGTGGCTGAAGGCCAAACCGTTTGAGCCATTTGTCATGCGCCTGTCGTCCGGAGAGAAAATTCGCGTGGACCACCCCGACGCCGCCGTTCCCGGCACCAACGCCGTGCTGGTGATCCGCAAGCGCGGCGGACGGCTGGCGGGTTTCTCGCATGTGTCGCTGTTTCACGTGGTCCGCATCGAGCCGGCCAATGGCGCAACCAACGGCCGCAGTCGCAAGCACTAGGACTCGTGATCATGAAGTCCACCGCGGAGGACGCGAGGGCTCGATGCTTGACCTCTACGCAGGAGCGTCGTCCGTGATATCGAGAATTGACAAAGGACCATCGACATTCGGAAATCTCCCATGACCGACACCCAATGGCCCATCTTTGAAGTTTTCCACCAGCAGGCGCGCGGCGAGCCGCACGTCTACGTCGGCTCGGTTCATGCGCCGGACGCCGAAATGGCCCTCATCCTGGCCAAGGAGCAGTACGCCCGCCGCCAGGCCTGCGTAAACCTGTGGGTGGTGCCCGCGGAAGCGATCCTCGCCAGCCGCTACGAGGACGCCGACATCTTCGACCGCGCCACCGACAAGAGTTACCGCGAATCGTGGGGATACAAAACGCCGAAGACCGTGAAGGCCGGCGACACGCCGGCGCAATCATGAAATCCGAATTGCCGAATGCCGATTGCCCATTGCCGATTGGTTGGCTGTCGCCGGCCGTTCGCATTCTTAATTGGCAATCGCCAATCGACAATCGACAATTGGAGTGGGTTAAGCCGCCATGAAGCCCTATGACACCTTCGCATCGTTGGATGCCATGACTCGTCCCGCCGTCATCGACCTGCTCTTTCGCATGGCCGACGACGCGCTGATCATCGGCCACCGCAACTCCGAGTGGACCGGGCTGGGGCCCATCCTGGAGGAGGACATCGCCTTTTCCTCCATGGCCCAGGACGAGATCGGCCACGCCCTGGTCTATTACCAGATGCTCCACGAACTCGGCGAAGCCGATCCCGACGCCCTCGCCTTCAACCGCCGCCCGCGCGACTGGAAGTGTGCTTCCTTCGTCTGCCTGCCGGGCAAACGCGATTGGGCTTTCAGCATCGCCCGCAAGTTTCTTTACGACGTCGCCGAAAGCGTCCGCCTCACCGCGCTGGCCGCCGGCACGCTCGCCCCGCTCGCCCAGGCGGCACATAAGTTCCTTGGCGAAAAGAAATACCACCTCATGCACGGCCGCGGCTGGATCCTGCGCCTCGGCCGCTCTACCGACGAAGCTCGCACCAAGCTTCAGACCGCCCTCGATGCCGCCTACCCCCACGCCCTCGGTCTGTTCGAACCGACCGAGGCGGACGAGATGCTCGCTCAGAGCGGCATCGCCCCGCGCGAAAAGCAGCTTCGCCGCGAGTGGGAGTCGGCCGTCGCTCCCGTATTCCGCGAAACAAACTTCACCGTTCGCGAAAACGTCCAACCGGTCTACGGCGGACGCGTGGGCCGCCATCCCGCGGCGCTCGCCGAGTTGCTCGGTGAGATGCAACAGGTGTATCAACTGGACCCGAGCGCAAAATGGTAGAGCGAAACGCGGAAACGCCGAAACGCAAGGACGTCCAAACGGAGCCGGCCACGGTGCCCGAATCGTCGGCACGCTTGGCGCCCGTGTGGAAAGTACTCGAATCCGTCACCGATCCTGAAATCCCGGTGCTCAACGTGGTGGAAATGGGGATCATCGCCGGCGTGCGGGTCGAAGGCGACGGCATCGTCGTGGACATGACGCCCACCTTTGCCGGCTGCCCGGCGCTCGACGTCATCCGCGAAGACATCCGCCGCGCCGTCGAAGCGCTCGGCGAATCGCGCGTCGACGTCCGCACGGTCTACGAGCCGCCCTGGACCACCGCGCGCATGACCGACTCTGCCCGCCGCAAGCTCAAGGAATTCGGCCTCGCCCCCCCCGCCGCCGCCTGCCCCGCGCACCAGCGCCTCGACGAAGCCCTCGCCAGGGTGCCCTGCCCCTTCTGCGACTCGACGAACACCGAACTCGAATCCCTCTTCGGCCCGACTCTGTGCCGCACCATCCACTACTGCCACGCCTGCCGGCAATCGTTCGAGAACTTCAAGACCGTGTGACGACGCGATTTGCATCACCTTGCGGCACAGGCTCGCACCCGATGGACTTCCAGCGTTCCGAACACGCGCGAGAAAACGGCCCGGCGCAGATCCGTCAAACCCACGCCGGGCCGCAGGAATCCATTGCCGGTGGCGCTTCCCGCGCCGCGATCACCGTTACCCTCCCGCAGGCGGCGCTGGGGCGATGGAAATCGTTCCGCCATTCCCGCCGCCCATCATCGGGCCCGGCATGGGGCGACTCGGCTCGGTCGAGCCGCCATCGTCCACCGGCTTGTCCGGGTCGATCGGCTCTACCGGCTCGACGGGGCCATACTGCACCGACTCGCGGAGCAGCAGTTCGATCGGCGCGCCGTCCATATCGTCCAGCTTGGTGCAATGTACGCCGTTGTCCGTGACCGCGTAGACATGCTCCCCGATAAACACCCCGCGGGTAAACGACGCATAATAGTGCCCCGCCTCCTCGAAGCGCGTGCTCAGGCTGCCGACTTCCGCAAAGCCCGTCTCGGCCGACACGCGATACACCTTGATGCCCTCGAACCCACCGGGCACGTACGGCTCGACCACCCCGATCGGCGGCTCATCGGCCGTGCTGCCGTCATCGCCCGTCGTGCCATCGGATGACACCGTGGCATCACCGCCATCCGCCGGCGGCGGCGCCGCGCCGTCTGTCGAACCGCCCGATCCGTCGCCCCGGACTCCGCCGTCAAAATCGATGTAGCTGTAGTCGTAAATGGAAATCGGCAACGCCACCAATCCGCCTTCGGCGTAGTAGGTGAATGCCTTGGCATTCCACAGCGCCTCGGAATGGGACCCGGTGTCCTCGCCGATCACCTCCAGGTGCCGCAGGGTCGGATTGGCGAAGTCGCGCACGTCGAAAATCGACAACTGCACGCCCCACGGGCGGAAGAAGAACGGGTCGTTCAACTCGGGAATGTACTGCCCTACCGTCAGCAGGTGCCCCTCGTCCAGCGGGACGATGAACGTGGAAAACCCCGGCACCTTCAACTCGCCGACCACCTTGGGCGAAGCCGGGTCGGCCAGGTCCAGCGTGAACAGCGGATCGATCTGCTCGAACGTCACCAGGTACCCGCGGTCGCCGATGAACCGTGCCGACTGAATGGTCTCGCCCGGCGCCACGTTCTCGATTGATCCCATCACGCGCAGCGCGCCGTCGGCTTCGTTCAGCACGTACACGTTGTTGCCCGATTCGGTGGCCACGCCCAGGAAGTTGAACGTGCGATCGACCGTCGTCGCCACTCGCAGGTAGCCGTTGTGCTCGCCCATGGAGTATTGGTTGAGCACTCGACCCGGCACCCGACCCACGGCCGTCGGCACCGCCCCGCCGTCCGGCTGGTAGGTGAACTTATACACGTCCGTCGTCGTCCGTGCCGTCCCGCGGAAGTCGTAGTTGGTGTTGGTCAGATACAGCGCATCGATGGATGAGTAGATCAGCCCCGGCTCGGCCACCACGCCCACCGCCTTGAACTGCGTGCTGTTGTCCGCGTTCATGCTGATCAGCGCCACCACGCCGAACCCGTCCGGGTCGGCCGGACGGTACACGTCCTCCCAGGTGAGCACCATGCCTTCGGTCTTGACCCCGTCGGCATCAATCATTTCGTAGCGCGGCAGCAGCGATTCCACGTCGACGTTCTGCGGGGCGAACTCCGGGCGCCCCATCAGCGGCATGACGTCATAGTAGTAATTCTGGAAATTGGCGATCACCAGGTGAAGTTGGCCGTCGATCATCCGGCTGGACGCCTGACTGCCTTCGTAAGCCGTTCGCGAAAGTACGCGCGGTGCAGCGCGGTCCGTCGCGTCGATGATCGTCACAAAGGTCCGCGGGCGCTCGTAGCTGTATTCGCCGCCCGGCGCGATCAGATCGATAGACGCATCGCCCGACGCCGGGTCCACGTCGACCGCCGCTCCCCCGCCGTCCGCGCTCGCTTCGCCGCTTGATAACGCCAGAACCTCCGGACCGCCCAGCCAGTAGACGTTTCCGTAGGTCTCGGTGAGTGCCACAATCCGGTCACCGTCCAGGTACAGCTCGCGACCGTAACCCTCCAGGGGCACTTCCGCCACCAGCGCCATCTGGTCCGGGGGATCGGCGCGGACAATCTGCAGCTTGCCGAACCGCCCGTCGGCGACCGCGTCGTATCGGCTGGTGATCAGGTACAGGTAGTCGCCGTCGGTCTTCACCACGTCGGCTTCGTCCACCCCGCGCTCCTGCGTGGTGGTCTGCGAGTGGTCGCTGCGAACACCGCCGCCATCCGCATCGACCGGCGACGGCGGCGCTCCCTGCGGCGCGTCGCCGACGGCGTTATCCGTCCCCGAACCGCCCTCACCCAACTCGGCACTGAGTGCGTCCATACCGGTTTGCCGGGTGGTGATTTGCTGCGCGAAGTAATCGCGCAGCTCCTGTTCCGAAGCGAACCGTTTCAATGCGGCTTCCGTTGCCGTTCCCTCGTCGCGAATGATATCGCAGCCGCCCGCCAAACCCACGGCCAGAATCAACCCCAGTAACCTGCGCATCTACATGTCTCCTGCAAGGAAATACACGTTAGGAATGTCCGGCGCGCTGTTTCGTCCTTGGCTCTTGCGCGCTATTCAAGTATGCGTCACGCCATTGTCCGGTCAAGCCGCGGCGACATGATCACACACTCGTGCCTTCGCGCCCCGCCATCGCTCCGCACCACATCGAATCCGTGCCAGTAAAGAAAACACGGTCGGCTCCTTGATGATTCCCGCCTGCTGGAAAGACGCCGTGAATGAGCGCCCTCATGCGAAACGCCCTTCTTGGACCCCAAGCGAATCGTTCTGGTATTCCCGCGCCCCGATGTCATGCCAATGAGCGAGGGAAAGTCCCCGCGCAATTACTGCGGAACCCTACCACTATACCTACGATTGAAAGCAACGCGGCGAATCGTCTCCCAAGGACTGATAACGTTGATCGGTCGAAAGAAGGTACGGTCGGAATTCAATGGCCAGCGGCGGACAATGCCCCTCAAGTTTTTTCTGCGCTACCACCGATATGAAATTTGCCATATTTCCCAGATCACCTGTCTTAACTGGCTGGTTGTATCTGGATAAATTTCGCCGACGTGCAGTTTCCTCCGGGCGGAGCTCCGGAAAACCAGGGTCAACAGCGCAGAATCGTTCTCGGGTGGGGCTGGGAGCCCTCTCCCCTACTATGGGCTTCCGGGTCCTGATTCTCGCCAAGGAGCGATTCCCATGGCCACCACAACCCTCGTCGATGAGTTTCTGACACCCCTCCTGTCCGGAGACCGTGTTGCCTGCCGCGAGTTCGTGCAGCGCGAATTGTCCCGGGGCGCTGAACCCATCGGGCTCTACAACGACCTTCTCTGGCCGGCAATGGAACGGGTGGAGCGCATGTTCCGCAGCGATCGCATCAATGCGGCGGTCGAGCACATGGCAACGCGCATCAACCGCACCCTCGCGGACCAGTTGCAGTTGAGCCTGCCCCGTGCGGAATCCAACGGAAAACGCGTAATCATCACCTGCGCCGAAGGCGAACCGGAGGAACTCGGTGCGCACATGTGCGCCGACCTCTTCGAATCGCGCGGCTGGAACGTGTACTTCCTGGGTGGGGGCGTGCCCAACGACGAGGTTCTCGCATTGCTCGGCCAGATTCGCCCCGATCTCCTGCTGGTCTTCGGCACCCAGCCGACCGGCGTGCCCGGCGTGCGCCGGCTGATCGATTTGATCCATGGCGTCGGCAGCAACCCCACGATGAACATCATGGTGTCGGGCGGCGTGTTCAATCGCGCCGACGGACTTTGGAAAGAAGTCAGCGCCGACTTGTTCGCCAAGACGCTACAAGAGGCCCTGACCCTGGCTGAATTAGCGCCGCCGCGCGTTCCTCCCAACAGACCCGCGAGCGGCATCAAGAAGCGCCGCCGCCGTCGCCGTCCGGCGCTGGTTGGCGCTGAGGACTAGGCGGCACCGGCGCGTCGAATCGCATGTGCGGCGCCAGGCGCTGGACCGTGACCGGACCGATGCCGCGCACCAGGCTCAGGTCCACCGGGGAGACAAATACCCGGTTCGTCCCCGCAAAGGAACCCTCGGCCTGTCGGCGGTGCGCAATGATGGCCTCGGCCGTCGCCCGCCCGATCCGCGGCAAGGTCGACAGTTCCCACCATGGTGCGACGTTGGGATCAATCCGCGTCTGAACCGGCGGCAAATCCGGCGCCGCGCCCGGGCGCGGACCACGGCACCATGCCGACCCGACAACCAGGAGCAAAGCACCGAGCAGCAGACGCAAACCCGTCGTGGTCGGCACGGGCGCGCCGTCCTGCGTCCGCTCGATCGAAGTGGAGCCGTCTCTGGGAATGTCGTTGTTGACCTGCACTCAACGAAGTCCCGAAACGCGAACCAGGAAATCAAAGTAACCCGACTCGAGTGCTTGCGGATCACCCCAATAGGCGCGAAACCACGCCTCGCCGTCGGATACCGGGGCCAAAGCAGCGGTACCAACCCGCTGCGCCGTCACCCGCGCCCCCGCCCTGCCGCCGGCAATGTCCTCCAGCATGCGTGCAAACGACGCCGCGGAGCGCGCGCCGGCCTCGTGCTTCAGGTAGACCACCAGCCCCCAGACCTGCGCATAGTAGCGCTGTGTTTGGAGGCTATGGTCATCGCCCACGACCCGCCCCGCATCGGTCGCCAGCAACTGCGCGATGGACAACGCCGCGTTTGATTGCAGCGCCTCGCGCAAAGCGTTGAGTCGATGCGTGTTCCGCCGTGGCGTGAACGCCGGGCTCCCGCGCGAGAGCGATACCGCCTCGTGGTAGCACGCCAGCCCTTCATTAAGCCAACCCGGCAAAGCGTCGCGTCGCGCGGCCGTGTATTGATGCCAGGCCTCGTGAACCAGTGTCGCTAAGGTGTCACTGCGGGTCGAGTAAAACGAAACCGCGGTATCACCGTCGGAAAATCCGCCCGCGTGAATGCGACTGTACAGCGCAAATCGCGCCGGATAATGCCGCGCCGTGTAGCGCAACCACTCTGCCCGCGTGCCGAACACAAAAGTCTTCAACCGTGTCGCCTCGCCGATCGCGGGCGGCGGCAGTGTTCGGCCAAAATGTCGATAGGACGCCTCCAGAACCTCCGGCACCGCCCTTTCGAATTCGCGATCGGTAAGCGTGCTGACGATCTCGAAGTGCTCGGTCACCATGCGCCGACCGACCAACCCCTCCTGAGCCCACGGCGAAATGACCGGTGACACCTGCGGCGAACGCGCAGCCGTGGCACACCCGGCAAGAACCCAGGACATCGTGACGGCGCACCCAAGCAAAACGATCGCACCCTTCTTGGTCATGTCCCCGGCCTCTTGGACGATGAACGTCTAACGCGGCGGAGGTCGATCCCCGCATAATGAATACAAGTGCTCACGTCCCTGGCATCTGCCCGCCCAACGAGAACTCGATAGTTCTTGCGCCGGGAAGTCCGCCCCCGCAGTGCCGCCGGCTGCGTTCGAAGTAGAGCAGTTCGCTCCGAAAGAGTCCGTCGCCACAGCGACCGACGAAACGCGAAATACTCAGGTCACTCAGGTGAAAAAGCGTCTTCAGGTTCTTCAATCTCACCCGGGGGGGCCGATACCTCGCCGCAGAAAAAGCCGATGTCCAACCGGCTGACGCCGCGCTCCGTCGTCGCCCGCGTTCCGTCGGCGGACCATCCACCCACGCGAACCAGATAGCAGCCGCCCTCAGTCACGTTCTCGATCGTCACGCCGGACACCGTCGCCGCAAACCCGCAGAAATCGTCGTTACACGCCAACAGCGACTCGTTATCGACAGGACACGCGCAGCTCGATTCGCCCGATGCGCCG
This sequence comes from uncultured Phycisphaeraceae bacterium, assembly GCA_964569425.1. Classification (GTDB taxonomy): domain Bacteria; phylum Planctomycetota; class Phycisphaerae; order UBA1845; family UBA1845; genus JACQXM01. Next base: position 8,896 of record CAZMVD010000045.1, read on the forward strand.
CCGTCACCTCCGTACACCGCCAGCATGGCGTCATAGGTGATCGCGTCGCACATACGAATGGTCAGTGTTCCATCGCAGGGTGCGGCGAGCGCGTACCACACGTCGGCCTGAAAGCTCAACGCCCCCGAAGCGGCGCAATCCCCTGCGGCCGGCGGGCCGTCGGTCGTGGCGAGCCGGTTATCGGTGTTGATCCGGCAGCGATGCACATCGCCGTCGAACGGCAGGCAGGCCAGGCCGTTAACGCAATCCTGCATGGAAACGCTGCACACCGCGCCGCCCCGATCCTTGTCCGGCTCGCCGGCGCACCGTCCCAGATCCGCATCGGCAGCGGCGCCGCCGCACACCGGCGTCGCCGCACCACAATCGTCATTCGGCGGAATCGGACAACCGCCAAACAGTGTGTCAATCTCTTCGCACGAGAATTCGGGAATAAACAAATCGCCCGGCGGACAGTCCAGAAACTCGCGGTCCAAACAGGTCGCCGCCGCATTCACACGACAGCAGGATCCCGTTTGATCTTCCGGGTCGTCATCCGGCGGCAGACCGCACACGCCCTCCTGCGTCGCGGCGAAGGCCGCATCTCCCATGGTAACTACCGCCGTCCAATAGGTGATGGCGACATAACGGCAATGGCTGTACATCGGGTCGGTCAGCGGAAGCCCGCGCGAACAGACCGCCACCAGATCGCGAAAAAACTGCTCGTCACACTCTCGTTTGCTGACCCCGCAAATGCCGTAGCACTCGTTGTGATTGTCACAGGCCGGCGTGAAGCAGACCCCGGGAACAGGGCAATCCGGCACCAGCACGGCCAGCTCGATCGGTCCGCAGGAGCCATATTCCCCAAGGACGACTTCCTCGAACAACGCCTGTTGAAATCGCCGTGCAAAGCCTGGATCGCACGCCACCAGGATCAGCAACAAGGTGGCCATCAGCCCTGATCGCCCAACCAACCGCCGCCGCCACGCGGGGGAATTCGTGCTCTCCTCCGCTAGCGCCGTCCGCCTCAGCAACCAACTCACGATCATTACCCCGTTCTCCGCCTGTCCTGCCGGTGCTACGGGAGTGGATGGGAATCGAACCCACCAGAGGCCGCGTGAACGACCCCTCAACGGCTTTGAAGGCCGCGGGACCCACCAGGCGTCCGGACACTCCCCGGTTGGTGCGAATTTATCATGCCAATACCCCGCGGCCAATTGGCGGCCGATTTGAAAGCCTTGGACTGTCCCGGTTCGTTGCCCGGCCGTCGCAGCTGCCGGAGTGCCGTTCGTCGATCCAACCGAATATCCGGCCCTGCGAACGCCCGGACGCTGCACCGCACGGCCATGGCGAAGAATAGTAGTGTTGCGAGCCCCCCCGCCGGAGCCCTTACTTCTCGCGGCTCAGGCCCAATAATCGAAAACGGCCCGAGAAAATCTGAATCCACGCTTCGCCATTCCACTGGACGGACACCTTACGGCTGCTCATAATGGGAACAAGCGAGGTGAACCTATGCCGACATACGCCTACGAGGCCATGAACCAGGCCGGGCAGGAAATCAAGGATGAGATCGAAGCGCTCACCACTGAGGACGCGCTCTCGAAAATCCGCAACCTCGGCTACTTTCCCACCCGGATTCGCGAAAAGGGCGGCGCCAGGGCGAAGACCGCCGGCGGCGGCGCGAAGCGCGGACGGCGCGGCACCGGACGGCTGAACTCCAAGGCACTCACTCAGTTCACGCGCCAGCTCTCGACCCTTCAGGATGCCGGCCTGCCGATTCTGCGCAGCCTTAACATCCTGGAAGAACAGCAGAAGCCGGGCGGGCTCAAGAACATCCTCCGGACCATGGCCGACGATATCGAGGGCGGCTCTACCCTTTCCGAGGCGCTGGCCAAACATCCCAAAGCTTTCGACCGCCTTTACGTCAACATGGTCGCGGCGGGCGAAACCGGCGGCGTCCTTGACGTCATTCTCGTTCGACTGGCCGAATTCAAAGAAAAAGCCCAGAAACTAAAACGCAAGATCATCGGCGCCCTTATTTATCCTGCGGTCGTCGTGGCGTTTGCAGGGTGCATCGTCACCGGCATCATGATTGTCGTTATCCCCAAGTTCAAGGATATTTTCAAAGACTTCGATACCGCCCTGCCCCCCATTACTTTGGTGTTGCTGAACACTTCAGACTGGGTAGTGAAGGGCAGGCCACCGGGCTGGATGATCATCTTCTTTGGACCGGTGGCTGTGTGGATGTTGATGAAAGTCATTCGCTCGTCCCAAGGCGGGCGATTTGTGCTCGACTGGCTGATTATCCGGATTCCCGGTTTCGGCGTGCTGGTCAAAAAAACTGCCGTTGCGCGCTTTACCCGAACGCTCGGTACCCTCATCACCGCCGGCGTTCCCATTCTGGAGGCGATCAACATCACGCGCGAGACCTCCGGCAACGAGATCTACGCCCGCGCCATGGGTAAGGTCCACGATTCCATCCGCGAGGGCGAAAGTTTCGCCAATCCGCTGCGCTCCACGGGCGTGTGTGATGCACTGGTCGTTAACATGATCGACGTCGGCGAAGAAACCGGCGAACTCGACAAAATGCTTCTGAAAATCGCCGACAATTACGAGGAAGAAGTAGACGTAGCCGTGGCCAGCCTGGTCTCCTTGCTGGAGCCGGTCATGGTCGTGGTCCTCGGTGGCATCGTCGGGTTCATCGTGTTGGCGCTGTTCATGCCGCTGGTATCGCTCATGCAGGGGGTCGGCGGCGGATAATGACCTCAGCGTCGGCGAAAACCCTCCGCCGCTGTCGAAGGCCGAATGGGGGAGCGCCGGTGCTGTTGGGTCGGGGTCTCGGCGCGGCACATTCGGCGGTTCCTTTGACGCGCCCGGGCTGGGGGCGTTACCTTTCCGGGGGTCGGGGATTCGGTCGCGCCCGCGTCGTCGCCGGCAATCCGCGAGGCTTCGCCGGCCCAAGCCTGCGTTGAGGGCCTATAATCAAGCAAGCTGCGGCCGGTCCGCGATACGCCCGGACAGGCGGCTCGAAAAGGGAACCGTAGTCATGCAAACCGAGTTCAAGCGCTTCAAGACTCCACCGCGGGCGTTCTCGCACCACAGAATGCGTGGCAGCGCCTTCTCGTTGGTTGAACTTCTGACCGTGATGTTCATCATCGCACTGCTCATCGCCATCCTCATTCCTTCGCTCAACAGTGCGCGAAACAGCGCCAAGAAAACGTCGACCGCGGCGACCCTGCGAACGCTGAAAATCGGGCTGGATCTGTTTCGCAACGAAAACGAACGCGACTTTCCACAGACCAATGGTTATCCGCCCTCTTGGGCGCACCCGCCGATTCCAGGAGCCTCGTTCGATCCAATCCTGGGGCAGTTCCCATACGGCCTGGGGCCCGATTTCAACACGAACAAAGCGCCGGTGATCAATGGAGCACACTGGTTGCCGGCCATGCTGATGGGCCCGGACCAGCAAGGCTACATTGCCCGCGGCTCCGTGCCGGAGCGCAAGGGCCTGCGCGCGGAACCATGGAAGTGGTACAACGCCAACCCCCTGAATGAAGGTAAAGCGCTCGAGCGCCGCGCCCTGTACATCGACACCGGCACGCGAACGCTCCCGACGGACAGGCTCCCGGGCAAACCCGACACGACGCTCTTTCCCGACTGGGGCGTCATGCAGAAGATGCCGGTGATCGTCGACGCGTTCGACCAGCCGATCCTGTATTACGCCGCCAATCGCAACGGTTCTACTTCTAACATTGTGGCCGACGAGCGCGATCCCAACAACCGCTACAGCGGCGGAACCCAGGAGAACGGCCCGCCCTATTATGTCCATGAAGACAACCACGGGTTCACCGGGGACGAAGGCAAGGCCGGGTGGGATTTCGGCGGCGGGGCGCACGCCATTCAGTTCGCCGGCGAGAAGCTCGACGCCGTCATCTTGTCCCAGCCCATCGACCCCGCCAATTTCAACCCCAGCGATCAGGCCACGATTCCCACTTTTGCGCGATTTATCCTTGATCGCAAACTACAACGTGATCTGGAGGAGCGGCGCATGAGCGGGCAGACCATCGACCCCAAGACGCCGTTGCGGGTGGTCAATCCGGACAGCTACCTGCTGATCAGCGCCGGCGTGGACGGGCGCTACGGCACCGCGGACGACGTGACCAATTTTCCGCTCTCGGCCGATTAGCGGCGAAGGAATGCGAGGATACGACCATGCGAGACGAATGCGAAATGGGAAATCGACGAAGGCGAGAGGCGAGCGGCGAGAGGCGTGAGCCCGCGGCCAATTGCCAATCGACAATTGACAATCGACCATCGCTTCGAGCGGCGTTCACGCTGGTCGAGCTGCTGGTGGTGATCTCCATCATCGCCCTGCTCATCGCCCTGCTGCTGCCCGCCTTCAGCTCGATCCGCACGAGCACCAAGGTAGCGGCCACCAAAGCCACATTCGCCGCGCTGGACACCGGCATCGAGCAGTTCCGCGGCGAGCAGGCACTGGGCGGTTCGCTGCCGCCATCGGCCGCCGATACCTCCACGTCGAAGACTGATCCGCACACCATTGCCGATCCCGACCCGAGCCGGACAAGCGCCAACCCCGCAGCGGATGTAAAAGTAGCCGGAGCCCATTTGCTGTTGCAGGCACTTGTCGGAGCCGACCTTCGCGGCACGCCGGGATTCAAGGATCTCAACCGCAACGGCATCTGGTCCGACGACACCCACGCCGCGTCCGGCGGCGCCTATGAGATTGACTCCAGCGGCGGCGGCAGTGCGACCTTTGCCCCCAAGAGACCGCGCTATCCTTCGACCGGAAGTTACGTGGACGACGACATGAAGAGCAAACGGGTGCGCACCCTCGATGAGTTGAAAAACCGCGGCGTGGTGCTGGGGTTGGATTCGCAGTTTGGCAGTTGGGACGCGACGCTGAAGCTCAACCTCTTCGTCGATGCGTGGGACCGGCCGATTCTCTATTACCGCGCCAACCGTGCCGGCAAGCACATGGTGGACGCGCGAAATAACAACCGCGTAGGCATCTACCGTCAGGATGACAACGGCATCCTCACCGGCTCCGTCAACGGGGCGATGACCAAAATCGACGGCGTAGATTTCGGCAAGGGTGCCCGACCCAACCGCAGCTTCTACCACGACATCGCCAAGGCCGATTCACCCATGCCGGACGAGGACGTAATCGGTCTGCCCAAGTACGACGAGAGTTTTGCGCGCTTCATTGTCAACACGCGCGTCCTCCAGCGCGATCCCGTGTCCGGAAAGGTCAACGGCGTTTGCGAACCGGTGCGGAAGGACTCGTACCTGCTGATCAGCGCCGGAGAGGATGGCGTCTACGGCACGGCCGACGACGTAGTCAACTGGACGAGAGACACCGACTAAATGACCGTATGCCGCTGGACAGATTGGTACCGTCAACGGCGGTCGGGGCAATTGGCGATTGGCGATTGTCGATTGTCGATTGGCAACCAACTCTCGCCTCTCGCCTCACGCCTCACGCCTGCTTTCTTTCCGCATTCCGCATTCCGCATTCCGCATTCGACATTCCGACGCGGTTTCACCATGGTCGAACTGCTTGTCGTCGTCGGGCTGATTCTGGTGCTGCTCGGCGCGGTCATCGTCGCAGCGCCGGCCCTGATCGACCGCGGCAAGACCCAGAGCACGCAACTGCTGCTGCACAACGTGCAGACGATGGTGGACGAATTCGAGCGCGAGCAGAAAGCGGCGCCCACGATTACCCGCGCCCGTCAAGCCGGTGCCGGCGGCGTCGGCTACGTCACCTACAAGGATCGTTACGGCTTTTTCCCGCCGGATGAGTTGAATCCGTTCACCAGCAACGGCATGACCGGCAGTCAATCCGGATCCGGCTCGCTCGCGCCCGGCGGGGCGAAGGTCATTCTGGCCACCAACACCGACGGCAACAACTATCCGGCCATGCGCTTCTACCTCGACGGCGATGTGTCGCGCGATCCGTTTGAGCATCGCGACATCGCCGCTCTCGTGCTGGCCGTGGAACTCTTCGGCGGTTCGCAATCGCGCGCCATGCTCGACGGACTGTCCGACGCGCACCTCCGTCAGGGTCTGCGCAACAATCAAGGCGAGCCGCTACAATACCTCGACCGCAACAACAACGGCAAATGGGATGCCCAGGAGGACCTGGAGCTCCGGCGCATCGTGGACAGTTGGGGAGTCCCGCTGGCTTATTTCAGCACCCGCGGCTTCGACGCCAAAAAGCCGGGCAACGACAAGCTGCAGTCCTCCAACCACCCTGCCTGGTACCAGGTCTCCAGCAACCTGGTCGCCCAGAACGGCGGCCGGCCGGTGTTAATGTCCTGGGGGCCCGACGGGCGCGAACAGTTGACCCGCGATCTCCAAACGGCGGAACCAACCGCGTCTGTCGTCGGCGACCTGGCGGTGCACACCTTCCTGCGCAATCCGCTCAACCGCGACAACGTCTTCGCCGATCCGGCGCTCAAGCAGAAGCTGGAGACGGCGCCATGAAGCGGATTGTCGATTGCCGATTGCCGATTGCCGATTGGCCGTGGCCTCTCGTCTCACGCCGCACGCCGCACGGCTGCTCCGCTTCTGTATTCCGTAATCGAAGTTCCCGGGGATTCACCCTCGTCGAGCTGGTGGTCGTTGTCGCCATCATTGCGATCCTGGTGGCCGTCGTCGTCCCCGGCGCCACCTCGATGTGGGAACAGCGCAAACGCGCCGACGCCGAAACCTTGATCCGCGGGGTATTGATGACCACCCGCGCCGCGGCGGTGCGCGAAACCGGCGTGGAAAGCGGCGTGCTGTTCTACCTCGACGCCGACGGCGTGCAGCGGATGATCGCGATCGAGCAGGACCCCAACTGCCTCGCCTGTCCGCAGGAAGATCAGACCGCGGCCGACGCACTAAAAGACCAGGGAATCCCGGAACTGGAAATTTGCGCCAACGTCTTTCGCGTCACCGGAGAGCGCGCCCATCAACTCTCGCGCCCCATCCGCGTGGTTCCGCGTTACGTCGTCGAGAATGACCGGCCCGGTCCCGCCGATGATTTCGTCACTTTTTCCGCCGATGAGTTGGCCAACAACAACCTGCTGAATCCCCCGATCGGGTCCAACAAGAACCAGCGACATCGCAACTACTTCACGCTTGTGTACTCCGGCGCAGGACAGCTTGTCGTCGGACGAAACGTGCTCATTCGCGACGACCACCTGGGCGGACCCGCCACCAGCGACCTGCCGCCCGGTCGCGGCCGCGGTGGGATCACTGCCATCGAAATCGGACATGATCCCGCCCAGGGATGCCGCAAAGGGGCCAAGGTGAAGGAATACTGGGGCGCCGATGACTTGAAAAAGACCTTGGATCCCCGTCCCAGTTTCGGAGCCGGCGGACCGGCAACAGTGCCCTATCTGGTTGCCGATGCCGCGGACGTGGCCATCAACTTCCCTTCGGTAGACGGACTGCTGGTGTACGACGATTCTTTGTTTGAGAGCTACAGCGACCCCAAGGACAAGCGCGCAGCGTTGCTGGACAGTGCCCAGCCATTTTATGTGAACCGTCTGACCGGCGCCGTCGTGCAGGGTCCGGCAGGGGAAAACCAGTAGCGCTTGGGCGGCAATGAACCGTAATGCGAAGGTTGGCTAGGACAGGTCGGTCCGCGGCGGTGCAAGGCGAATTGTCGATTGTCGATTGTCAATTGTCAATTAGAAAGAAGGTGGCGCGCGCCTCCAATCGGCAATCGCCAATCGGCAATCGGCAATGGACGCGCCGGTCGATCCGCCGCCGTTCGCGTTTGCGCTATCCGGTCCGTATTGCCTTCTCCCTCATCGAAATGATGATCGCCATCGTCATCCTCGGCTTCGGGCTGATCATGGTGGCGTCCATGTTCCCGATCGCCTGGAACCGGGCGCGGGTCATGTCCGACGAGGCCGGCCAGGATTCCATCGTTCGCGCGGCTGAAGAGGCGGCGAGCCTGCTGCTCGCGACTCCGGCCGCGCCGCGGTCCATGGCCGGGCCCATTCGTGCCAGCTTTGCCGGTGACCTCTTAATCGACACCGTGGATACCCCTCCTTTGGGAGTTCTCTGTTACAGCGACACGCGCGTTCACCAGTTGCACATGGAGAGCCTGCTGGTGTCGCCGCGCTCCTATTACCCGGACCGACGCGATCCAACGAAGAGCCCGGCGCTGCCCTACCAGTTGGAGAACATGTACCAGGTGGGCAAAGTTAATCCGGGGTTGACCGTGCCCCCGGGAGACGAGCCCGCCTGGATGCTGGGCAAGCAATTCGGCCTGGCCGAGACGTTCGCGGTCCCCCAGATTCGCCTTGAATCTCGCGTCTTTCCGCCCCTGCCCCGGCCGCGTGCGTTTGATTCGGTTGACAACACCGGAGAATTCGTCGCGGACGATCCGGTTTGGGATGACCTCTTGGAAACGCGCCGCTATGCCTTTGCGATTTTTCACCGCCTGACCGAGCGTATCGGGCCCGACCCGGCCGATTGGGCGGACCCGCTGCATTTGGACAAGGCCGTCTCCGACCTGGACAAGTCCCGTGCGTTCGACCTGTACTACGTCACCCTGCGCCGCGCGGTAAACGCCGGCCGATTCGCCCAGCAGGACCCCGATAGAAATCGAACGCCCGCTCCGCTGGATCGAAGCAAGGCCGTGGTCGTTCGCGCGTTGCCCGCCACGGCCGACTTGCTGCTCCCCACCCCCTGGCGCGTGCAGGTCTACATTCCCCAGCCGCCCGACGTGCCCGCACCGCTGAATGCCCGCAGGCCGTCAGAAGGCAGTTGTGCCGCCGTCAAGCCACCGCCGACCGAAGCAACCGGAATCCCCACAGTCGTCCACGTCAACCATCCGCGGCTCTTTCCCAATCCGCCCCGATGGCTCGTGGATATGTTTGCCGAAGGGACTTTCCTCATCGACGAAGTGAATGGCCAGGTCTATCGCGTCGCTTCCCGCCGCCTCGCGGGGCGCGATCTCGAACAGGCGTTCCTGACGCTGGACCGGGAGATTGTCATCGAAGACATCGACGACTTTGGCAACACGGACTGCCTCATCAGCGATGAAGAAAGTCTGCGGGCCATGTGGGTTTTTCCGCCCCCGGTGCTGGCCGATCGGCTGGGCAACGGCGACCCAATCTTTTCCGGCAACCAGCCGGTCATCGGCATCGACGTGCGGCCTCTCACGGTGAGCCCGCGATGAGCGAAGCTGTGATCTGGAATGTCGAATCGCGAATGATGACAGCGCCGGCGCATCGATCATTCGCTATTCACTTTTCTGCATTCTGAATTGCCCCGCAGCCCGCGCCCCTCTTGGCTTTGCCGCCGCCTACACATCGAGCCGCGTGACGCGGAGCGCCTCTTCCAGCGTGGTCAATCCCTCGCGAACCTTGGCGATGGCGTCGTCGCGCAACGTGATGGCCCCGTGCGTCTGGGCATACTCGTGCATTTCCTCGGTGGTGGCCTTCTGCATGACCATGGCCGAAAGCCCCACGTCGAAGGGAACGAACTCATACACGCCCACGCGGTCGTAATAACCGGTGCGCAGACAACGCGAGCAACCGGCGCCCCGAAACACCTCCACGCCCGTCCTTTCCGCGGGCACGCCCAGAATGCGCCGTTCCGTCTCGTTGGCCTCGTAGGACTTCTTGCAGTTGACGCAAATCTTCCGCACCAGACGCTGCGCCATGACCCCGATGATGGCGCTGGCCACCAGATAGGGCTCGCAGCCCATGTCCAGCAGCCGGGTCACCGCGCCCACGGCGTTGTTGGTGTGCAGCGTCGCAAACACCAGGTGCCCGGTGAGCGACGCCTCCAACGCGAGGTGCGCGGTTTCTTCATCGCGAATCTCACCCACCATCACCACGTCGGGATCGTGCCGCAGAATGCTGCGCAGCGCCCGGGCGAACGAAACGCCGAACTCCGTATCCACCGCTACCTGGTTGATCCCCTCCATGTGATACTCCACCGGATCCTCGATGGTGATGATGTGCTTGTCTACGCTGTTGATGACGTTAAGCGCCGCGTACAGCGTGGTGGTCTTTCCGCTGCCCGTGGGACCCGTGAGCAGGATGATGCCGTACGAGCGATGAATCAGCCGTTCAAAGGCCTGCCGCAGCTCCAGCCCCATCCCCAGGTTTTCCAAAGTCAGTCGCGTCCGGTCCTGGCTGAGCAGGCGCAGGGTGATGCGCTCGCCGCGTGCCGTGGGAATGACGGCCACGCGGATGTCGATCTGCTGGTCGAAGCTGCGATGCGTAAATCGCCCGTCCTGTGGCTTACGGCGCTCGGTGATGTCCATCTTGCACATCACCTTGATGCGCGAAACAAGCGAGGCGGCGGCGTCGAGCGGATAGGCGCGGACCTCCATCATGCGCCCGTCGATCCGCAGCCGGACGCGCAGCCGGTCTTCTTCCGGCTCGATGTGCACGTCGCTGGCCCGGCGGTCCACGGCTTCGTCAAGAATACTGTCGAGCTGCTCAACGATGTTCAGACCCGAAGCAGACGTGGGGGCGATGGCGCTCGCCATCGGGGTCAGCGCACGAAGGCGCGCCCCCTGGGCACGCGCGGTGCCGTAGATATCATCCACCGCCTCGCGAATCTGGAAGCGCGGACTGACCACGTACTGCACGGGGCGCTCAAAACGAGTGGCAACCGCGGCCCGAACGCTGGTATCAAAAGGGTCGGCCACCGCGACGACCAACTGGCCCGAAACCTCGCCGAAGATCAGGCAGTCTTTGCGGCGCGCGATGTTCTCGGGAAGCGTCAACGTCCAGGCACGGGTGGGCGTGCGGCGGGAAAGGTCCAGAAAGCGAAATCCCGACAGGTCCGCGTAGACCTGCGCGGCATCGGCGTCGCTGACAATGTCCTTGAACAGCAGCATCTCCACCAGCGGCAGCCCGAAGATCTCCGCCTCGCGCCCCAGCGCCGCGAGCCCCAGGAGCGTCACCGTCTTGTCACTGAGCAACTTTGCAACGATCCGGTGTTCGGCGGCTTCGGCGGCGAGCATGTGGAAATCCCCTCGGCGTCTCTACCCATGCTACCGGGCCGGTAGCCGCGCGACAATCACCAGCGCGGCGATCAGAAGCACCGCGGCCGTCGCCACCACGGCATGATTCTGTCGCCGCGCCCGGCGTTGCGCGTCGGCATACGGCGTGCGCGTAAAGGTAACCAAGGTATAAAGCGGGATGTACCAGCGGGGAAAGAGCTTATGCAGCCATTTCTCCGCTTTCTTCTTGAACCGGAACATGCGCGTGCCGGTATGGTCGCGCATCTCCACAAAATTCGCCACCGCCAGATCCGCCAGTGCGTCGGTGTGTTCCTTTCGTAACGCGAAAAACTCCGCGAACGCCCGCCGGCGATCATCGCGGTGTCGGGCCATGCATTCGTCGAGCACCAACACGTCTTCGAACGCCGCATTCATTCCCTGTCCGTAAAAAGGAACGATCGCATGGGCCGCATCCCCCAGCAGCACCACGCGATCCTCCACGTGCCACGGGGCACTGCGAATGGTGACCAACGAACCCGTCGGGTTCGCGAAATAGTCCTCCGCCAGCGTGGGCATGAGGGGCACCGCATCGGAAAACGTGCGCTCAAAGAACGCGCAGAGCGCCTCCCGAGTGCGAATCGCCCCGAAACTGTTTGGCCCGTCGAACGGCCAGAATAGCGTCACCGTAAACGAGCCGTCATAGTTGGGCAGCGCGATCATCATGAACGTGCCGCGCGGCCAAATGTGCAACGCGTGCTTTTCCAGGGCGAACCCGCCATCGGAGCCGGCCGGAATAGTCAGTTCCTTGTACCCGTGAGCAAGGTACGATTGGCTGAAGTCGAAGCGATCCATCTTTTGCAATGCGCGGCGAACCGCCGAAAACGCGCCGTCGGCACTGACGATAACTCGCCCTTCCACCCGGATCGCCTTTCCGGTCGAAACATCCTCCAGGTCCACAGCGCCGGTGTCGGGATCCACCCGCCGGCACTTGTGTTGAAAGAAGAGCCGTACGTTTGGGAACTTCTCGGCTGCGTTGAGCAGGACAATATTGAGGCCGGCGCGCGAGACAGAGTGAATCGCCTGCGACCGGTCCTTGCCGTACGGTTGATAGGCAAGATGGCCGTCGAGCGCGTGAATCATGCGCCCGCGCATCGGAATGGCCATGCGCAGCACTTCCCCGGCGAGCCCCACACGTTCCAGCGCACAAAGGCCGCGGTGCGAAAGCGCCAGATTGATGGACCGCCCGCCCGCAACCTCCGACGTCCGCAGGTCCGCCCGGAGTTCGTGTACCTCCACGTCGTATCCGGCGCGGCCGAGGTACACCGCCATCAGCGCCCCGCCCAGCCCCCCGCCGACAATGACAAACTTCGAATCACCGCTCATGGTGCGCAGGTTCTCTTATCATGGCGGGCCAGCACCTGAGCGAAATTCCACACGTCCATAAACGAGTTGTACAACGGCACCGGGGCGACGCGAACGACGTTGGGCGCGCGGAAGTCACAGATGACCCCTTCCTCGTGCAATTCAGCCAGCAGTTCCTTCGGTTTCTCGTGCACCAGCATCGAGAGCTGGCAGCCGCGCGCCGCCGGGTCGCGCGGGGTCATCACCTCCAACCGCGCCGGCGCGAGCCGATCAATAAGAAACTGCAAATACGCGGTAAGCTCCATCGACTTGGCGCGCAGCGGCCCCATGCCCACTTCGTCGAAGATGCCCAGCGACGCGCGCACCGGCGCCAGCGCCAGAATGGGCGGATTACTGATCTGCCAGCCGTCTGCACCCGCGCGCGGGATAAACTCCGGTTGCAGGTGCATCTGGAAACGCGTGGAAGGATCATTACCCCACCAGCCGCCAAATCGCGGAATCCCGCTGCCCCCCCCGTGGCGTTGATGCACAAAGCATCCCGCCACCGCGCCCGGTCCGCTGTTGAGGTACTTGTAAGTGCACCACACCGCGAAATCGACATCCCAATCATGCAACCGCAACGGCACATTGCCCGCCGCGTGCGCGAGATCCAGCCCCACCACCGCTCCGACCGACCGACCCGCCGCGGTGATGCGCGCCAGGTCGAACACCTGCCCCGTGAAGTAGTTGACCCCGCCGATCAACACCAGCGCCAGCCGATCACCCTCGCCCCGGATCAACGCTTCCACATCCTCCGTGCGCAGGGCGTGTTCGCCGGGACGTGGTCTGGCGATGATCAACGCCTCGCGCGGATCCAGCCCGTGAAACTGCAATTGCGTCTTGACCGCGTAAGTATCGGAGGGAAAGGCCGCGTCCTCCATGAGCACCCGGTATCGCTGCGATGTGGGGCGGTAGAAACTAACCATCATCAGATGCAGGTTGACCGTGAGGCTGTTCATCATCACCACTTCGTCGGGCAGCGCCCCCACCAGGCGCGCGCTGCTGTCGCGCAGCGTCTCGTGGTAAGAGTACCAGGGCGTGGCGCCCTGAAAGTGGCCGTCGACACCCAGTTCCGCCCAGTCCCGGAGTTCCTGGTCGACCACGGCGCGAACCGACCGCGGCTGAAGTCCGAGCGAATTCCCGGCAAAGTAGATGACCGGCGCGCCATCCCGCTTGTGCGGCACGTGAAAGCGCTCGCGAAACGAGCGCAACGGATCGGCCTCATCCAGCGCCCGCGCACAGGCTTCGTCGGCAGCATAGGGATCCGGGGGCTGGCTTTGAGTCATGCCCCCATGATACCCGCCCGCGACGGCGACGAAATGAGCCGCGCGACCCACGCCCATGCCCGCGCGCCGGCAACGTTCAGACCGGGAAAACACTGGTCGCCCATCGGTGCCCAAGCCGGCCGGCCGCGACACACGAGAGGGTTGATGCGGACCATTGACCGGATGAGGAGGGATTCGAACCCCCGAGGCGGTTGCCCGCCTAACGGTTTTCAAGACCGTCGCCTTCAGCCGCTCGGCCACTCATCCACTAACGCTGCGGGAAACATCCCTTGCCTGCGCCCCGCCAAAGCGCGATGCACACCGAAATCCGAAGCGCCGACCTGCGCACAGCCCCGCCGACCCGGTTTGCCCCTACCTTTCCTCCACCTTTCGGATTATACGCCTGGTCGACCCATGGAACAGGCACCGATGCAACGAATCGAGCCCGCACCATCGGTCCCCCGTGGTGGTCATCACTCCCTGGCAAAACCGCCCGCGGCAACCCACGCGGTCGACCACGCCCACTGGAAATTGAACCCGCCGATTCGGCCATCCACGTGCAGGATTTCCCCGACCAGAAAAAGGCCCGGGCAAACCCGCGATGCCATCGTGGCGGCGTCCACCTCGCCCAGAGGAACACCTCCGGAGGTAACCTCAGCATAGTTAAAGCCGCGCGTGTCGCGTACCGGCAGCGGCCACGCGAGCAATGTGTGCACCAGACGGCGCCGCGCGTCGCGCGCCAGGTGGGCCAAAGTGGTCGCGCCGTCGATACCAAGTTCCCCAAGCAGGGCACCCGCGACGCGCGCCGGAACCAACGTCGCCAGTGCATTGCCCAGGTGCTCCCGGGGCCGCTGCCCGGCCAGCTCCAGCAGCCGCGCCTCCGCGGACTCAAACGAACCGCCGGGCACGAAGTTCACCGCCAGCGATACCGTGCGACGCTCCTGCCGTGCCCGGCTCCAGAGCCCGGAAGCGTCAAGCACCGCCGGCCCGCTGACCCCGAAATGAGTCCAGAGCAACGCCCCTCGAATGACCGTCGGCCGCTCCCCTTCCACCCGAACATGAATCTCCACCTCGTGGGAAATGCCGGATAATGGCCGGTGAAAATCACCTTCGAGCACCAGCGGCGCCAAGGCCGGCACCGGGGCGATGAGCGTATGCCCCAATCGACGGGCAAGCTCATAGCCGAAGCCGTCGCTGCCGCTCTTGGGCAGAGACCGCCCCCCGGTGGCGAGAACCACGTACCTTGCGGTCACATGGGTCGTTGCTGTCTGAACGGAGAATCCGCCATCGCACCGGTCGATTCGTTCGACTCGCTGCTCGCTGAGCAGGTGAACCCCGCCGCGCTCCGACTCGGCCAGCAGCGCGGCCAGCACCGTTTTGGCGCTGTGGGAATCGGGAAAGAGCTTGCCGTGCTCCTCTTCGTGGAGCGTAACGCCGATTTCCCGAAAAAAAGCAACGGTCCGATCGACGGGCAGTTCCGCCAGAATGCGGCGAATGACATGCCGGTTGCCGCCGCGAAAGTCATCCGGGGCAACACACCGATTTGTGACATTGCAGCGCCCACCACCGCTCACCAGAATCTTCGCACCGATTTTCTTCGCGCCGTCCAACAACAACAGGGACAACCCCGGCGCGCGGCGCGCCGCAAGAATGGCCGTCGCCAGTCCTGCCGCACCGGCGCCCACGATGACCACGTCTGCCCGTGGCACATTCATGAAAAACGTCCAAGTCACCTCTTCACGCCGGCCGCTGGGCGCACCCGCAACCCGTCACCACGGCGCCGTCAACTACCGAACCATCGACTTCGTTGGGCAAATGACCACCGCCCGTCCGCAGCAACCGCATCACCTCCGAATGGCCGAGCCGCGCCGATCGGCGTAGAATCCTCCAAGTCGTGGTCGGAGCAGGGCGGCGCGCACGCTCGCGCACCATGTTACCCCATCCGGCCGCCGTAACAGGAGTGCCCCGTTGCATCGATTGTTGTTTCTGAACCGATTCCCATGGTGGGCACGGATTCCCCTGAAGACTGCCCTGTTCCTGGCCGTCGGGTTGGCGGTGTGCTTTCCGCACCCCGGCCGGCTGGTCACACACGTAAACCGGTGGCGCAATCCGGACGCCCTCATCGAGCCGGACGCCCCCTTGTTGCAGCCGCTGGTTGAGGAAGTCCGCAGGAAGATACCGCCCGACGCCGCCCCCCGGGAGGCCCTGTCCATCGTCGAACGGTACGTCTACCAGCGAATCCCCTATGAATGGGACTGGAACAATTGGCTCAATGCCGACTACCTGCCGACCGTCGCTGAGACCATCGAACGCGGGAAAGAAGACTGCGACGGACGCGCCGTCGTCGCGGCATCGCTGCTTCGAAAGCTCGGGTTTCACGCAGAGCTGGTCACCGACTTCGCCCATGTCTGGGTGCGGACGGAACAGGGAGAACTCATGGGTCCCGGCAAACAACAGGCCGTCGTCGCCACTGCGGAAGGCCTGCGCGTGAAATCCAGTGCCCTCGCCGCGCTGCCCCGCGCCCTTGCCTATGGAATCGCCCCTTTCCCCCTGCCGCGGGAGTTGATCCTGGCGTTGGCCGCCTGGTACTTGTTGCTGCGCCGCGGCGCCGGCGCCGGTTGCGCACTGGCATCGCTCGCGTTGCTCCTCGATGGACTGCTCTTCTTGCGAATCGGCGGGCAGGACCACACCAAACCCATCGTGTGGATGCAGCTCGTCGGGCTGGCCAACTGGTTGATGGCTTTGATGTGCCTGACCCTGTGGGCCAGGCATAATGCTCGTCAGGCGCGAAAACCTGCCGACTGATTCGTCGGAGTTTGCGCACCGCTGTGAAACGCTGTAAAGACTTGTCGCAAATCCGCTTCCGCACTTTGCTTTCGCCATGGACGATGATAGGCTTAGGAGTGAATGGCGGCGTTTGTTCGGCAGGCCGACGGGCTTCCCGGGCTCCCAACCGTCAGGCGTCGAACCCGTTTCGTCGATAGTCACTGGTCTGCCGGTCAAGTTTCGAAGAGGAAAATTCCCATGAAGAAACAA
This sequence comes from uncultured Phycisphaeraceae bacterium, assembly GCA_964569425.1. Classification (GTDB taxonomy): domain Bacteria; phylum Planctomycetota; class Phycisphaerae; order UBA1845; family UBA1845; genus JACQXM01. Next base: position 25,555 of record CAZMVD010000045.1, read on the forward strand.
TCACTATGGACGTTCGCGGCCCTACTCAGTCTGCTGCTGGCGGCCCCGACCGCATGGGCACAGTTTGATTTCCTGAAGGGCGTGACCGGTGGAAAGACCCCCACCACACCGACCAGACAGATCGCCTACTTCAAACTCAAGGGTCCACTGCTTGAAACCCCGGTCAATGTTCCGCCCCTGTTCAGCTCGGAAAAGCCCCAGTCTCTCAAGGGACTGCTCGAACGACTCAAGGAAGCACGGCAGGATCCCGCCGTGGTGGCCGTTGTTATCGACGTGGATCAGTCCGGAGCGGGCCTGGGACAATTGGAGGAACTGCACGATGCGCTGCGCCGATTCGCCGCGGTCGATAAAGACGTATTCGTCCATGCCGACTCGCTGACCACGCGCACCTACGCCCTGGCGACCGCCGCTTCGCACATCAGTATCACCCCCACCGGCGATCTGTGGTTGCTGGGCCTATATGGTGAAGCACCCTACCTGCGCGGTGCACTCGACAAACTCGGCGTCACGCCCGACTTCGAGCAGTGCGGCGACTTCAAGAGCGCCGCAGAGTCCATCACCCGCCACGAACCGTCCGAGCCCTCCCGCAAAATGACCAAGTGGCTTCTTGACAGCATCTATGAAAACCTCGTCGGTTTGATCGCCGACGGTCGTAAAATGAAGCCCGACAGAGTTCGCGAACTCATCGACGGCGGACCCTACACCGCGGAAGAAGCGCTGCGCCTCGGACTGATTGACGCCGTCCGCCACCGCCAGGACTTCGTAGCCGACATCAAGAAACGCGGCGGCGAAGGAGCGACCATCATCCATGACTACGGAGATACCGACGATACCAAGCTACCCTCCGACAACTTCTTCGCGATGTTCGAATTTCTGATGAAGATGATGAACCCGGCGCCGAAGAAATACACCAATCCCAGCGTGGCGGTTGTCTACGTCGAAGGGGCCATCATGACCGGCACCGCAGAGCGTTCACCCTTCGGCGGTTCGGAGGGCGCCTTCAGCACCTCCATCCGCCGCGCCCTCGACAAGGCTGCCGAAGATAACTCGGTGAAGGCGGTCGTCCTTCGGGTGGACTCGCCGGGCGGCTCCGCGCTCGCCTCAGAGATTATTCTCGACGCCACCCGCCGCGTAGCCGAAAGAAAACCGCTCATCGTTTCCATGGGCAATGTGGCCGGCAGCGGAGGTTATTACGTCACCTGCGCCGCTGAAACCGTCTTCGCCGACAAGCACACCATCACCGCATCCATCGGCGTCATCGGCGGCAAGCTGGTCACCACCGACGCATGGGAGAAGATCGGCATCAACTGGCACGCCGAACGCCGCGGGGAAATGGCCGGCATGATGAGCACCGCCTCCACTTTCTCCGATGCCGAACGCGCCAAAATCCGTCACTACATGGAGTACGTGTACGACGTGTTCAAAAAGCACGTGATGGAAGCCCGCGGCGACCGGTTGAAAAAACCCCTGGACGAACTGGCCGGCGGGCGCGTGTTCACCGGCGCGCAGGCCCTCGAACTGGGACTGGTAGACCGCATCGGTGGACTGGACGACGCCATCAAGTACGCTTCCGGCCGCGCCGGCATGAGCGACTTCGATATTCGCGTCATCCCCGAACCCCCAGGCATCTTTGATTTGTTCATGGGCGGTTCGGACGACGACAAAGAACGCATTACGCTCCGGCCCACACGCGCGTTCACGGCGCACCCCACGCTTCAGGCCATGCTGGCGGCGATTGCCCACGTGGACCCGGAGCGCGCCCGCACCGTGCTTCGCGCATTACTCCGCATCGAGCTGATTCAGAAAGAGGGCGTGATTACCATGATGCCCGAGGAATGGCTGATTCGTTAACCCGCGGCCGGCCACAGTCCACGGCAATTCAGAACGCGACCACCGGCATTGCAGGTTTGCCGGTGGTTGCGCGCCGCCGCATCGATCCGCGTATCTCTGATTGCGCTCTATCGGCCGCGATGGCAGTGGAAACTGCGAACCCGCTTCCGATTGACATGCGGCCCAGCCAAACCGCGAATCGCGAGTCAGCGGCCCGCAGGCCGACTACCAGGCGAAGTGCGAAAACGCCTTGTTGGCGTCGGCCATTCGGTGAACGTTTTCCTTGGTCGTCACGGCCGCGCCTTCCCCTTTGTAGGCGTCAATGAACTCCTGCGCCAGCGACTCCGATATGGGTTTGCCCTTGCGGGAACGCGCCGCTTCGCGAATCCAGCGCATCGCCAGCGACTGCTGCCGCTTGCGGTTGACCGGCATGGGCACCTGGTAGTTGCTGCCGCCGACGCGCTTGGACCGCACCTCCACATTCGGCTTGCAGTTGCTGATGGCCTGCTCGAAAACCTCAAGCGGTGAGGCATCCTTCACTCGCTTGGCCACGATGTCCATCGCCGTGTAGATGGCGCGCGTCGTGGTGCTCTTCTTGCCGTCCCACATCATTGAATTGATGAACTTGCTGACCAGCACGCTGTTGAAACGCGTGTCCGGCCGGAGCTGGTCTATCGAGCGAGTCCACTTCTTATAGCCCATGAGTCCTTCCGTCCCTTGTTATCCGTCCAGTCCGCCGCCGTTTCCGATCGGCGGGCGGCTCCAGCGACTCCACCGGCACGCCAGCCCCGCGGCCAGCGCCACCTCCACCACCGCCTTTCCAACGAAAGGCACGAACCCGGCCGCAATGGCCGCCGATAACCCCAAACCTATCCACAACGAAAGCCAGACGGCCCCCAGCCCCAATACGACGATGGACGCCGCCAGACCGGCCAGAAACTTCCCGATCCAGTTCCGGTGCCCGCCGATGATCGACGCCAGCCACGCCGCCGGTACAAAACCCAGCAAGTACCCTCCGGTCGGCCCCCACAGCCCCGCCGCCAACGGCGAAAACACCGGCAGCCCCGCCGTTCCACATGCCAGGTAGCTGACCATCACCAGCGCCGCGCGAAGCGGCGTGGTCATCAGAGCGATCAACAACAGCGCCAACAGTTGCAGCGTCATCGGCGCAAGAGTGCCCGGCATGGGAACACTGACCCGCGCCGCCAGCGCCATCGTCGCCACACCCACCACCAC
>CAZMVD010000046.1:0-17311 GCA_964569425.1 uncultured Phycisphaeraceae bacterium
CCGTCGCACCTTCGCTACCTCGCACCGGCCAACCACCGAATCCCGGACAGAATTGCAAACGACTGCGTTGCACGCCGACGCATCGCCCTTGAAGGTTCCGGAAGCACCCGTACACCCGTCGGCGGTGACGCCGTCAATGCACGCATTCGGAAAGCAGCACGCGCCCCGTTCGGGCGGATCACAGGGATTGGGTGAGATGGTGCATGACGTTCCAAAGTCCAGACTCGTTCCACCTGCAGAATCGCAATTCTGCTGAGTAAGGTCGCCAAGGCAGGAGCCATCTCCAAGGCAACATGCCCTGGAGCTTGTTGAAGGACATGCCGAGCCACCGCAACCGGTGCCGTGGCCATAGTAGAATCCCGAGAAGCCCTGCTCGCACCCGTCAATGGTGATTTCTCCGAAGCAGAGGATCCCGTTCAGGCAGCATGCGCCGTTCAAACCAGAGCAGTCCGCTCCGGTGCATTCCGTCCCGGCGCCGAGAAAGGTTCCCGAAGAACCATGGCATTCCGACTCCGTTCTCATCACGCACGCGCCGAGCGATCCGCAACAGGCGCCTATCTGGCTCCATGCAGTGCTCGCGCCGGCCCACAGTAACCAACAGCTACTGCCCAGAATGATCGAAATTCCCTTTCGACCGACCATTACTTCACCTCCTTGACTTCTGCGGCGCCCATTGCGCGTTCCATTCGCTCGATCCGTCCGGCCAGGTCATCGATCAGTCGCTGTTGGTCCGCAATCTGCTGGGACTGGGCCTTGATGGCTTCCACGAGCAGAGGGGTGAGCCGGCTGTAGTCCAGGCCGATCGCGTCCACACCGTTTTCCTCGTAAGCCACGATTTCCGGCAACACGGCGCCCACCTCTTCGGCGATAAAGCCCACGTCGTGGTGACCCCCGCGCTCCGGTTTCCAGTCAAAGTAACAGCCCCGCAGCCGCGCCACCTTGTCCAGCGGCGAATCAATCGTGCGGATGTTGTTCTTCCAGCGAATCGAAGAGGATGACCCGTAATCTGTGCCGGCCCCCATGGCATAGAAATCAAACCCGCTTGCACTCGCGGCATTACCCCGCACACCATAGGTCACACCCGAGGCGAAGAGGGCAGTCCCGATGATTCCAGTTCCTCCTGACCCGGCATTAATCGCGTTCACGGCAAAACTCGATGACCCGGCAGCAAAGGCCCTGATGCCCGACCCCCCCAACGAGCCCGAAACGTCCATTTGGTAGCCCGAATCGGGTGAAGCGGTGCCAACGCCCACTCGTCCAACGGCGTCAACAAAGACGGCATTCGAGGGGCTGCCGTCTGAGGCGGCCAGCGTGCTATGGAAATGGCTGGTGCCGATACTGGCGGCCGTGTCGATGATCGTTCCATCCGGCAGTTCAAAACCGCCGGTCATCGAGCGAATCACTCCGTTGACCGTCAGAGGATCGCTGGGCGCATTGGTCCCGATACCCACGCCCCCGCCGGCACGGATCAGAAACTGGTTCTGTCCCGTGGAAGCGAAGTCGGCGTTCGTGGAGTCGGCCCAGACGAACGATCCGACATCCCCGTTTGGGCCGCCGCCCATAGCAGAGTTTCGGACTTTTGCACGCCGCCCGGCCGCGAAGCTGAAGTTGCCACCCGCGAGGTTCGAAACGCCGCCGGGAATCGTAGACCATGGTCCTTCGGCAATATTTTCGGCACCTCCGCCGACGGTGGATCGATCGCCGCTGGCTGTGTTCGCTGTCCCGCCGCCGACGGCCGAGACAACGCCGCTGGCCCTGTTTTCGGCGCCGCCAGCAACGGTGCTAGACAAGCCGCTGGCCGTGTTCGAAGCGCCGCCGCCGACGGTGCCCCAGTTGTCCGTCACCTGGTTTGGAGCAAAGGACACGCCTCCGCCGCCGATAGAGGCTCCATGTACACCGGCCGTGACTGTGTTTCCGGAATATCCGCCGATCATGTTCGGGCTGGTGGCGTTTTGCTGGGTGTAAAGCCCCGGCAGGGCGAGCGCGTAGGGCGCCGGCGTCACCTTCTGCCGTGGATCGAGCGTGGTGAAGCTCGGCGCACACGGCGACTCGCAACAGACTAGAATCTCGATCCACCGCGCCTCGCCGTTGAATGCGCCGCCGCTGCCTGAGCTGAAGTCAAGGTCTGTGGTGAACTTTCCATCGGTGACCTCCAGGGTCCGGTCTTCGACCGCGCCGACCTGCGCTCCGCCCGTGACTGCGTCCCAGAGCACAAACTGGAAATCGCACACCCCGGTGACCGGTGTGTCGTCGTCCAATAGTTCGCCCTGAAAGGTGAATTCATACCCCAGGTTCGCCGCCGCCGCTCGCGGGCCAGTGGCCGCGACGAACAAACCCGGCACCAAGAGTCCCAGCAGCCATCGCCCTGTCCTTTGATGCTCCGACATGATATCTTTTCTCCTAGCCGCGAGAGGCCGCAAGGCCGCTCTCCGACGCCTGTGACCACCCGTCGACCCATGGCCGGCGGTAGGCGGCGATGCCCGTTGGCGCGCCGCCTCTGCTGCTCATAGACCGATTCCGGGGGGGCCATAACGCAATGGGGACGAATTGGGTGTTTTGTGCTGTTCGTCCGAGAGGGCGCATACTTACCGGAAATGAAACCGGCCGGTCAGACGAACCGCCAGGCCGGTTCTTATCGGGCGCTGCACAGAACAGGTCGCGCCGGTGCCGTTGTCAATGGCCAACGTACATTCTGTGCGTGCGGCAACGGCTGGCTCTTGTGGTGCGATGCCAGAATCAATACCATGTTTGGTGTCCTGGTCGAAATTCGTTCGGGGCCGTTTCAGCACTCAAACAACGCTCGGCAGGGGCGCTGCTTGCACGAAGATGCCAAATACCAGACCACCAGCGCCTCCCTGCTGGTGCGCGTACGCGACCCGGCGGACGAGCACTCCTGGCGCGAGTTTGAAGCGCGTTACGGCGATCTGGTACTCGGATATTGTCGAAATCGCGGCCTCCAGCCCGCGGATGCCGAGGACGTTCGCCAGGCCGTCTGGATCAACCTGTCCAAAGGATTGCGGAACTTCGAGTACGACCCGGCGCGGGGTCGATTTCGCAGCTACCTGGGGCGCGCGGTCCGAAATGCCATTTCCCGACACTTCGCGCGTTATGCTTCTGCGGACGGCGCGCTAGATACCGGTGTCCTCGCCAGTGTGCCCGGCGGCGACAGCGAGGCGGACGAGGTCTGGGAACAGGAATGGGTCAACCATCATTACCGCCTCGCCATACGCACGATTGAATCGACCTTTGAAGTCCGCAGCGTGTCCATCTTCACCCGGCTGCTGGCGGGCGAAAAGGCGAGCGACCTGGCTGTTGAGTACGGCGTGTCGGCGGCGGCCATCAACCAGGTCAAGCATCGCATTCGCGAACGGATGAAGGAGCTGATCGCCGCGCAGATTCGCGAAGAAGACGATCCTGAGACCTATGGAGAACTTCGAACCGATTCCTGCTTAGGGCGGCGGCGAAGCGGGGCTCCACGGCCCGGCGTTGCCGGCGGAAACGCTGCGCGCGTTTGGTTTCGACCTGCCGCCCGACGACTGGATGGAGCGAGTTGAACATGCCGTTTCGGTCCGGCGCTCGGATCGCCATGAGGAATCGACGGCCGAGGACGAGTTGCCGGGGCAACATGTCGGCCCCTACGAACTGCTTGAAAAAATCGGCGCCGGCGGCATGGGCGCCGTGTGGCGCGCGCGCCGCGCCGACAAACGGCCCGACCGCGTGGTTGCGTTGAAGTTGATTCGGCGCGGCACGCCGTCGCGCAGCGCCGAACAGCGGTTTCGCCTCGAAGAGCAGGTGCTCTCGCGCCTGTCCCACCCGCACATCGCCACGCTCTTCGACTGCGGCGTCAGCGCCTCGGGCCGGCCCTATCTCATCATGGAATACGTCGAGGGCGAGTCGATCCTCGAGTACGCCGAGCGCCGCGTTCTTTCGATCGAACAGCGATTGTCATTGTTCCAACAGGTCTGTTCTGCGGTTCAATATGCCCACGGCGCCCTGGTTCTGCACCGCGACATCAAGCCCGGCAATATCCTCGTCGCCGCCGACGGTTCCGCCAAACTGCTGGACTTCGGCATCGCCAAACTGCTCGATGACGAAGTCGCCCCCGGCATGACCGCCACCGACGTCCGACTGCTGACGCCGCGCTACGCCAGCCCGGAGCAGGTGCAGGGCCATCGATTGACGACCGCATCGGACCAGTACTCGCTGGCCGTCGTGCTCTTCGAACTGCTGACCGGACAGTCGCCCTATCGGCTCGAGACCGGGACCCGCGCCGAGATCGAACGCGCCGTGCTCGAGCAGGAGGTGCGACGTCCGAGCAGCATGGTATCGGCCGACGCCACGGCGCCGCGTGGTCATCGTGTTCTCGCGCGGTTGCAGGGCGATCTGGATACGATCCTCATCAAAGCCCTGCAGAAGGACCCCCTGCGTCGCTACCCGTCGGTGGGCCACCTGGCCGCCGACATCGACAGACATCTGAACGGATTGCCGATCTCGGCCGCCCCCGATTCACTCGGATATCGCGCTTCCCGATTCGTCGCGCGCAACAAAGGACTGGTCGCGGGAATGATCACCGCCCTGGTCGCGCTGCTTGCGGCGACTGCGGTCTCGACCTCCTATGCGCTGCGCGAGGCGCGCGCACGCGGTGAGGCCGAGAAGCGGGCCGGCGAACTGGCTCAGGTCGCGGCCTTCCAGGAGTTGCAGCTTTCCGGCGTCGAGCCCGAGGTGATGGGCGCCGGATTGCGCAAGGCGATTCTCGAACGGCAGCAACTGGCGCTGGATCGATCCGGCACCGAAGGCGCGGACGAAATCGCCGCGCTTGAGAGACTGTCGCAATCCCTCGTCGGCGTTAACTTCACGGACGTAGCGCTGAAACTGTTGCAGGAGAATATCTTTCAGCGCGCTGTTTCGGCAGCCGACCAGGAGTTCGACGATCAGCCGCTGGTGCATGCGCGGTTGCTTCAGGCCATTGCCTCGACTTTGCACGAACTCGGCATGTTCAATGAGGCAACCGATCCACAGGCAGAGGCACTGCGGCTTCGCCGCGACACGTTGGGCGACAACCACGTCGACACCTTGGCCTCGATGGTCAGCTTGGGCAGCCTGCTCGCGGCACAAGCCAAACTGCCCGAGGCCGAAGCCGCCTTGCGGGCTGCCGCCATTCGCTGCCGGCAAGTTCTGGGCGCCGACCATCCCCATACCCTCAAGGCTGACTACACGCTGGGTTCATTGCTCACAACCATGGGAAGCCTGGGAGACGCAGAGACCCAGTTGACGCAGACGCTGCAAGACTGCCGTCGCGTCCTGGGCAACGACCACCGGCAGACGCTCTTGACGCTTCTGGCGGTCGGCAATGTCTACCTCGCCCAGGGCAGGCTCGGCGATGCCGAGTTGATGCTGCGCGAGGCCGCCGACAGCCAGCGCCGACTCCTCGGCCCGACGCACTCCGACACATTGGGATCCATTAATAACCTGGCGGCCACGCTCAAGGAACAAGGTAAGTTCGCCGAGGCGGAGACCTATTACCGAGAGGCTGTAGAGGGTTATCGAACCCTGCTGGGCGACGATCACCCCGATACCCTGCGCGCCATTATCAACCTTGGTTCGCTCTATCAGGTCCAGGGCCGGATTGACGAAGCGGAGCCGTACTACCGGGAGGCGCTCGATGGTACCCGCATGGCCCTCGGTAAAGACCATCCGTTGACGTTGACGGCAACCAACAACATGGGGCATTTCCTTCAATCACAACGCAAACTGACCGAGGCTGAACCCTATGTCCGCGAGGTGTTGGAAAGCGCCCGATTGGTTTTTGGCGAAGATCACGCTAACACGTTGACATGCCTTAACAATTTGGGAGCGTTGCTCAGAGAACTGGGGCGGCCTGCAGAGGCCGAACCCTATTACCGCCAGGCGCTCGAAGGACGCCGACGGGTCTTGGGCGACGATCACTTCAATAGCCTGTTCTCGATCTCCATCATGGGCGTGTTGATGCGTGAACTCAAGCGCTACGAGGAATCGGTAGCGCTGGGGGAAGAGGCCATTCGTCGCGGACGAACCGCGCTTCCGGCAGGGCATTGGGCTCTCGGGGGCTTTCTCTCCAGTCACGCCGCCACGCTCATGGAACTCGGTCGGCTCGACGAGGCTGAAGCCGCGGCACTGGAAGGCTATCAGGTGCTCATCGACACGGTGGGTGAGAAACACTATCTGACCATCGGCTGCGTTAAGCTGCTCGTCAAACTCTACAAGCGCATGGAGAACGAGGAACGGGCGGCGCATTGGAAACAGGTACTCAATCCGGAAGAGTCGGCCCAAGGCCAAGGCGAATGATTCTCTGACGGCGATTTTGGACGAACGGCAAGGGGCATTCGAGTTTCCTGGTATGTCAGCTCCGGAGCTTCGAGCAATACTCCGCCGGAAACGATGGGATTGCGCGGTCGGTGCCCGAAACCTGAGATCGATCCCGCGCTAGATTTATTCAAGCAGACGATTCCCGGTTGCGATTCGGGATTCTGTTCGGGATCAGCCTCCGATAGTACTTGGTTCAAGAAAAAAGGGGCGGGCGCTCGTGTGACGAACGCCCGTCCCCGGTTTACCTCTTCACTGATCTTCAGCAGACCCTACGGACAAACCGGACAAGTCGTCGGGTCCTTGCTGAACGGATAGTTCTCGCCCTGGAACGCCTTGATGAGCAGGAACACGTCCGCGATGTTGGTGACCTTGTTCAGGCACGGATCGACCGCGCTGACCGCCTGCACGTCGGTCACCGTTCCATGCGGCTTGGACGGCAGGTTTTGGAAGCCTTGCAGTGCGGCGATGAAGTCGTTGGTGTTCACCACCTCGTTGGGCGGCGTCCACTGCACGCCGTCAAACGAGCCCACCGTGTCGCCCCAATCCTTGCCCGACGGCTGGACGATAGTGGTCACGGTCAATGGGTTTGAGTGGACGACCAGGTTCTCGGTCGCGGTGACCTCATAGACCGCCACCGGCACGATTTCGCAATCGCCGACGTGGACCGCCGCCTCAGTCCACACCCGCAGAACGGGTGAGGCGACCACCTGGGCAATCCCGTTAGCGTCGGGTGTTCCGACCCAGCCGATAGGCCCGGCCGCGTCCGTCACCTTGTACATCCGATAGGCCGTCAATTCCGTCGAACCGTTCGGCGTAAAGGATACATACCGGTTCTTGGTCCGATCGTGCGGCGCCGGCGCGGGCAGCGGCCCCTCTGGGGCGACAAAAATCGTGTACACGCCGATGGCTTCGCCCTTGACCGGCGGGCCGCCGGCCTCGGACCGGTTGGCCATGCCGGTGGCGTCCACGTCCCAGTGCAACTCGATGTCGAAAAACTCGAACGGCTCGTGCGATAGCGCCGTTACGTCGACGTCGATCAGGGCCGACTGCCCGACCGGAATCGTAACCGAGTCGATCACCGGCTTGCCGGGCGGCAGCCCGTTGATGGAAACCGGGTTGTCGCCGTCCCCTTGGGCGTCGTGCGGCACCGCGTGAACTTCATAATCAAAGGTCTCGTCGGTGTCGCCTTCATTGGTGACCTCGAACGAAAGGGTCCTTGCGGTGCCCACCGGCAGCTTCTCGATGGGGTCCAGCAGCACGTCCCACTTGATCGCGCACCACGTCTGGGTGCGTTTCAACTGCCCGCCGCAGGTGATCATGTTGCCCGTGTCCACATTGCTGACCACGAACTGATAGCACGCAGTCTGGCCCACCGACAGCCCCGGCGGCGCCGTGATTGTCACGTTGACCGACATGCACTGCCCCGCGGGTACCGTCATCGAACCCGAAGCCGGCGAGAATACTGTCGGCCCGGCCACCGTGCATCCCGGTGGGCTGGCGGGTAGCCCGGTCGGCACCCAGTTGTAGGTGTGCGCTCCCGGCGAGTCATTGCAGATGGTCAGCGTCGTGACCTTGGTGGTCCCGTTAATGCAATAGCTCAGCACGCTGGGCACGTGGCAGCGATCCTTGCACTTGCCCGCGTTCCACGCGCGGTAGATGGCCGCAATCTCCGCTGCAGACACCACCCGCCGGAAGATTTGCACCTCGTCGATGTCGCCCTCAAAATGCGACACCGGCTGCTGCTTGGCCCCAATCCAAAGGGACACGGCGCTGGCCAGGGTCTTGTTTCGCGGCGTCGGGTTGAAGGTCGAGACCGCCACCCCGTCCACGTAGAAAGTGCCGCCGGCCGGCTGGTCGCGGTCCACAGTGACCGCGACGTGGTGCCACTGACCATCGGCCACGTTGGTGCCGGACGAGTCCGGGAACGCCGTAACACCACCGCCGAACGGGAACCCTTGGTCACCGAGCTGCAACTCCAGCACACCGTTGTTGAGGTAGAAGCTGTATCCGCGCGTGGTGCTGAAGAACCCACCGGTCGTCTTCAGTTTGTCCACGATCGGCTGCGTGCCCGTCTCTTTGCACGTGCGGATCCACGCGTCGATGGAAATGTCCACCGGAATGCAGTTGAGGAAGCTCGTGCAGGTGCCGGCAAAATCCAGCGTGCTGTGGTTGGGCACGGTCACGCGGTCATCCACGCCGTCAAAGCGCAGCGCCCGCGACACCATCCCCGGAATCACCGTCGGTCCGTTGGTGTGCGTGCCGGGGTTGATCGTGGTCATGTCCGCCGCCGTCGGCCCCGTGGGTTCGTCCAGCGGCCACCAGCCGACCAGCGAGGTCGGCGGCTTCACGCACGGCATGCAGGGAATCTCCACGTCGCCGATCAGTGTTTTGTTGGAGGTCACGTAATCGCCGTTAACGTCGATGAGCACGCTCTGGAAGACCGTGCCCCCCGTCCCTGGCGTGTTCTGCAGACCGTAAATGTACTGTGGACCGAACTGGAGCGCATCGCCCGTGGCCCACATGCTCCCGTCGATCTCGTAATCCACGCCGCCCGCGGCGTTGGTCACGATGCCCCCGAACAAAAAGCCGATGTCGAAATTGTGGCCTGATGGCACCCAATTGATGCCGTTCCATCGGTACTCCAGCACCCGCGACGCGTGCGCGGTGGCGCCGGTGTCGCCGTACATGGAGCGCTCGGCGAGCAACATGCACCCGTCGGTAGAGAAGGCGAAGTCGGAAACGGGCATGGAATCGACGCTGAACCAGGATAGGGGAGGCAGATTGGGGAGGGTAATCTCAAGCGTTGCGCTGGCGCTTTGATCGAACTCGCATCCCTTCAGCGGTACCGACCAGACCGTGTTGTTGGTCGTGGTCGAGACGCGGAAGTCCTCCTCCCAGATGCCGTAGTACACGCGCCGGTTGTACACGTGCACGCCCCACGGCCGGTCGCCCAGAGGGGCGAAGCCGGCAGTGCCGCTGTCCGGCACGCCGTGGTCATACGCCTGCACGATCGTGCCGGCTGCGTTAATACGATAGATCTTGCCGTCCTCAAAGTTGGTCACGAAGAACTGACGGCACACGCAGTCGTAGGCGATGTTGCCCAGCCCTGGTCCCGTGTTGGGCAACGTGGCAAAGACCGAGACCGCTCCAGTCACCGCGTCCAGGCGATAGACCGCGCCCGGGCCGCCGATGCCGACGGTGGACGCCCCGTAGGAGGTCGAGGCGGTCACGTAGATGTTGCCCGGACGATCCAGCGTGACGCCGAACACCGAACCAAGGGTGGCGTTGTTCCAGCTCGGGTGGCTGTACCGCGCCGCGCCCGCAAAGTGCGTGTTCAGCGCCGCCGATGCCTTGTCCTTGATGTCGATGATCCACACCCGCTCGGGGTCGACGTAGTCGATCGACGTGACCACGGCCACCGGGCCGGTGAATCCGGCGTAGTTCGGGTCGTTGAGCCGCGGCGGGCGCTGGCAACACGCCGCCGTGCCGCACGAAGGCGCCTGCTCTTCGCACGGATCCGGATTGCAGGTCGTGCCGTCGCCGTGGTAGTAGCCGAAAAGGTCGTTGCACTCCCTTGCCGTGACGATCGCGCAGAACGTCCCGGCCGGCGGCGGTCCGTCGGGCACGCAGCAGGCCCCGGTTTCCTCAATGCACGGGTTCACCGGCATGCACGTGGTATTGTTGCCCTGGTAGTAGCCGCCCAGCGCGTTGCAATCGGGCAACGTCTCGATGGTGCAGATGTACCCGTCGCACGCATCGAGTCGGCAGCAGGCGCCGCTCGGCTCCGGGCACTCCACGTTGATGCACAGCGTTCCATCGCCCATGTATATCCCACCTGCCTGCTGGCATTGAAGACTTGTGATTTCCACGCAGAAGGAGCTGCCGTTCGGTCCATGCTGGATGCAGCATGCTCCGATAGGTTCTCCCCCACAGGGCGGGCAACGGAACTCGAGGGTCCCGTCCGCGTTCTGAATGACCTGCGGCGGCGGGCAGGGCAGCCCGCCCGGACACGGCGGATCGCAAATCACCTGCTGCGACACCGGATCCACCTTCGGCCGGCAGGTATCCGTCGCCGGATCACCACATCCGCAACCGGCCGTGTACGTCCCGTCCGGCAGAAGGATGATGGAGTCCGGCAGGCACGCATCGTACGGCGGCGGGCACGGGCCCGTGCACCTCTTCACGCAACTGCCGCCCACGCACGGATTGCACTCTGACACAAAGTCGCACGAGGTCGGATCATTGGCTCCGAAGCACTCGCAGGTATAGGTGATCGTGCCGTCAAGGTTGCCCTTACCCACACGCGTGCAGATACGGTTGGGATCGGGACAGGGGTCCTCGCACGTAATTTGGTTGGTGGCCGGGTTGTAGTTCAAATGACAGGTGGGCAACCCGTTTGGATCCGGATCCTGGCACTCGCAGCATGTGATTTCAACGAAATTGCCGAAGGCGTCCGCCAGAATTTCCTTGGGAACGCATTGCTGGTTCGGATCGAGGCAGTTGGAGGTGCAGGACGTTCCGGTCGAGTCCGGCTCGCAGGCCGCGGGCGGCGGCGGGTCGCACGGGTCACAACTGTAGGTCAACGATCCGTCCGCGTTCTGCGTGGTAATCAGTTGGCACGGGCCCGTCCCCACCGGACACTGCCCGATGCACTGCGGACCGGCGATGTCCAGCACCAGCCGGCAAGGATTGTTGGTCGGGTCCACACAATCGCAGGTCACGGGCGGCGGCCCCGGCTGCGGCGGCGGTGGCTCGGTCAACGAAACGGGTACACACGCCTCTTGCGTGCCCGCCGGACACGGCCCCTTGCAGTGGTTGGAGCAGGAACCGGGTTGGCATCCCACGTTGCACTCCGACACCCACTCGCACTGTTGCGGTACCGCCGGATCGATGCAATCACACGAGTAGGTGATCGTGCCATCGATGTTGCCCTTGCCCACCAGCGAACAGGCGAGGCCCGGCGTGGCGCAGTCGTTCACGCAGAAGTACTGAAACGACGCCGGGTCCAGCACCATGTGACACGTCGATGGCTCGCAATCGCAGCACACGACTTCGAGGAATGTTCCGTTCGCGTCCGTCAGAATCTCCTGGGGAACGCATTGGTCGCCCGGCGTGCCGCACTGACCGACACAACGCGTGTGATCCGGCGAAACATCACAAACCTGCCCGTTCGCCGAACTCGACAGTGTCAGCAACCACACCGCAATGACCGAGACCGGAACGCACCGCGCGCACATCGCGCCCGAAGCCCATGGGGTTTGCATACGCTTCCTCTTTTCCTGAAAAGCGGACAGTAGACCCAGGTTCCCGTTGACTCCAAGACGCTTGGGCGTTCGGCCCGTGGAGTTAGAAACCGGGCGCAGGCGTTCCCGAACCGCCCGCAGGTGCGATTGTACCAAGAGTCCTGCCTGTACAGGAACACAAATCCGGCATCGCTCCTCCGCTTAGTGATAGACAGGATCGGCGTTATCTTGACATTGGACCCCGGATTCAGCGCAGCTTGAGGAAGCGTAACCTCTGGGCGAAGCGTAAGCGGTCAAATCCTGGCAACTTGATGGCTTGTTCCACATAAGCTGGGAACGGCCGGCGCTCGACCCCCGGTCTCTCAATCCCATCTTGAAGGCGCAGCGCCATTCGCATGATTGGAAGCACTCTCTCGACACAATCTCTGGCCGCCGCAAGTGACTGGAGCGGTAAGTCAGATCGCGATGATTTCAATTCATGGGCTTTCAAGTAGAATGCTCGAAGGTGCGGAAGCGCACAGCGCCGGCGGTCAAGCGCTGTGCGATTGGTGTCGCACCTTAC
Organism: uncultured Phycisphaeraceae bacterium; assembly: GCA_964569425.1. Taxonomy (GTDB): domain Bacteria; phylum Planctomycetota; class Phycisphaerae; order UBA1845; family UBA1845; genus JACQXM01. The sequence goes on from CAZMVD010000046.1 coordinate 12,151, forward strand.
GAATTCGGGACGACGCAACCCGGTGATTACCTACAAGGACAGCGGCGTCGATATCCATGCCAACACCCGGTGGGTATCGGCCATCGAACGGGCCATGCGCAGCACCTACGGCCCGCGCGTGCCCAAGGTGCGCCACGGCAGCTTTGCCGGCCTCTTCCGGCTGGATTACGACGAGCAGCTCTTCCGGCGCAATTATCGCCGTCCCATGCTGGTGGGCTGCACGGACGGCGTGGGCACCAAGGTCTTGATCGCGGTGGAAACGAAGCGGCTGTCCACCATCGGTATCGACCTGGTGGCCATGAACGTCAACGACCTAATCACTTGTGGCGCCGAACCGCTCTTTTTTCTTGATTATCTCGCCGTTCACAAGCTCGATCCCGCCCGGTTGCGCGAGGTGATCGAAGGCATCGCCGCAGGCTGCCGCGAGTCGGAATGCGCGCTGCTGGGGGGCGAGACGGCCGAAATGCCGGATCTATACGCGAAGGACCACCTCGATCTGGCCGGTTTCGCAGTGGGGGTGGTGGAGTGCGACCGGGTCATCGACGGATCGCGCGTGCGTCCCGGAGACGTTCTCATCGCGCTGCCCTCCAGCGGCATTCACTCTAACGGCTACTCGCTGGTGCGCCGCCTGGTCCGCGAAGGGAACTGCCGCCTCGATAAGGACTATCCTGAGTTGGGCGAGACGCTCGGCGATGCGCTGCTCCGACCAACCCGAATCTACGTCCGCGCCGTGCAGGCGGTGCTCCACGCCTACCGCGTGAAGCGGGTGGTGACGGCCATGGCGCACATCACCGGAGGCGGGCTGCGCGAAAACATTGCCCGCGCGTTGCCGGAGAAATGCGATGCCGTACTACGCAAGTCTGCGTGGCGTCCGCCGCCGATCTTCGACTTTCTCAAACGGCTGGGTACCAGTCAGGCCGAGATGTTCAAAGTGTTTAACATGGGCGTGGGGTTCGTGATGATGGTGCGTCCGCGCTTTGCAGAGGGCGTGTTGCGCGTCTTGCGGCGCCACGGCGAAAGCCCGTTCGTGCTCGGCAGCGTCCAGCGAGGTGGGCAACGGGTTCGGTTTTCATAAGTTTGCCGCGCCACGGGGACTCAGGCCTTACGTTCAATTTATCGGGGCAGGTTGTTGACTTGGAGGCGAGTATCAACTACATTAGAGGTTGTGGTATTGGCGGAGCGGTCGTCTTGGGTTTCTTTATTCGTGCCGACTCCGCTCAGTTTTCGAAGTCTTGGCCGACTTTGACCCTTGCCGCACGGTGAGACCGCGGCGCATGCCTCGGCGAATCGCATCCTGTTTTTCCATCGTTGCGTTGCTCAGCCTGTCGACCGGCTGGAGCTACGCCGACCATCTTGCGCATGCGGGCTGCGCACATCATGAAGATGGCGATACCGAAGCCCCTTCGCAGCATTCATCCACTGATTGCGCACTTTGCCATCAGCTTTCTACCGCGTTCAAGGGCCTGACCGTTGCTGCGGTCACCGTGGCTTTCGACAGTCAGCCGATGATCGAGGGGATAGCACCCTCGGTCATCATTCCGTTTCAATTCTGTTATCTGACTTCTTGTGGCCCCCGGGCGCCCCCGTTCTCCTGATCGCGATTGTTCGTGTGCGCATAGTCGCCGTTGACCCATCGTACGTCCCTGCGCGCGCACGCGCGCCGGTCGCGGGGGATCCGGTGACGTGGTCTCGCGACAACCAATGATCGAGTCTTGGCGATGTAGTGCGCGGCTGCGCGCGTGGTGTTCTGGTTGGCCAGTGGTCGTTTTGAAACGGGGATTCATGTTCCGGCGAAACGGATTTACGCTCATCGAGCTCTTGGTGGTGATCGCCATCATAGCGGTCTTGCTGTCGCTGTTGTTGCCCTCGCTGACGCGGGCGCGGCACCAGGCGAAGGGGGCCGTCTGCCTGAGCAACCTGCGTGGACTTGGTGTAGCCGTGTACAGCTACGCCAACGACAACCGCGATCGACTGCCCGGCGTGGGTTTGAGCCACGGCGGGTCCGGGTCGAACGAGCAGGGGGCCTGGTTTGTGCTGCTCCGCAAGCACTACGGCGGCGACGATCTGATCGCCCGGTGTCCCATGGACCAGAGCCCGCACTGGGAATCGCCTTGGGTTGACGGCGTGGCCGGTGCGGTGTCCGACGCACAGGTTCCGATGGTGGGGGCCTTGCGCCGTGTCAGTTTCGGCGTGAACTACTACACGGCCGGAAAAATCGGCAAGCGCCTGCCTGCAAACCAGATGAGCAGTTTCCGCACCCCCGCGGCGACGATCTGGCTCGCCGAACTTGCGGAGCAGGGCGCCTTTGCCGTGGCCGACCACGTCCACCCGGAAACGTGGTTTACCAATCCGCGGGTCCTCGCGTCGCGCGAATTGGCGTTGGATCGCCACCTGAATCGGTCCAACTACCTGCTGCTCGACGGCCACGCCGAAGCATTCGTCTTCGAGGATACCTTTTCAATCAACAAGCGTGAAAGCAAGTTGCCGAACATCGCCTGGATCCACAACCGTTGGGATCCGCTGGTGGCGAAGTGACAAGAGCGTGGCATTCCAGGGCGAGTAGTGCCGGGGAGTGCCCAAGCACGTACGAGAAAATGCAGCTTACCTTGGCCGGAGGGAGTCGTTTTGTATGAAATTGGCGTACATCATGGTAGGGGCCGCGTTCTGGAGCTTTGCGGCATATGCGGGGGAAGATCATGAACACGGCGGTGACCTTGTCATCGGCGTGTCGAGTGGCGGGCAGTTGGCCGCCGAGTTCGACGGTGACGAATCGTTTCCGTTGGAATTCGTCGACGGGCTGTTGCGCGGTTGTGCCTTCGACGAACCGGGATTCACCACACTGGAACACAATGAGCCGGATGAAGATTTCTTCGTTCTCGATCCTAATGCGGTCATTGCGCTCGAGGTAGTGTCAATCGACATTGGATTCAAGGCCCACACGCCGGGTTTCGCCGATATTCTCGATTCCATCGGCGATCAGTGGCTGATCGGTGCTCCGGATTTCGATGAACACCTGGTATGGCACATTGACGCGGATGACCCCGCCTTCGATCCCCAGGCGGTGTTCACAATCCAGTTCAAGCTGATCGATCTCGGACCGACGGGCTATGCCGAGTCTGAAGTGTACACGCTGAGCTTCTCGTGCGCGGCCCAGGGCGCCTGTTGTCTGCCCGACGGAACGTGCGAAGAGGGCGAATTCGAAGAGGCGTGCGAAGACGAGGGTGGCACCTACCTTGGCGATGACAGCCAGTGTCTGGGCAGTGCGGACGGCGATGCCGTGGACGATGCCTGCGACAACTGCCCGCAGGTGGCCAACGAGGATCAGGCGGACCAGGATGGCGACGGCGTGGGCGATGTATGCGACGGGTGTCCCAATGATCGTGAAAAAGTCGATCCCGGTCAGTGTGGCTGCGGCGCGCCTGATGACGATAGCGACGGCGACGGCACGGCCGACTGCATCGACGGGTGCCCCGACGATTCCAATAAGATCGCTCCGGGAAACTGCGGTTGCGGAGTGGCCGAGACCGGCGACAGCGACGGCGACGGAGTTGCGGATTGTATCGATGTGTGTCCCGGCGTAGACGATGCCGTGTTCGGTCTCGGATGCGCCGAAGCGATCCCCACGTTGTCGCATTGGGCCGTGGTCGTTCTGGGTTTGATGCTGCTGGTGGCGGGGAAACTGAGCTGCCACCGCCGATCAGTGGACGTTTCTTAATTCGGAGGGGAAGGCTGCCGGCGGATACCCGTCGCTAGGCGTTCTTCGGTCCGGTGGGTGTGCTTGTCGTAGAGGCCAAGGCGGCAATGCACCCCGCCGGGCCGGAGGCGCGCAGCGGAAGGCGATCCGCGCGGCTGATGTTCAGGAGATGCTACCGTGACGCATGGAGCGAGGTTTCTATGTCTGGCGGGGACGGTGATTCTGGCGGGTGCCGCACCCGCGATGGGACAGTTTCACGAAGGCGATCTGGGCGTGGCGCGGACCTTTGGGGGCACGCTTCAAGTGGTTGCCTGGAGCGGCCAGCCGGTGTTCCTGCCTCCCGTCAACGGTGTATTGGCCGGATGGGCCGCGAATAGTCCGGGGTTTGACCGCGTGGATGCCGAGGCGCCGGCGGAAGATATTTTTCAATTGCAGCCCGGGGCGCAGATACGCCTGGAGGCGGTGAGCGTACCCGATGCCTTCAAGGTCTGGGCGGCCAATCTCTCCACGCGCATCGACGCGCCGGGGCAATCATTGCCGCTGGGCGACCACAACCTGCACACGCACCTCGTCTGGCACATCGATTCGACGGATCCCCTGTTCGATCCGGGTCAATCGACCTGGACGGCGGCGTTTCGGCTGGTGGACACGGGGACCACTCAGTATTCGCCATCCGGCCCATTTGAAATGACGTTTACCAACATCGCAGCCCAGGTACCGGCGGTGTCTTCCTGGGGCGCGTGCATACTGGGACTCCTGGTGCTTTCCGGAGGGACGGTGATCGGGCAACGACGGATGTGCCGGCCGGTTTTCTTACGAGCCGGGCCCATCCAGGGTGATAATTGGAAGGGAAAACGATGAGCGCGATTCGAAGTGGTTCCCGGTGGATGTGGGCGGTTATGGCGGCATGCGGAATACCCGCGAATCCCGCCCGATCCGGCGACGACCACGGTCACGGTGGTGACATTGTTGTGGCACGAACGGCCGAAGGACAACTGACGATTGAGTTTGACTTCGGTACGTTCGTGGACCTGCCCGCGGTGCAGGGAGTGCTGACAGGTTGGGCGGCAGACGACCCGGGTTTCTTGAGCCTGGAATCGGACGAGCCGAACGAGGGATTGTTCGCCCTGGCGCCCGGCGCGTCGATCGTTTTCGAGGTCGTCTCCTTTTCTCCGGGCCTCAAAGCCTGGTCCCCGGGTCTGGCCGGGGTGTTGGTACAGCCCGGCGATCAATGGGTCATCGGACCGCCGGATTTCGATGTTCACCCTGTCTGGCACCTCGATGCGGACGATCCGCAGTTCGATCCATCGGCCGGGCCGTGGACGGCAACCTTCCGCCTGCTGGATGCTGGAGCGACCGGCTATGCGCCATCGGCGGACCTCTCGATTTCGTTCGTTCCCGAGCCGGCGACGTCGGCGCTCTTGCTTCTCTCCGCCATGACGGCGGCTGCGGCGATGCGCCGCGGCC
>CAZMVD010000046.1:17321-28599 GCA_964569425.1 uncultured Phycisphaeraceae bacterium
GTGTGAGAGATTCCGTGTGAGGTTTCAAGTTCTCTTTCGCCAGAGGGCCTTGGGTCGCGCTGATGCGCGAACACCGTATCAGCCGACCCGGCCCCGGCGTTGAGAGACCCAGCGCATCAAGAATAAGGATCCTGCCCCATGTACCGTAATAATGGATTCATCACCTGTCTGACCATGGCGTTGACCGTGACCGGCATTCACTCCGCCCGCGCGCAACATGCCGGAGACTTCTGGGTGGGCCGCGACAACACCGGCAAACTCAAGCTCGGCGGGCGCGCCCCGGACGAGTTAATTTACCTGCTGCCGGTGTCCGGGCTGATCGAAGGATGGTCGAACAATGATCCCGGCTTTGATCGCCTCGTCACCTCTCAGCCCGCCAACAACTTCCTCACGCTCGGTCCCGGCGCGGAGATATCGCTGAAGCTGGTCGATGTCGATCCGGCCTTTCGCGTGATCGACGCGTCATTCTTCGTCCTGGAGTTGCCGGGCGACGAGACTTATCTCGGCGATTCTCAATTGCACACGCACCTTATCTGGCACGTGGACGCCGACAGTCCTTCGTTCGATCCGCTCCAATGCCTGTGGGAGGCGACGTTTGTCCTGCTCGACGACGGCTTCACCGGCTATCGCGATTCCGACCCCTTCACGTTGCAGTTCACGCTCACTTTTTCGGGCCCGCCGACCGGCGACTTCAACGAGGACGGCGTGGTCGATCTCGAAGACTTCGCCCTGATGGAAAACTGCCTCACCGGCCCCGCGTCCGCGGGCATCGGCTGCCAATCGGTCTGCCTGGGCGTCTTCGACTTCGACACCGACGGCGACGTCGATCTGCGTGACTATGCGTCATTCCTCGCCAGGTTCCATTGACGAGCGCCGCGGCTCGGCCGTGGTCTTGCTGCGTGTCGGCGACTGGCCACCGGGGCTCGAACGGCCGTCAAGTTCAAACGCATGATGCGTGGGCAGGATCATGAGCGGGACGCAGTTGCCACCCATGCACACTTGGCCCGGCTGGCAGATCTTCGGCTCGTACACGCAGCGCTGGGTCTTCGCATCGCATCGATCCACCGTGCACGGATTGCCATCGTTGCAGAACCCATCGCGGCACGGCAGGTGGATCCGCAGCGGCTCAATGTTGAGCGGCTTGATATGCTCACCCGACGGTGTGGCGAGATACGTTGGAGAGTTGAGGAAATTCGAACGCCGGACGTCGACAGTAAAGGTACCTGAGGTATCCGACGAAGCTTGCAGCAGAAGCGTACCCAGGTAATGTCGTAGTCCGTCGTCGACAATGCTATCGTCCCACGACTGGAGATACGCGCCCAATGTTAGAAGCGGGGCGTCCGGTAGGAAAAGACTCCACGCATTTTGTTGTCGGTTGAATAAGAGGTAGTCGGGCCGATTCAACTCAAGAAAGGCGGACGATTCAGGCCGGCAAACGCCACTTGGCAGACAACTCCCCTGGGAAACGCAGGTGCAATCGCCCTGCGAATAAAAAAACTGAGTGCAGGGGCACGTCTCTAGGTTTTCCGCACTACAGTCGTCCGCCTGGCACGCGATCGTGGCGAGTTCAAGTTTGCCGGAACCTCCGCTGAACAGCTTTGTAAGATCAGGACTCCACTCCGCGTTATCGATCCGTGGATAGGGGTGGCACTCGTCGGGCACGCAGAAACTCTGATTACAATCAGAATCCCTCACGCAGGACCGAGTCGTACCCGGGCAATGGCCACCGGTACACGAATCTGCCACACCGAGAAGGCAGCTTTGTCCCGAATCGCATCGTCCAATCGTGGGGCTGTCGTCCCATCCCTCCACAAAGGCCTCCACGCGAATGACGTCGCCCGGTGCGACCTCGCCGGGCGGCAGGTCCTGGGTCGGGCAGCTTGCGCAGGGGACCCCGTTAACCTCCACCGCCCACAGCGAGAACGTCGGTCCGGCCGGCAGTAACGCCGGCTCGTGCAGGCAGGCGCAAGTGGCACAGTCCACAATGTCGATCGTATTCGGGTTGCCGTCATTACAGTTCGTTCCCGGGCAGCAAGCTTCGCACGCGCAGGTCCGAGCCGAGCAACTCTGCCCCAGATTACAGGGGCGCGGTCGGTGCACGCACACGGGTTCGCCGTTTACACATTCGCACCAGTCATCGCTGCAGCAGTCGCCGTCGTCGCAGGTCGCGCCAATGCAGCAGGGAATGCAGGTTCCATCGACGCAATCCTGACCCTGCGGACAGGACATGGGGCTGTACTCGCACGAACAGCTATCGCATAGGAGCGTATCGACAGTGCAGGCGTTCCCATCGTCGCAATCCAATCCCGGGCAGCAAGGCTCGAGATGAATCACCGCCGGCTCGAAACTGGCCGGGCCAATCAGCACACTGCCGATTCCATTCAGGAATGTGAAGTTCTCGTCCTCAACCACTCTCACGGTGAATACGCCGGCCGCGGAACCCGAGGGCGTAAGCAGTAACGTTCCAAGATATTTGCGCTCGTTCTCATCAACTACACCAGGATTCTGTACACTCGCAAGGATCATAATCCATTCGTAGTTCGACTCTCGCGTATACACCAATGGCCCAAGGACCTGCCGACCAAGAAAAATAAAATCAGTTCGTGCTGGCTCCACAAACGCACTGGCTTGGAGTCCGCAGATACCATCCGCCTCACAACTGCCCGCCCTCGCACACGTGCAATCGCTGGCGAACTGGTGAAAGTGCGCGCAGGGGCACAGCCCGTCGAGCAGGTTGGCGCAGTCCGCTGCGTCGCACGGTATCCGTGCCGGAAACAACTCGCCTTGTGTCCCGCTGCGGTAGGACGCCGCATCGATCGTCCACTGCGCCACAGAGACCTGCGGCCAGGGAATGCACGTACTCGGTATACACTGGCCTGATAGGCAATGTGCATTCGCCGTACACAACGTGCCGCTGTCGCTGCAATGCCGCCCGGTACACGTGGACGACCCTACCAGACAGTCTTGGTTGTACCCTGTCCCCGAACATCGCCCCACAGCCGGGTCGTCGTCCCAACCCTCTACAAACGCGTCGAGCCGGATGACGTCACCCTGACGCACTTCCGACGCCGGGAGATTCTGGGTGGGACAACTCGGACAAGCCGTCCCGTTGACTTCCGTGATCCACAGCGAAAACGTAGGCGTTTGACCACGGACCGATCCGCCACCCACTGCCAAAACAACGCCAAACACGTGCAACCCCAACAAACTTCGATCGTTCAGCGACATGTCAATCTCCCAGAAAAGGTCTGAGCATTCTCCATGACCAACCGCGTCCGCGAATTTGGCGAGAACGGCACGCCGAGGGCGGGAGCTTGGTCCGTCCTGCCTGCCGCTTCCGCGCGCGTTTCGCCGTAGATATGTCCCCCCAGGGGGGCCGAAATCTTACAGAAAATCAGAAAAAATCTTTAAGTTATTGTAGGGAAACGAGTTACGGCATCGTGATAGAGTACGAAACCGCGGTAGACGGGGCGCGCAGCCCCTGGAAATGGGACGAATCGTCGTGGACACCGACCTGCCGCTATTCTTGGAGAGGTCGTGAACTTCGATACTCGGCGGCCTTGGTTTCCATGCCGATCTGAATGGCCTCGGTCTCGCCTACGCCCATCTTTGCCGCGTAGTCGCGGACGTCCTGGGTGATCTTCATCGAGCAGAACTGTGGCCCGCACATCGAACAGAAGTGCGCCACTTTCGCCCCATCCTGCGGCAGGGTTTCATCGTGAAACGTCCGCGCGCGTTCCGGATCGAGCGACAGGTTGAATTGACCTTGCCAGCGACACGAGGCCGCGCTTCACAACAGCGCGAGGCACTCTCCATCCCACCCCCCGGCAACAAATCGCCGATCGCGCGAGAGGCGCCGTGTATTAGTCGTCATCATGACGATTGCGACAGGAACCGACGGATGTGCTCGACGATCCGGGGCGCCGCCTGCCCATCGCCGTAGGGATTGACCGCTGCAGACATGCGCTGGTACTCGTCCGGCCGGGTCAGCAGCCGCGATACGTGTTCGACGATGCGTGCAGCGTCGGCCGATGTACAAAGCACCGTGCCGGCCGCAACGCCTTCCGGCCGCTCGGTGACGTCGCGCATCACCAGGACCGGTTTACCCAGCGAAGGGGCCTCCTCCTGAACACCGCCCGAATCCGTGAGCACCAGTCGGCAATCCCGCATCAGCCGAACGAACTCGCGATACCCCTGCGGCTCGATCAGGCGCACGTTTTCGATGTCACCCAGCAACCTTCTAACCGGTCCCTGCACGTTGGGATTCAGATGGACCGGGTAGATAAACCGATGATCCCGGAACCGCTCCGCCAATGTGCGAAGTGCCAGACAGATATGCCCGAACCCGTCTCCGAAGTTTTCGCGGCGATGGCCCGTGATGAGTACGTAAGGAACGTCGCACCAGTCATCGCCGAGTTCGGCGGCGAGCCGACGATGGATGGATCGATCCATCCCTTCGTCCCTTTGACGGGCGAGTTCCATGTTCAGCGCGTCGATCACCGTATTGCCGGTCACAAAGACCCGCTCCTCCGCCACCCCCTCGCGCAGCAGGTTTCGGCGCGCCAGGTCCGTCGGCGCAAAGTGCATGTCGGCCAGGGTTCCAGCCAAACGACGGTTCGCCTCCTCGGGATAGGGAGCACGCAAGTCGCCGGTACGCAGACCCGCTTCGACGTGCCCGACCGGTATCCCGCGGTAAAAGCACACCAATGCTGCGACAAACACTGTCGTGGTATCTCCCTGAACCAGCGCCAGATCAACCGCCGTCCGTTCCAACAGTCCGTCGATGGCCAGGACCAGCCGCGCCGTCAAACCGGCCAGCGTCTGCGCCGGCTCCATGACGCGCAACTCGTGATCCACGCGGAAACCGAATAAATCGATCACCGCGTCGAGCAACTCCCGGTGTTGACCCGTCGAGACCACGACGGGCCGAAGGTCGTTGCACCCTGCGAGGGCGGCGACCACCGGCGCCATCTTGATCGCCTCCGGTCGCGTACCCATGAATACCGCGATGTGGTTCATTGATGAAAGTCCGCCGGTGACGCTGCTTGAACCCGGGACACGGAGCGCTTTTAATGCACAACGCTTGACGCCTGAGTGCCGACCGCCGGATGCCGCGCCTGTCCGGGGAATGGGCATTCTCGAATCTTGGCCGAGGATTCGATCTTTGCACGCTCGTTCAAGTGCGCCACCGCGCGGTGCGCCAGGCGAACACTGGAATTGAAGGCGGTAATATCCGGATATACCTGCGCCGTCGTCGCTAGCACCAGTCGCGCACCGTCCTGTGAAAACGCCGGCTTCCGCGCCCCATAGTGGACCGGGTAGATCGGCTCGACAAACGGCGCTCGAAAGACGCGCTCGTCGACGATGTGGCCGCTCGTCAGCGGCAGATCGGCGTACAGGGCCAGTAATTGCTCGCGCCATCTGGCGGCAATCACCGTGTCGGGTTCCTTAAACAACGCGTCGTTCCGGTCAACGTATTTCATCAGGTACACCAGGTGGCGGCCGCCATAACGCTCCCGATCGACCAGGGCCGACATCTCCACGATGCCGTCGAATCCCGTTCCGGATTCAACCACCGGCGCGCAATAAGCGCCGTCCAGCGGTCGATTAAGAAAGAACAGGACATTGACCACGCCTTGAAAAGGAATGGCGGGATCACGATACGCATATTGCAGCGAGGACCCTTCCGTAAGACGATGGAGCACGGGGAGTGGCACGGTGGATAGAACCCAATCCGCCGTCCGCTCTTCTACGTTGTCGAGTTGCAATCGGATGGGCCCTGCATCACCGGTCGATGCCGGCACCATTCGTCGAACCGGTGCGCCCGTACGCACGACGCCCCCGTGTCGCCGAATGGAATCCGCCACCGCGTCGATCAGTCCCTTGTACCCGCATCGCAAAAAGCCTCGCGTGGAATTGTTGCGTTCTCGCCCCAGTCGCTGCCAGATGTACAAAGCCGGAAGATCAGCGGCACAGTCTCCGAACTTGGCCCGGAACAACGGCTCCCAGAAACGCTGCCAGACAGCGCGCCCGAACAGTCCCGACAGCCAATCAGCCGTCCGAATCCCGTCGAGATCCTTGCCTTCACCCAGGCGGCGCATCAGAAACGACATCAGCCCCAGACGTAGCCGTTGCGGCAGGCTCAGCGGGGCGAACCGGAGCAAGTCCCACGCCGTGTTGAATCTGAAGCGGCGACCGCGATGAACAAACGTCATCCTCGTCGGCTTCCAGACCAGTTGGTCCGAAATCCCGACTTCATCGATCAACTCGAGCAGTTCCGCATCGCTGGGCATGATGCAGTGATAGAAGCACTCAACCCAGCGGTCGCCATAGGAGAAGTATGTGCCCAGCCCACCGAGCTTCTCGCTCGATTCTAGGAGCGTGACCTTGGCGCCCTCGCGGGCGAGCCGGTGCGCCGCCGCCAGGCCGCTTATGCCGCCCCCCACGACGACAACATTCAGCGCCATACCACGACCTTACCGAGGGAATCGTCTATGGTGGCTTTCATGAACGCCATCGGGCCGGGCGGCGGGGCCAGCCAGTCTCGTATCGCCAGCTTGATGTACTGGCGGATCGTCCTCCATAGGCGAAGCTTGCTGGTGCCCTGCTTGCGATCGTATCGGAGTACCAGCGGCACCTCGCTGATGCCCGGTTTCCAGTGCCGCAGTTTTAGCAGCAGTTCGACCATACAGGCAAAGCCACGCTCCTCGATCAGCCGTTGTCCCCAATACGTAGACGCGTTGCGCAGCAGTTCCACTGAGTACGCACGGTAGCCGCTGGTGAAGTCCTTGAATCCCTCGAGCGGAAAAAGTCCGCGGAACACAATCGCCGCGCCGCGTGACAGGAACCGGCGGAACCGCGGCGCCGTTCGATCATCGCCGCCCTTGACAAATCGCGAGGCGATCACAATGCGATCGCCTTGCTGAATCCGCTCGATCATGTGTGGGATCAGCCGCACGTCGTGCGTGTCGTCTGCGTCCATGACTACGGCGACGTCATTGTCCTGTGCCGCCTCGATCACGCTGCGCAGGCCGGTGTGCAGCGCCTGGCCTAATCCCATGTTGACCGAATGCCGCACCAGGCGCACGTCTAATTTGCCGACTTCGCAACGGGCGGCCTGAGCCGTCCCATCCTCGGAACCGTCATCCACGACCCAAGCCACCATTGGGTTGGCCATTTCGGACGCCAACTCGGCCAGACGATTCAAGAGCGGTGGAAGGGAATCTACTTCGTTGAACGCCGGTAAAATGACGTGAACGGCGCGCGATTCCGGCACAAGAATCGAAGGATCCCCGCCCCGCATGAATTCGCCTCTCACTTAAAAAGCAATTCTACGACTCGTATATTACGAGTGATCTGGAACCACTTGAGGTTCCTTATCTTTACCTCAATCTCGGAATTAAGTCAATGACGCTCCTGCACGCGACCTAGATTTTGCGACTGAATCTCAGTACTTGGCCCGATAACCCAAGACTGTCACTATTCGCTTTTGTCTTTGATTTCTGGAGGCCAATGCGGGAGCAACACATCCAATTCTGGATTACATTCCGAAAGCGACTCAGGCCGCCCTTTAATCAGACTTACGAGTTGCACTCGTAGGAGTTCACCCGAATTCGGTGCAAATTGCGATTCACGACCAAGTACTCGTAACCCGTGTTTGGAGGTCCTACGAGAAGGGGAACCCACGAATGTGGCAACCTGCGTGCCGGCCGTATTGCCCCAAACGCCAAAGCGCGGCGGGTCGCGGATTCCGATACGCAGGTACGTGCCCGCAGAGCCCGCCTATTCGGACAGACTCTTGAAGTAGACATCAAGGTGAAAGCGCGGTGAGCCGGAAGAGTCTGGACAGATCGGAAACGACTGCCAGTGCTCGAAGCGTTGATTATTGAATCCCGGGAGCGGGTCGAAACCTCTTTGGATGAAAACCATGTACGGATCAAACCGTTCCCATCCGTCCAGGTTGAGCGATACTCTTGCATAGTCCCACCGTCGCGTGACGTACGCGAACACCGTGGATTCCATCAAGAACGTATGGGCCAATTCTCCCGTGGCCACGCGCTGGTTCGCCGACAAAGTATCGGTCAGCGCACCGATCTCGCACATGGCATCGCGGCAAGTGAAGGTGATTTCGCGAGCGCGAAGGGCGGTTCGCGCGATATCTGGAGCCAGACAGACTCCCAATACAAGCAGACCGGGCACACGAAGGGTCCTACGCGGCCACCACCGAATGAGCAGAACTCCGCCGCCGACACCGAGCAAGGCGAGCGCCATCCAGGCTGCGCAACCCGCCGCGGCGGGAGATAGCCCTGGGTGTTCACCCCAATTCATTCCCTGCGTCAAGTTCATGATCGGTTCGATCAGCAACGCTCGGAAATACAACCCTGCCAGCAGGGCCAGGGGCAGCCCAGCGGCAACGCACCACCATCGATGCCCACCCCACTCAGGGTTGCCGCGCGCGGCGAATCGGATTCCACCTCCTCGAATGGCAGGGGCGATGAACATGGCCAGTGGCGGGAGCAAAAAGAGGAAACGCCGGTCCGGTTGATAGGCCTGCGTCACCAGAACAACGACCCCTCCAAGGAGCCAGCAGAGCATCATTCGATCGGTCGGTGTGCGGCGGCGGTCAGTGTGTGTGATGCAGCGCTGAACCGCCATCGCCGCGCAACAGCCGACCAGCCCGGCATTCAGAACCAAGAATCCGTTGGGTTCAAGCGTTCGGCTATACAGGCCAAGCATTCCGACGGCGGTCACCCAGGGGCGGGTTTGGCCCATAGAGTTGATCGCCATGCTGTTTTGCATCTCGGCAAGCACCAACTCTGCGTATGGCGGGACGAAGAAGAGCAGGGTGATGCCGGCGACAACGCCCAGCGCCAAGCCGAAGCCGATTGGGGACGCCAGGCGGAAAGCCGATGCTGTACGTCCGGTCCGCGCATCCCACCAGTGCAACCCCCAATACAGCGCCGGGATGACCAGCATCGGAATCGCGGAAAGTTTGGCGCCGATCGCTGCGGCAAACAACGCGCCCCCTGCAATGCCCCACAGGGCGTGATCAGAGGCCCGTACCGTTGCCAACAACGCCGCGGTCAGGAAAAACAACTGGGTCGATTCGACGAACGCGACGCGATTGTGGGTAAGCATGAAGAAGTTCAATCCGATCACCAGCGTGGCGATTGAGGCCGTCCGCCAGCCGTTATCCTTGCGGGTCATGAAGTACACCAGTACGCACGTGCCCCACCCGCAAAGGGCCGCCAGTGCCCGCGTCGACCAGAGTCCGGGTCCGGTCAAAGCGTACATAGCGCGCAGCAGCAGCGTGTACAAAGGCGCAGCGAGGAGCCCCGGATTGTGGTCGTCCATGATCCACCGACCGAACAAGGCATGATTCCTGGCATTTTGCGACCACCATCCCTCGTCGGTCAGATGATGGAACTGTACTTCCAGCGGCGTGTCGGCCTCGAGGAATGCAAGCCGAACCGACAACAGCACCGCCATCAGTGCCGCAACCACCACAATCTCCAAGGTGGTGACGGGCGAACGGCCTCTGATCGGCGATGCCTGATCCGCGCCCCGGAAGGAAGGGGGGGGTGGGGGACTTTCTCGTTCAAACGGCATCGGCTTCACCATCGCGTCCCGAGAATCGCGGAACCAGTCGTTTAAGGAGTGTCCCGTCGGCTGCGATTCGTGATGCAAACTCGCCTAAGGGTGACACCTCGAAGCGAGCCGTCAGATCGTTCAACCACGTTTCGGTCCTGGCCAGCTTGACCGTTCGCGGCATGCGCATCCCCGGGAAGAACGCCAACGCGTCGGTATCTTCGATGCCCAGGAAGTCGGTTGGATGCAACAGGATGGACGGTGGAATCCTCGCCGCCCGGCAAAGGTCCAGGGCCGCGCGGAAATAGGTCCGCGCAGCCCAGCCCATTCTCGCGCCGAGGAAATGGACATACGTCAGATGGAACGGCGCACGTATCACTGGTACGGTGGAAACCGGCAGTTCGAGAATACGACCGTACGCTGTTTCCCATTGAAACGGTTCGAGCGGCCGCAGTCCGTCGAACGCCGAGCCATACAATGCCCGTAGTCGTCGTTTGTCCTCATGCGCGAACCGCCCGGTGAGAAAATAGTAGCACCGGCCGAGCGGACCCAGAAAGCTCGGCAAGACCGAGGCGTCGTATTGATAACCTCGGCGCGCCAGTACATTAAGCAATCGGGATGACTGGCTGAATCCCGGACCGCGAAAACCGAGCGGGCGGCGTCCGGTGGCGGACTCAATGATTGCCTCGGCCTGGGCGAGTTCCCCGTCGATCTGTTCCTCCGACAGCAGGCAGAGTTGCGGGTCGTGGTGGAATGAATGGCTGGCTATCTCGTGCCCCTGGGTCGAGATGTGCCGTAACAGTGAGCGATGCGTTTCGATTGCCGCGTCCTGACCCACCACGAAGAAAGTGATGCGCAGTTCGCAGCGTGCCAGCATGTCGAGAATCCGCGGAAGGACCGTTTCCAGGTAGGACGGATAAGACTCCCACCCGGCGTCGCCGTGCGTCTTCATGTACGCCCACTGGTTGTCCAGATCGAGCGACAGGGTGGCGGTCGGCTTGGCAGGCATGGTCCTCTTGAGTCGTTCAGGATAATCGGGAATCAGGGAGCCTGGGTCCACTTACCGTGGCGGTTCTGGGTCTACATTCCTGGTCGGGCCGGGCGTGCGCCGGAATCTGAACTTCTCCAGCACTGCCCCCCTCGAAAAGAACTGCGTCCGGCCGTCTGCGGGGGACTTCGTCCAATCATGGGGCCCGCGGCGCGGCCCGCGTTCGATCAGGACGGCAACTTTCGGGAATCGCGATACTCGGCGGCCTTGGTTTCCATGCCGATCTGAATGGCCTCGGTCTCGCCTACGCCCATCTTTGCCGCGTAGTCGCGGACGTCCTGGGTGATCTTCATCGAGCAGAACTGTGGCCCGCACATCGAACAGAAGTGCGCCACTTTCGCCCCATCCTGCGGCAGGGTTTCATCGTGAAACGTCCGCGCGCGTTCCGGATCGAGCGACAGGTTGAACTGGTCCTCCCAACGGAACTCGAAGCGCGCCTTGCTCAAGACGTCATCTCGAAGTTGCGCTCCCGGGTGACCTTTCGCCAGGTCCGCGGCATGAGCGGCGATCTTGTAGGCGATCACACCTTCCTTCACGTCATCGCGGTCCGGCAGGCCCAGGTGCTCTTTCGGCGTAACGTAGCAAAGCATGGCGCAACCGTACCACCCGATCATCGCCGCGCCGATCGCGCTGGTGATGTGG
>CAZMVD010000047.1:0-28401 GCA_964569425.1 uncultured Phycisphaeraceae bacterium
TGGAGTGGGGCGGGGGAGGCGAGGGAAAAGCCACGAAGCCTCGCATGCACGAAGGGAAACGCCGAAAGCCGAAAGCCGAAAGCCGAAAGCCGAAAGGCCGAAAGGCGAAAGGGGATGCCGGTTGGAGAGCCGATTCCCATGCGCCTGCCGGTTCCCATGCGCCTTTCGGTCCCCGGGCGTCCTTGATGACTCTCCCAACTGGCTCTAAGCCAACTTGCGTCTTGCGGGTAGAAAGCGGATATCGACGCGTCGATCCAGTGCCGCCGCGATTCGCCGCAGCATGGTAAGCGAGTGCCCTTGGTAGTCGGCGTCCTCCAGCCGGCAGATCACCGACGGGGTCGTGCCGACCAGTTTCGCCAGGGCCGCCTGCGTGAGGCCGGCGCTTTCTCGAAGCGCGTGGATCTTCAGCGCCACATCGTGGTTCGCCCGCGCTTCCTCCAGTTCGGCCAGGCGCTCCGGCTTCCCCTGGAAGTACCGACGGTGCAGAATCTCGACGGCGTCGGTCGTGCGCTTGCGCTTTGGGGCTGCCTTACGTTTCTTCATGCGTGTGTTCCTTCGGGTTGGCCTCGAATCGCCATTTGCGCTCCAGCGCCTTGTGGATTTCCTTCGGCGGAACTTCGCGCTCCTTCACCAGCCCGTGCGACAGAACCACGACGGCCTTGCCGTGAAAGAAGTACAATATTCGTAAGTTGCGACCATGAAAGCCGACCCGCAGTTCGTGAATCCCGTCCCGCAGGAAATCTGCCTCCGGGCGCCGAAGCTCGTGCCCCAGGTCGGCGAGCCGCTCGATCCGCACCCGGCACTTGGCCACGGCCTTGGAAGGCAACGAATCGAGCCACTCCAGCAGCGGGACCGTCCCGTCATCCGCGCGGTACAAGAACACCCTGGTCTTCGGCAAAGGCGTCTCCTTCCATTATTCGCAACATTGCGAAGTTTGTCAAGCAACATATCCCCGAATCGGCCACTTAACCGTCATCTTGACCTGCCGCAAGGTTTCCGGACCCTCGCTCGGACCCCCTAATCGCCTGACTCAGCAAAGGAGTCGCGCAGTTCAGGCGCAACTTCGCGGGTGCTGATTCCGGCCGGCTGGAAAACCGGTCCCACCGCGGTGGAAAACCGAAAGCCGGAACGCCGAAAGCCGATGCGGCTGAAAGCCGGTTGCGCTTCAGGTAAAGGCGTTGATCGCGCGGGCGAGTTTGAGGTCGCGCTCGGTGAGACCGCCGGCGTCGTGGGTGGACAGGTCGATGCGCACCCGGTTCCACACGTTGAACCACTCGGGGTGGTGGTTCATCTTCTCGGCAGCCAGCGCCACGCGGGCCATGAAGCCCCACGCCTCAGTGAAGTCGCGGAAAGCGAACTCGCGGTGCAGTTTGCCTTCGCGCAGCGTCCAGCCCGGCAGCTCGGCGAGGGCCGCGGTGATTTGCGAATCGGTGAGTTTGGTCGCCGGGGTCATCTGTGGTTCCTCCTCATTTCAAGGTCCTGGGCGACTGTCACGGTTGTTTACACGTAGTCTTCGTATCCGAGGACGACCCCCTGTGGTCCCTCTTGGCAAGGGGGACGGGATTGCCTGGACGTTCGACAGGCTGTTTCGCATGGGATGCCACCCCCTGTGGTCCCCCTTGGCAAGGGGGACGGGATTGCCGGGACGCTGGTGTACCGGTCAAGAATGGCCGCACCATACCACGAGAACCAGGCGGGCGGTATCATCCGCACCGGGTACCCAGCCGGGGCAGAGAAACACCTTGATGAAACCGACGATGGAGCCAGTTTCGCCGCCGCGCGCCGATGCCGAGGCGCGGGTAGGGGTCATCTTCGGGCTGGCGTGTTACGGGTGGTGGGGGCTGGTGCCCATTTACTTCAAGGCGGTGCGGCAGGTGCCGGCGGCGGAGGTGCTGGCGCACCGGGTGATCTGGTCGGTGGTGCTGCTGGCGGTGCTGATGCGCATCTACCGGCGGTGGGGGGCGGCGGGAGCGGCGCTGCGGCAGCGGGAAAGCGTGCTGCTGCTGGCGTGCACGACGGTGCTGATTGCGGCCAACTGGTTCACGTTCATCTGGGCGGTGGCCAACGATCACGTGTTGCAGGCGAGCCTGGGGTATTACATCAACCCGCTGGTGAACGTGCTGCTGGGGTTTGTGGTGCTCAAGGAGCGGCTGCGGCGGGCGCAATGGGTGAGCGTGGGGCTGGCGGCGGTGGGGGTGATTTACCTCACGGTGCAGCTCGGGGAGTGGCCGATCGTGGCACTCTTCCTGGCGTTTACGTTCGGGTTTTATGGATTGCTGCGGAAGATCGCGCGGGTGGACGCGCTGACCGGGCTGACTATCGAGACGGGTTTCCTGCTGCTGCCGGCGCTGGGGTACCTGGCGTATCTGGGGTTCGCGGCGGGTGCAGAGGGATCCGGTTCGCGGCTTGTGTTCGGTAACCACTCGCGGGCGATGGATGCGCTGCTGATGCTGGGCGGGGTGATCACGGCGGTGCCGCTGCTCTGGTTTGCGAATGCGGCGCGGCGGCTGCGACTGGCGACGATCGGGTTTCTGCAATACATCGCGCCGAGCGTACAGTTTCTTCTGGCGGTGGCGGTGTACGGCGAGCGGTTCACCGCGGCGCACCTGGTGAGTTTCGTGTGCATCTGGACGGCGCTGGCGATTTACACGGCGGACGCGTGGCGGGAGTCGACGAGGAAGGCGAGAGGCGAGTGGCGAGAGGCGTGAGGAATCCGAGGTCCGTGCAACGGGCCCTGCAATAAAGATTGGAGACCGTGGCGGGGCGGCGTTACTTTCCGGAGGCGACGGTCAGACTTTCGACCGTGGCGCCGTCGGGCAACGGGCTGCTCTGGCGGCACTTGGGATAGCGGCTGCAACCGAGAAACGGACCGCTGCGACCCTGACGAATGACCATGGGCGAGCCGCACTCTTCGCAGGCGATGTCCGTAGGAATGGGCTTGGGCCTCGCGGGTGAGGGGGACTCGATTTCGGCGCGCTTCTTGGCGTCGCCGCGCAGGTTGGCCACGAACGAACACTTCGGGTAGCGCGTGCAGCCGAAGTAAGGGCCGAAGCGGCCGGACTTCATGGCCAGTTCGCCGCCGCAGGCCGGGCACGTCAGATCGTCCTCGGGCCAGGTTTCGACGACCGGTTTTCCGGTTCGCGTCCAGGCGAAGCCGGCGGGCGGGGGCCCCAGGGTGGAGACGTCGACCTTTTCGGCTTTGCTGCGCGCGGCGCCTTTGCCGCGGCGGCCGTTGACGCCGTTGACCTCGATAGGCGCCTCGGGCACCTGCCCGGCCTCGTTGAGGGCGCGGAGGTGGTCGAGCTTTTCCATGGGCATGGCGTTGCGGCAGCGCGGGAAGCCGGAGCAGCTCAGGAAAGGTCCGCGACGGCTGGAGCGAATGACCATGGCGCGCCCGCACTTGTCGCAGCGCACGCCGGCCTCGGCGGGTTTGGGTTTTTCCACGTAGATGCCCGGCGGCATTTGCCGGGTGGCTTTGCACTTGGGATAGGCGGAACAGCCCAGGAAGGAGCGACCGCGCGCGAACTTGACGGCCATGGGCGAGGAGCAGTCCGGACATTTCTCTTTGATGTCATCGGCTGACACTTTCCGCAGGGCGACGCCGTGCTCGTCGCAGGGCTGGGTGAAATTGCAGTCGGGGTAGCCGGTGCACCCGAGGAACGGGCCGAGGCGGCTGCGGCGCAGGATCATGGGCTTGCCGCAGAGCCGGCAGGGCGCTTCACCGACGACTTCCTTTCGGGGCTGGCCTTCGTCGTCGATGTTCATCGCCACCTTGCACTCGGGGTAGCCGGTGCAGGAGAGGAAGCGGCCGTTTTTTCCGAGGCGGTAGACCATGGGCCGCCCGCACTCGGTGCAGGTGAATTCGCTGGGTTCGGGCTGGGTGCGGGCCATGTCGACCATGGCCTTGTCGAGCGATTCCTTGAACGGTCCGTAGAATTCGTTGAGCACGTGGACCCAGTCGAGGTGCGCTTCCTCGATCTTGTCTAGTTCTTCCTCCATGTAGGAAGTGAACTTGACGTCCATGATCTTGGGGAAGTGCTCCATGAGCTTGTCGGTGACCAGTTCGCCGCGCGGGGTGGGGAAGAGCTTGCGGTCTTTGAGTTCGACGTAGCCGCGGTCCTGCACGGTCTGAATGATGGCGGCGTAGGTACTGGGGCGGCCGATGCCCTCGGCCTCCATTTTCTTGACCAGTGCGGCCTCGGTGTAGCGCGCCGGCGGAGCGGTGTAGTGCTGCCTGGGGTCGATCTGAAGAGGGGCCACCGGCTGTCCCGCGGTCAGTTCGGGCAGCACGGCGTCTTCGCCGTCGATGGTACCGAGCACGCGGAGGTAGCCGTCAAAGACCAGACGGCGCCCGCTGGTGCGGAAGATGGCTTCGCCTTGGGGCGTGGCGGCGGCGATGAGTACGGTGGTGGCGTCCCACTGGGCGGGGGTCATCTGACAGGCGACGAAGCGGCGCCAGATCAGGTCGTACAGTTTGTATTGCTCGTTGGACAGTTTCCCGCGGAGGGCGTCCGGACGATACGAGACGTCCGACGGACGGATGGCTTCGTGGGCTTCCTGTGCGCGTTTGGCCTTGCCGAAGACGTTGGGGGCCTGGGGCAGGTACTTGTCGCCAAAATCGTGCGCGATCATCTGGCGCACCGCGGCGACGGAGTCCTTGCTCAGGTTGGTCGAGTCGGTACGCATGTAGGTGATCAGACCGACGGGGCCTTCGTTGTCGCCGAGTTCGACGCCTTCGTAGAGCTGCTGTGCGACGCGCATGGTGCGCGAGGGAGCGAAGCCCAGCTCGCTGGAGGCGGCCTGTTGCAGGGTGGCGGTGGTAAAGGGGGCATTGGGCCGGGTCGTCGTGCGCCGGGTCTGGATGTCCTTGATCGCGTATTTCGGTGCTTTTTCGGGCGCGGTGCGGCCGTGCAGGGCGACGGTTTTCAACCCGAGCTTGCTGTAGGCTTCCCAGGCGTGTTCATCGACGCGTTCGGTAACGAAGCCGAGGGCTTCGGCCACGGCGCGTGCTTCCTGCACGGTGCGTACGTCGAATTCCCTGCCGTTCAGTTTGACCAGCTCGGCGTAAAGCGCGAGGTGCTTGGCAAGCCATTGGTTGCGGGCCTTGACGGTCGGCCCGGTTTGAGGGTCCTTTCCGTGGGCGAGGAATTTCTCCCATGCGGTGGCGAGCGCCGCGGCTTTGGCGGGCTCGGTGGCGAAGCAACCGAAAATTCGCCACGACTCCTCGGGGACGAAGGCGCGAATTTCGCGTTCGCGGTCGACGATCAGGCGCACGGCTACCGACTGCACGCGACCGGCGGAGAGCCCGCGGCCGATTTTCTGCTGAAGCAAGGGGCTGAGTTGATAGCCGACGATGCGATCGAGCAGGCGGCGGGCCTGTTGGGCATTGACCTTATCCATGTCCAGGTGGTGGGGGTGGGCGAAGGCGGCCTGGATCGCGGTCTTGGTGATTTCGTTGAAGACCACGCGCTGGGTGCGCGATTCGTCGAGGTCGAGCGCGTGGACCAGGTGCCAGGCGATGGCTTCGCCTTCGCGGTCGAGGTCGGTGGCGAGGTAAACGCTATCCGCCTTGCCGGCGGATTTCTTGAGCGCGTTGACGACCTTGCGGCGCGCGGCGACGATTTCGTAACTGGGTTGAAAATCGTTGGCCAGGTCGATCCCGAAGTCATGGGGCGGCAGGTCGCGGACATGGCCCATGCTGGCCTGCACCTCAAACCGCGGCCCCAGGTACTTATTAATGGTCTTGGCTTTCGCCGGAGATTCGACGATGACCAAGGACTTTTCTGAATGTTGTGTTTTTCTGCCCACGTTTACTGGTCCCCGGACGCCTTCTGTGGTCCTGGGTGTTTACTGTCCCTTTACAGGTGACGGTCGGTACTATCGACCATTGCCGGCGAATGCTTCATACTGCCCCAAGGTTTACGCCGCCGGTTCCCCCGTGGTTGTGCGGCGATTTAGCAGTAGCTCCCGATTGTGTCAAACCGATCTCAGAATCATCTATGCCGTACCCGTTGATTTTCGGCACGATTCGCCTATACTTGGACCCTTTGCCCGCTGAATCCCTAAGTATCGACTAATAAAGGACTTACGGCATCATGCTCAAGCTTCTGCGCAAGCACAACAAGACGTTGCTGGCCATTTTTATGTGCCTGCTGATGATTGTCTTCATCGGCGGCAGCGCTTTGGAGAGCTTTCTATCTCCCAATCCCAATCAAGTGGTAGCGCGGAGCAGCCTGGGCGACATCGGCACGCTCGACCAGCAGCAGGCGATGGGGTTCACTCGGATTCTTGAGTCGCTGGGGTTTTCGTGGACGCGGCCGGTAGCCGGTGCCGAGAAGCCGATCGACGTGGTGGATTGGATCCTGCTGACGCGGGAGGCGGCGCGCTTTCAGATCAAGCCGGGAGCCGCGTCATCCAAGGCCGTCTTTGGAGAAACGGGCGATGAGATTCTGCGGAACATGTCCTTGCGCATCAGGGTACGTCCGGCGCATATTCTCGGGGCCCTGAGCGAGTATCGCGCCATCCAGATGATGGGGCAGGCGGTGTCTTCGGCGGCGCTACCCAGCGCGGCGGAAGTCCGGGCTATTGCCGCTGACATTCTGCAAAAGGTGAAGGTCAACGCGGTGGTGATCCCGGCCGAGCCCTTTGTGGATGAGTCGGCGACGTTTTCCGACGCGGAGATCGAGGCCCAGTGGGAGCCCTACAAGGACCGGGTCAAGGGCGAGGGATTGAACTTCGGATATTTTCTACCGCACCGTCTCACGGTGGAGTTTGTTCGAGTCGAGCATGAGAAGATTGTTGAGTCGATCGGGGTTCCCAATCTGGAGAAGAAGGCGCGGAAGTACTACGACGATAACCTCAGCGAATTCAGGAACCCCACTCCACCGCCGCCGGTCGAAGGCGCTGAACCGCCATCGCCCTATCTGCCCTGGGAGCAAGTGAAGGACCAGGCGATGGACGCGGTTCGCAAGAAGGCGGCCGTCGAGGCCGCGGGGCGAATTGCCGACTTTATCGTGCAAGCCGCGGCGGAACCCTTCCTGGACGTGCCGCGCGGTGAGGACGGCTACAAGCCGGCGCCGATTTCGATCACGATGAGCGGCTATTACGACAGGCTGATTGCCCAGATGCCGCCGGCCATTCAGTTTCCCGATGCCGTGAAGAGCGGGTACACGACGGCGTTCACGTTGGAGACGGCGGAGGAAATCCCGGGCATCGGGGAGGCGATCTATCAATCGCCCACGGGACAGATTCTCAACCTGGGGACGTTGGCGTTCCGCAATCAGGGGGTGGTTCCCAAGGTTCCGGAGGAAGCGGGCGCCGGTCGGGTTGATTTTCTCTCCCTGCACCAGACGTGCGCGTTTCCCCTGACGGATACCAAGGGCAATGTGTATGTGTTTCGCGTCAACCGCGTGCTGGATGGGCGCCCGTCGGTGGTTGCGGGCGAGGCACGCGACATGGTGATCAAAGATCTTCAGTTGTTGCAGGCGATGAAAGCGGCGAAGGAGCGCGCGGAAGGTCTTCACAGTTACGCGATCGACACCGGGCTGCAGGAGGCGTTTGAGTATGACGACGTGCTTGCCGAACTGCGGGAAAGCCCCGCGGGAGCGGCGATCGGCTATTTTACCTCTCCGATGGTGTCGCGCCTGCAATTGTACCAGCTCGCGATGGGCCGCAGTGCGGAGGTATGGGCGGGGCCGGGAATCGGCAATGTTCCACAGGAGCTTGTGGATCGGTGGTTCATGCTGGAGTATGCGGATGACAAGATCCGCGTGCAGGAAATCCCCGACCGGGCGGTGGTCCTGGTCGTAGAATGGGTCGAGACGCATGAGGCGCGGGAAGATGAATTCGAAGGGATCCGCGAACAGGTGACCACGCAGATCACCAACCAGCGCATGCGCCAGGCGGTGAACAACTGGCTCGACCCGGAGAAGATCCGCGCCCGCAATGCCTTTGAATTAGCCCGGTAGCCACCCGGCGGCGCATGGGGCGGCGGGTTTCCGGCGGGAGGCGCTCCGCCCGTTCCCTCGGCGTCGGCTGGAGCAGGCGCTATGCCATTGCCCGAACCGCAATTGTCGGCGCCTTCGGCACGCGTGCACCCGCCGGCGCAGGCCCGATGCGGTGAAAGCGGCGCGGTCGCGCCCCCCGATCTTGATCGCAAGCCCAGTCGCATTGAATCTGTTTGTGTGGACGGCGGAGTCTGGCTGGTGCGCGAAGGGTATCGCGACGCGCTGCTCGGTGACAAAGCGCCGGACTGGTATGCACCGGGCGCGTCGGCGGGTCTGGAGCTGGTCAAGCGCGGCCACGGACGGTCGACCTGGCGCGTGGCTTTGCATGGCGCGGCGCTCTACTCCAAGCTGCACGAGGTCCGGGGGCTGGCGGCGCGTGTTCTGCGACGGCTGCGGATCGACCGGGCGCGGCGTGAGTTTGAGGCCACGTTGGCCGCCGAGCGGCGCGGGGTGGCGGTCATTCGCGCTGTGGCCTATGGGCGGGGGCGCGGGGCGAGCGTTTTCATTTCGGAAGAGGCGGCGGGGGCGGAGCCGCTGGCGGCGGTCTGGGCGCGTGAGGTGAGCGCGGCGGCGGGTGTGCGAAGGCGCCACGCGGCCCGTGGGTTAATTGAGTACGTTGCCGCCCTGTTCGCCGCGGCGCACGACAAGGGCTTTGCCCATCGCGACAATCATCCCGGCAACATCCTGGCTGCGCGGCGGGCGGACGGTTCGTGGAGCGTTTGTTTTGCCGACGTACACGGTTCCCGGCTGCGCGGCGGGCCGCTGACGATGAGTGACACTTATGTGGCATTGGCTCAGCTCGATCAATACTTTCAGCGCGTGGCGACACGGAGCGAGCGGCTGCGCTTCTGGCGGGCCTATTGGGCGGGGCGCGGCGCGGCGGACGGGCGTTCGAGCGGTGACGACCGCCCGGCGCTGGCGGCGTTGAGGATGGCACGGCAGCGGCACGCGCAGCAACTGGCGGCGCAGCGCGACCGGCGGTTGAAGGGCGGCAACGCCTATTTCGCGCGACTGGAACTGGAGGGTGGGTGGCGGGCGACGGTGGTGCTCCGCCCGGGACGGCGGCACGTGTTCGCGGAGCCGGATACGCCGGACCGCACGGTGGGCCAATGGCAGGCACTGCTGCGCGGCGCGGTTTTGCGGGGAGAATCGGCGGAAGTTG
The DNA here is from genome assembly GCA_964569425.1 of uncultured Phycisphaeraceae bacterium. Classification (GTDB taxonomy): domain Bacteria; phylum Planctomycetota; class Phycisphaerae; order UBA1845; family UBA1845; genus JACQXM01. The sequence continues at coordinate 9,169 of CAZMVD010000047.1, forward strand.
CGGGGCAGGGCGAGGTGATATTCGAAGAGATGGTGGCCGAGGGTTGGATGCAGCGGATGATGTGGAGGGTGTACGGCTCGCCTTGCCGAAGGGCATTTGAGACCTGTCACCGGGCGCGACATCGGGACCAGCCGGCTGAGTTGGTCTTGGGATATGTGGAGCACCGCCGCGGCTGGGGGGTCGATCGGGCGATAATGATTCGGGTACGAGGCACGGACCTTCGGGCCTGAGTTTTTGCTCCGTTAACGGCGCCGGGCCGCTTGCCGAACATGGTCGCGCGCGAACAGTCAATGTTGCCCAACAGAATGATGAATCCGACCCCCAAAACACGAATCGAAATCGTCCGGGGCGATATCACGAAGGAGCGCGTCGACGCGATCGTGAACGCTGCCAATGAATCCTTGCTGGGCGGCGGGGGGGTGGATGGCGCCATCCATCGTGCGGCCGGGCCCGCACTGTTGGAGGAGTGTCGGAAACTGGGCGGCTGCCCGACCGGGGAGGCGCGGCTGACTCGCGGCTATCAGTTGCCGGCGCGTCTGGTCATCCATACGGTCGGGCCGGTATGGCGCGGCGGCCAAAGCGGCGAGGCGGAGCTGCTGGCCGCATGTTACCGGTCCTCGTTGGCACTGGCGCGCGAAAACGACGTCGAGACCATGGCCTTTCCTGCCATCAGTTGCGGCGTTTTCGGTTATCCGCTGCGCGACGCGGCGGTCGTTTCCCTGTCTGCGGTGGCAGAGGAACTTCGACTGCACGGCTTTCCGCGGATTGTCCGTTGGGTGATGTTCGACGCGAGTGCGTTCGAGGTCTGGGTCAACGCATGGTCGCAACTGGGGTTGTAGAAGCTGAAAACCCGCCGAGTTCGATTCACGCAGGACAACGGCCTGCACCAGCATGCCAGCATCGACTTATCTTGACAGGCTATTTAAGCTTCCCAACAATGCTGATCATGGGCGTGCCGGGGTGGTGGGGAGTCGCGGTATGCCTTCCGGGGGGGGGTGCATCGATTGCCCGGCCGGTCTCGGCGCCCAATTTCGGTCGTCAGGAGCTAAGCGGCCGCCAGAGATTCCTCGTCGTCGCCGCGAAGCTCCGGCACGGCGCGTCGTGAACGGAAAGGTTCTTTTCTGATGAACTTCCAAGTGGTTGTCGACCGCCGGTGGTATCGACCGGCATGCCGGGCGTTTCTCGGTTTCGTGGTGGTAGCCGGTTCGCCGGCGTGGGGGTCGGAGCGCCACCTGGTTCGCAAGGATGGCACCCGGATCGAGCTGCGGGCGGCCACGCAGGAGGTAGCGGTGGTGCTGCGGGACGGCGCGGCCGCCGCCAAGACCGCGGCGCACCTGAAATCGTCGGGCATTGGCGTGGTCGAGGATTTCGAACACGCGCCGCGGGCGCGGGTCAAGCGGATGCACGTTGCCGACGCGCAGGCGGTCCTTCATTCGCTGCGCGCCGCGGACCCCAACGTGGAAGAAGTTCGCCAGGTGTATTACCAGGCCGGCAGTACGGCGCCGCTGGTGTCCAGCGGGACGATGAACGTGCGCCTTCGCGCCGGCCTGTCTGCCGACGCGCAGGCGCGGGTGTGGTCGGATTATCGCCTGCGGGTCGTCGCAGCGATCGGGGTGCCCAATACGTACATCGTCGCTCCGGTGGATGAGAACGACGACGAAGTGCTTCGCGCGCAGGTGCTGGCGGAGGATGGGCGTGTTTTGTGGGCCGAGCCCAACTTCCGCACGCCGATTGCACAGCGCCAGGTGACGCCGACGGATGAGTTCTATGAATTTCAATGGCATCTGAACAACACCCGGCAATTGGGCGGCGTGGCCGACGCGGATATCGATGCGCCCGAGGCCTGGTCCATCGCCACCGGCGAGGGCATTCTGCTGGGCATGTTTGACGATGCGTGCGACGTGGATCACGAGGATCTGGCCGACGGGTACATCGGCACGGGCCATAACCCGACATTGCCGTCGACCGACAACGGCTTCACCGACCCGCGTCCGTTCTTCACTTTTTTTCGCGATGAGGCTCACGGCACGTCGGTGATGGGTCTGGCGGCGGCGCGGGCCAATGCGCTGGGGGTGCGGGGCGTAGCATTTGACGCGCAGTTCACGGCGTCGCGCGGGCTCAATGATTTCCTGACCAGCGCGCAGATCGCCAGCGTGTATGCGTTTGCGCTGCAGCAGAACGTCGACGTGCACATCAACAGTTGGGGGCCGGCGCCGGGTATTGTGTTTCCCCAGATCATCGCCGACGCGATTGAAGCGGCCTTTTTGAATGGGCGCGACCCGGACGGTCCCAACGGTCCGGAGCAGCCGCGGGGCATGGTCGTCGTCTTTGCGTCGGGCAATGAGGGCTCGGAGCTGGATGCCGGGGTGGAAGTGGCAACGTTGCCCACGGTGATCGGGGTGGGGGCGAGCACCGCGTCGGACCAGTTGGCGAGCTACAGCAACTACGGACCGGAAGTCGACGTGCTGGCGCCGGGAGGCGATTTCCCCGGTGCGCTGATGACGACCACAGATCCATTTGACGACGCCCACCCGTACTGCAATTTCGGGGGATTCAATATCTGTTTCAATCGTTCGGATATCGATCCGGGTGGCAACTACACGGGGCTGTTTTCGGGCACTTCGGCTGCCTGTCCGGTGGCGGCGGGCGTGGCGGCGCTGATTCTTTCGGTGAATCCGCGGCTCACGGCTACCGACGTGCGCGTCATCCTGGAGCAGACGGCGGACGCCATCAGCCCGTCGCAGGCGCAATACAACGCGATCACCGGGCGCAGTTTGCGGTATGGGTATGGTCGCATCAACGCGCTGCAGGCGGTGCTGGCGGCGCAGCAGTCGTTGACCAACGGCGGGCGGACCTGGCCGGAGCGTGTGGCCAATGTGCGCGTGGCGGGCAACCGGGTGCTCTGGCAGCAGAACGGCGACGACCTGGAATTCCGCGAGTCCGACGATCCGGCGAATCCCGGCCCGCCGCCGCTGCGCACCACGGATGAGTTTCTGGTGCTGGAGTCGGAGCGGGAGTTCGGGTTCATTCCCGAAGATGGTCGGTGTTACGATCGTGACCAACTGGGCTGCAACGATGCGGAACTTGCCGAGTTGCCCGACGACGTGCGGGTGCTGGCGGTCGGCTGCGGCATGGTGTGCGGGGGCACGGTCAGCGAAGGTTGTGTGGCGGGCGCGGAGAATTGCGTGGAATATGCCGCCACGGGAGCGAAGAAGTTCTTCGCGGTGTTTGCGCGCAATACCATCGGGCGCTACTCGTTCGGTGTGGCGCTGGACAACGAGGGCGGCATTGCCGATACCGGCCGACTGCCTCCTTCGGCGGGGGCGGGTTCCGGTCAACCGGGAACCACGCAACCAGGGCCGCAAGTGACCATCAACGTGACGCCGCTGGCGGGGGTGTCGCCGTTGACCGTGCGATTCTCGGGCAACGCGGTGACCGAGGTGCCGATCGACGACACCCGCACCGCGTGGGATTTCGACATCGAGGACAGCATCACCGTGGACGCCACCACCCGCACCGCGCAGCACACCTACGTCGTGCCGGCGGGGGATCGGCGTACGTTCCTGGCGCGGTTGACGATGTACGACACCAACGGCAACGCGGGCATGGCGCAGATTGCCATTCGCGTAGACGGCTCCAGCGGGGGGTCCGGAACGCTGACCGGCACGGTCCGTATCCTGATCGGTACCCCCGGCACCGTGGGCTCCGATATCGATTCAGGAACGGCGCCGCTCGCGGTGCAACTCAGTGTGGACACGACCGGTCTGACCGGCACCCTGCAATCGGTGCGCTGGGACCTGGGCGACGGGACGACGGCGAGCAGTCTGTTCGTTACGCACACGTACCAGAATACAACCGGCTCCACCCTGGTGCTGCCCATCAACGTGACCGTGACGACGGTCACGAGCGCGGGGCTGACCCAATCGGCGACCGCGTCGCGAACGATTACGATTCTGCCGGGTTCGGGTTCGGGCGGCACGCCGCAGCCCAATCCCATCGACGGGGTCGGGGCGGTTCCCGGCCAGGGGGGTGGCTCGAGCGCCATCTGCGGTCTGGGTATGTTGCCGGCGCTGTTGATCTCATGGAGCGTGCTGCCGCTGCTGCGCCGCAAGCGCCGGTAGGCGGATAGCGCACCCGATCGGCGTGCGAAAGGACCGCCGGCCCGTTTTTTTGACAACGGAGAGCGCGCCGGTTACATTCCCTCCGTGCGATCGCTGTTACCAGTTCATTCCACCCTGAGGTCGTCGGCATGACGACTTTCGCGGTGATCCCGGCGCGTTACGCCTCGACCCGCTTCCCCGGAAAACCTCTCGCCCGACAGACCGGCAAAACGATGATTCAACACGTGCATGAGCGCGTGACGGCATGTCCGCGTATCGATCGCGTGGTGGTAGCTACCGACGATGAGCGGATCGCCCTGGCGGTGCGAGAGTTCGGCGGCGAGGTTTGCCTGACGCGGCCCGACCATGCGACCGGTACCGATCGCGTGGGCGAGGCGGCCGCGGCGCTGGATGCGCAAGATGCGGACCTGGTGCTCAACGTACAGGGCGACGAGCCGGAAGTTCATCCGGAGGTTCTTTCGCAGCTTGTGATATCCATGGCGGCGGCGCCGGATTGTCCCATCGGTACGGTGGCGGCGCGCTTTGCGGACGATGGGCCGCGGCGCGGCCCGGGTTCGCCGCTGGACCCCAACTGCGTGAAGGTGGTGGTGGACGAGCGCGGGCGGGCTTTGTATTTTTCGCGCAGTGCGATTCCCTATCCGCGCGACACGGGCGGCGAGGTGGATCGGCCCGGCCGCTGGCTGTTGCACATGGGCGTGTACGCGTTTCGCGGCGCGACGCTGCGGACGTTGACCAGCGGTGCGGCGCAGGAGCGGCATCCGCTGGAGGTCGCCGAGTCGCTCGAGCAATTGCGCTGGCTGGCGCGGGGGTTCGACATTGCGGTGGCGATCGTCGAGCACATTTCGGTGGGCATCGACACGCCGGAGGATTACGCGGCGTTTGTACAACGACAGGAAGAGCGAGGCCTTTCGGGTGTCGGCCAGCGCTGACGGTGAAGGACGCGGGAAAGAGGATTCGGGCAGTCGTCGTGTGTGGAATCTGCACCAAGTCGTGAGAGCAGCGAGCGATTTATGAGCAGCGAACGAATCCTGGCTTCCTTGACCCATGCGTCGGACGAGACCGAATTCTTCACGCCGATGCCCACCGGTTATCAATTCGGGCGCACCAAGTATGTGGTGGTGTTCGGCACGGTGATGAGCGGGCTGGGCAAGGGCATTTTCTCCAGTTCGCTGGCGAAGATTCTGCAGGACAAGGGGCTGGCGGTGGCGCCGATCAAGCTGGAGGGTTACCTCAATCGCGACAGCGGCACGCTCAACCCTTACCGCCACGGTGAAGTGTTCGTGCTGGATGACGGCATGGAGTGCGACATGGACCTGGGGACGTACGAGCGGATGCTCAACCAGGACCTGACGCGGCTGAACTTCACCACCAGCGGGCAGATTTTCTCCTCGGTGCTGGAAAAGGAGCGGCAGGGCAAGTACCTCGGACGCGACGTGCAGATGATTCCGCACGTCACCGGCGAAGTGAAGCTGCGGCTGAGGGAGCTGGCGGTCGCGGCGGAGGCCGACGTGGTCTTCGTCGAAATCGGCGGCACGGTCGGCGACGTGGAGAACGCCTACTTCATCGAGGCGGTGCGCGAGATGGCCTTCGAGGAGGGGCCGGGCAACTTCTGCTTCGTGGCGTTGACCTACATCGTGGAGCCCAACATTCTGGGCGAACAGAAGTCCAAGCCGGCGCAGCTCAACCTCAAGTTGTTGAACGCGGCGGGCATTCATCCGCACATCATCGCGTGTCGCGCGTCGGCCCCGGTGTCGAAGAAAGTGCGTGAAAAGATCGCGCTGTTTGCCAACGTGCCCATGGAGCGGGTGTTCTCCATGCACGACTGCGACAGCGTGTACGTGATTCCGGAGATGCTGCGGGGGGCGGGGATCGACGCGGCGGTGGTGGATATGCTGGGTCTGGCGGAGCGGGCGGACGTGACGGCCGAGGAGTCGGCGCGCAGAGAGTGGGGCGACTACATCACGCGCCTGCGTTCCGCGGCCCATCCGGTGACCATCGGGATCATCGGCAAGTACACCTCGCTGCGCGACAGCTACGCGAGCATCATCCAGTCGCTGGAGCACGCGGGGGCGTGGCTGGGGGCACGGGTGCAGTTGGAATGGGTGGACAGCAGCGACCTTTCCGAGAACGATCTGGCGGAACGGTTGCGGCATGTGCACGGGGTGATCGTGCCGGGCGGGTTCGGCTATCGCGGGGTCGATGGGAAGATCGCGTGCATCCGGCATGTGCGCGAGCAGGGGATGCCGTTTCTGGGGCTGTGCTACGGCATGCAGATCGCGGTGATTGAATATGCGCTAAACGTCTGCGGGCTGGCGCACGCCAATTCTACGGAAATCGAGCCGGACTGCGCGGACCCGGTGATCGACGTGCTGCCCGAGCAGAAGAAGATCGAGGGACTGGGGGGCAACATGCGGCTCGGCGGGTTCGACGTCGCGCTCCGCAAAGGCAGCGAGGTGAGCCGGCTGTATGGCAGCGCGGAGCGCGTGCGGCTGCGCTTTCGCCATCGCTACGAGGTCAACCCCATCTACATCGAGACGCTGGAGCGCGGCGGTTTGGTGTTCTCCGGAAAGAGTCCGGAACATCCCATCATGCAGGTGCTGGAGCTGCCCGCCGAGCGCCACCCCTTTTTCATGGCCACCCAGGCGCACCCGGAGCTAACCGGGCGTCCGCTGGTCCCCCAGCCCATGTTCCTGGGTCTGGTCCGCGCCGCGCTGCTTCGCAGCGGAGTAGCGGAGGAGATGATCCCGGCCATCGGTCGGCGTGCGGCCAGTCCGGCCGGTTCGCTCGATCCGCGCACTACCCCAGCCTGACGTCGATCAAATGCTGACGCGACTACGCATCCGTAACTTCAAACGGTTTGATGATGTCGAGATTGAACTCGGCAAGTCCGTGGTGCTGATCGGGCCGAACAATTCCGGCAAGACCACGGCCTTGCAGGCGCTGGCGCTGTGGGACATCGGCCTGCGGCGCTGGAACGAAAAACGCAAGGGCAAAGCCTCACCAGCGACGAGGCCGGGTGTAACCATCAACCGCCGCGATTTGATTGCCATCCCGGTTCCTGATGCCAACTTACTCTGGCGCGACTTGCACGTGCGCAACGTCGAACAGGTCCTGGTCGAAACGGAGAAGGGCAAGGAGAAAAAGCCCAGGACCGAAAACGTTCGCGTGGATGTCATTGTCGATGGCATTACGAACGACAAGGTCTGGACCTGCGGGCTGGAATTCGATTACGCGAATGAGGAGTCGTTTTACTGCCGGCCGCTGCGACTGCCGAATGAGGGCGGCACGGCGAATGATCCAGTTAAATTCGTCGGGGCGTCGGTCGACGCATCGGCGAGGTTGCAGAATAAACCTGAGCGGATGGAAGTGCCGCACGAGGCGGCGGACGTGCGGGTGGCGTTTCTTCCGCCCATGTCGGGGCTGGCGGCCGTCGAAACGAAGCTGGAGCCGGGCGCGGTGAATGTGCTGATTGGGGAGGGACAGACGGCCCAGGTGCTGCGCAACTTGTGTTACCAGATTCACTCGCGCGCCGAATCCGCGAGAGACTGGGACCGCCTCGTACAACACATTCACGAGCTTTTTGGGGTCGAATTGCTGGCGCCCCAGTACATCGCCGAGCGCGGTGAAATCACCATGGCGTATCAGGATCGCGGGCAAAGGCGATTGGACCTGTCGTCTTCGGGCCGCGGACTCCAGCAGACGCTGCTCCTGCTGGCGCACCTGTACGCGAATCCGCGAACCGTGTTGCTGCTGGACGAACCGGACGCGCACCTGGAAGTTCTGAGGCAACGCCAGGTGTACAAGTTGTTGACGGACGTGGCCGACCGTCAGGCATCCCAGATTATTGCCGCCAGCCACTCCGAAGTCGTCCTGAACGAAGCGGCCGACCGGGACGTGGTGGTCGCCTTCGTGGGCAAGCCGCACCGGATCGACGACCGTGGGTCACAGGTGCGCAAGGCGCTGAAGGATATCGGCTTCGAGCATTATTACCTGGCCGAACAGACGGGCTGGGTTCTGTACCTGGAAGGTTCGACCGATCTGGCCATCCTTCAGTCACTTGCGCATGTTCTCAAACATGAGGCCGCCAAGAACCTGGAACGACCATTTGTCCACTATGTGGGAAACCGACCAACGGAAGTTGGAAAGCATTTTTTCGGCCTGCGCGACGCGAAAAAGGACCTGGTGGGCGTTGCCTTGTTTGATCAATTGATTCAAGAGCTGCCCTCTGATCTTGGCGCGGAAGTGCTTCGATGGCGCCGCCGCGAGATCGAGAATTACCTGTGCGATCCGCAGGTGTTGTTGGCGTACGCCAGGCACGATCAACCCGACGATCTGTTCGGCAGCAACGAGGCAGTCCGCCGGGAGAAGCTAATGCGAAGTCTGGTGGCCGACCTTGTTCCCCCCGTCGCGCTCCGGGACCAGAAGCATGAATGGTGGTCCAAAACTAAGGTCACGGATGGGTTTCTCGATCCTTTGTTCGTAGAGTACTTTAAGAAGCTGGAGCTACCCAACCTGATGCTCAAAAGAGACTACCACCAGCTCGCACGCTTTCTGAAACCGGAATCCATCGACCCGGAAGTCAAAGAGAAGCTCGACGCGATTCTCGCCGTGGCCGAACAGGCCAGGCCACGTACGGATTAGGCGCCCTTCCATGAGTACCGTCGATTCGCGCCAGGGGACGCGCCGGGCTTCTTCGTGCCACTCCGCCCCCCGTTTCCCGCGCACGCGTTACCAGGGCAGCAAGCGGCGGCTGGCGGGGCAGATCCTGGCGCAGTTGCGCGGCATCTCCTATCACACCGTGCTTGACGCCTTCGGCGGAACGGGGGCGGTGGCGCACGCCTTCAAGGCTGCGGGCAAGGCGGTGACCTACAACGACCTCCTCGCGTTCAACCATCAGATCGGCCTGGCGCTGATCGAAAACAGTTCGATACGCCTTACGGCGCACCACATCCGCAATATCGGAACGCGCCGTCCGGGTAGCTCGTACGGGGACGTGGTCGAGCGGCACTTTCCGGATATTTACTTCACGAACGAGGAGAACTGCTGGCTGGACATGGCCGCGGGCAACATCCGCCGGATGGAGAACCGCTACGCCCGCGCACTCGCATGGTACGCGGTGTTTCAGGCGGCGATGGCCAAGCGGCCGTACAACCTGTTCCACCGCCGCAACCTGTACATGCGGACGGCGGACGTGCGGCGCGGCTTCGGCAACAAGGCGAGCTGGGATCGGTCGTTTGACGACCATGTGGCCGTGTTCGCGCGCGAGGCGAACGCGGCGGTGTTCGATTCCGGGGTTGCGTGTCGAGCGCTGTGCGGCGATGCGCTGGCGCTCGCGCCGGGCTTCGATCTGGTGTACATCGACCCTCCCTATGTGCGGGCCGATGGGGCCGGCGTGGATTATCGCGCCTTCTATCACTTCCTGGAGGGGCTGGTTCATTATGACACCTGGGAGGCGATGATTGACCACTCATCGGCCCATCGCCGACTGACGCCGCGCCCGGACCCGTGGACCGATGCACGGTTGGTCCGCGACCTGTTCGCGGCGCTTTTTGCGCAGTTCAGAGAGAGTGTACTGGTGGTTTCCTACCGAGGAGACGGCGTGCCGGGGGTTGAAGAGCTGGCCGAACTGCTGCGAGGCGTAAAGCGTAGCGTGCGTGTGACGGCCTTGGCTGCTCAGCCTTATGCTCTCTCCACCAATCGTGCATCGCGCGAAGTGCTGCTGATCGGCACATAATAGTTGCACCAGCCGGCGCGAGGCGCGCCGGTCCGATCATCGAGTGGCAAATTGCCGCATCCGCCTTATGACAAGCGTTTGGCAGTAAGTATTTTCCCGTACCTACACAGCCGATACATGCAACGGAGTACCTGGCGGTGGGCACTTGACCGGCCGCGCCGATCACTGGGGGTGGAATCGTCATGCCTGGCGGATGCACACTGCGGCCGATGCCCTCGATCATCGCATGTCTTCCCGGCGCAGCGGGTGTCGGTCGCGCGGCGTATCGGCGTGCGGCGCATTGCGCGGGATGGACAAGACAAGACTGAATTCCGGGATGTTGTGTTTCCGGTTGAACGAGTCGTATGGGGAACAGACAGAATGAGTACGTGCCTGACGGATCGCCTGGAGTTGAACGGAAAACTGCCCACCCCGCCCGGGGTGGTGGTCCGGTTGTTGGAGCTGACGCGGCAGTCTGATGTATCCACGCGGGACATCGCCGAAGCGATCGCGATGGACCCGGTATTAACGGCCAAGATACTTCGATTCGTCAACTCGCCCATGGCCGGCGTGGGGCGCGAGGTTTCCTCCCTGCACCAGGCGGTGGCGCTGCTCGGTGTGCGCGGCGTCAAGATGATGGCGCTCTCGCTGGCGGTGCTGGGCTCGGGAAAGGCGAATGGCTGTGCCGGCTTCCACCACGATCAGTTTGTGCTGGAGTCGCTGGCATGCGGCGCTGCGGCGAAAGTGGTCGCGGCGGCCACGCGCTGCTACGCACCGCAGGACGCGTTCGCCGCCGGCCTGTTGAGCCAGATCGGCCGCGCGGTGCTGGCCGCCGGCGTACCCGCGGAATACGCCCAGGTGCTGAGCCGCGCCAAGCGAGTTCCACACGATCTTCCGCCGCTGGAACTGGAGGCGTTCGGCCAGCATTACGCCCAGGTGGGTGCTGACCTGCTGCGCCGCTGGGGACTGCCCGAGGCGATTTGCCATGCGGTGCGGCTCTTCCGCGAAAGTGAGGACGCGGGTAACGCCTCCTCGCTGGCCCATGTACTGGGTGTTGCGGAGCGCGCAGCCGAGGTGATCTGCATCCACGATGGCGCGTGCCGGCCGGAGGCGGAGGAGTTCGCGGGGGAGTTTCGCCGGTACTTCGCCATGGACGAGCCGTCGGCGCTGGGGCTGCTGGGGGAGATCGCGCGCGAGATGGCCGCCATACGCAAGGCGCTGGAAATCTCGAAAGGGCGCGTCCGCTCCGTCGATGAAATCGAATCGGAAGTGCGCGAGCGCATCGCCGAACTGAGCGTTTCCATGCACCTCGAAAACCAGACCATGGCCCTGCAACAGGCGGACCTGCTCCACCGCGCCACCACCGATGCGCTGACCGGCGTGGGCAACCGCGCCGCCTTCGACGCGCGCATGCAACTTGAACTCGACCGCGCGGCGCGCGGCGGCACGCCGTTCGCGCTGCTGATGCTGGACGTCGATCACTTCAAGGCGTTCAACGACCGGCACGGCCACCAGGCCGGCGACCGCGTGTTGCAGGCGGTGGCGCGCATCCTTGACGACAATCTGCGCAAGGTTGACTACCTCGCCCGGTACGGCGGCGAGGAATTTGCCGTGATCGCGCCGGAAACGCCCTATGAGGGGGTCCGGCTGCTGGCCGAGCGTCTGCGAACCGCCGTCAGCCATCTCACCGTGCCCTGGGAAAGCCTGGCGCTGCGGGTGACCGTCAGCGTGGGCGCGGTGTGCTGCGAAAGCGTAGATGCCAATCAGGCAGCCATGGTCATTCGCGCCGCCGATGAGCAACTGTACCTTGCCAAGTCGCGGGGGCGCAACCGGGTGGAGGCCCGCCGCGACCTGGCGCCGGCCGTATTCTGAGCGCCATCGCATGGGCGGGCGGCGCCCGCTTTACATGGTGGCGTGGTCTGGGGTTCGCTGGTCGCCGCAGGCGACGGCCAACGGCCGCCGGCTCGCTTGCGCGCCGCGCTGTGCGGCCATCCGATCGCAACCGGGGCAGCCGGGTAGTCGCACCGTGATCCGGCGTTGCCACGCGGGCCTGCCCGCTCGCCCGCCAATCGCCACTGTTTGATCGCCACGGTCCGGTCCTACTCTGCCTCCTTGATCGTGAACCGCCGGGTCACCGCCGGAGGACGGGCGAATTCCCATTCGGCAAACGCGCTCTCCAGCATGGTCGCGATGGTGGGCGTCAGGAGCCCCGAGAAGCGTTTGCGGTCATTGATGGTGACGGTGACCGGGCGTGTCCAGTCGAGCGCGTCGAGCGGGAGGCGGAGTTCGAGTTCCTCGACGTGTCGAGTGCGCAGGTGGATGGACTGGCCGTCGATCCGTCCCTGCACCATGGCGAGATGTTCTTCGAGCACTTCGCGAATGTAATGGTCGCGATCGGTGCGCGGCGCGGTCAGGATGGCGAGTTCCTCGCCCTTCCATGCCTCCCCGGTCAGCCGCGTCACCTTCACCCAGCCGAGATCGCCCTGCGCGGGGAAGCGGAACCACAGCGTGAAGTCGCCATAGGGACTGGGGCGGCGGGTGGAGAGAAGCCGCTGGGCTGCGCCGCGAATGCTCGACATGTCGTCGCCGCCGGTCGAGTTCGCCAGCGTGATGGGCAATTTCTCGCGCCGCGCAATCTCGACCATGATTTGTTGCGCGGCATGTAGGGTCGCGGCGCGCGGATTTTCCGCGGCGAGGGAGGCCGGAACGAGACCGGTCAGCACGGGTGTGCGTCGCAGGTTGGGTAGCAGCAGTTCGTACAGATGGGCGGGATAGGGAAGGTCGGGTCGGCCGGCCAACAATACGGCCCCCGCGAACGCACGGGGGCGCATCAGCGCCAGCATCCAGGCACCATCGGGCGCGGGGCTCACCAGCGCGGACAGAAACATGCGGTCGGCATCAACACGGAGTTGGCGGCGGATGGCGAAGAGGATGTCGTCGAACAGGGCCACGGCCTCGTCGCTCTCATGGAAAGCCGCGGGAATCCGACGGTTGGCGCTGGCGATGATGTACGGGTCGGCGGCTTCTTTGAAAAAGGAGCGGGCCGCGGCGGCGGACTGCTGGAGGTCGGCTTGCTCATCGTCGACAAGCAACAGCAGCGGGTGCTCGCGCTCGGGAGCATATTCCTTCGGGGCGGCACAATGAATGACCAGCGTTTCCCCGTTTTTTCGCTTGAACGATATGCTGCGGCCTTCCGGAGTGACAGGCTCCCACAAGTTCACCGCGAGCAGCGCCGCGGCGGCGGTGGCGGCGGAACCGTGGGCGGCCTTTTCGATCCGGGGGGCTATGGCGGCGCGTTCCCGGACGTCGTCAGTGCGGAAGTACTCCTCGACCATGGCGATCAGGGCGGGGGAGAGGGGGCTGTCGAGGCTGGGTGGCTGCGCGGAGGGAACGATGGAAAGTGTCAGTAATATGGCACTGGTCAGCAGGCACATGATCGGGCTCCAGGGTGGTGCGGTTTGTCATGACCGGCTGGAAAGCCGGTCCCCCAGCGCTTGGGCACGATGCCGGTGTCATACATCCGGCCGGCAGAGACGCCGGCCCCACTGTGCGCCCAAACGAGGCCGGCGACACACGCCGGGGTGGTCCCCATTGTGAGAACGTGTCCATTATAGTTCGCGGCAAACGAGGCGCACCACGATTCCCTGAATCGAAAATTCACGCGAGGGATCGATGAGCAGCGGCGGCACGCGCGGGTTATCGCCGCGGAGGATGATGATCGGCTCGCCGCCGCGCCACTCCACGCTCACGCGCTTGAGCGTCGGCTGGCCATCGACCAGGCAGGCGCATACCCGCCCCTGCACCAGCTCCGGATCCACGTCCGGGCGATAGTGGACCAGCACGATATCCCCCGGCTTGAGCGTCGGCTCCATACTGTCGAACGACAGCCGCAGGCAGTAATGATCCGGCGACCACTGATGGCGAAGCACCGGGAACATCTCGAGCTGCTCCTGCGATTCAGCCGGTGGCCCGGCGGGTATGGTCCCGTGCAACGGCAGCTCGCAGGTGTCCAGCGGTTGGGGGGTGTCGTGTTCACGCCCGCCGCCGATAAGCACGCCCTGGGGCAGATTGAGCGCCACCGCGAGGGCATCGAGCGTTCGGGGACGCGGGTTGGCGAGGTCGCGTTCGATGGCCGAGATGTAACCCTGGTTTACGTTGGCCGCGGCGGCAAGCTCCGCCTGCGACAGCCCCGACTCGCGGCGCAAACGGCGAACGCGGGCCCCGATGGACTCGGCCGCGCGACGCGCGATCTGACTTTCATTGTTTTTCACGCATGGATATTACTGGTTGAGCAATAATCGGACAATCGCGCCACGCATGGTATGTGCGCGCTGCGGGCGCGGTCGGACTATTCGGCGACCCGGACAACGACCTTGCCCATCGGTCCGGCGGCGAGCCGGGCGAAGGCCTCCCTGAGCTGGTCGAAGGGGAAGACCGAATCGACCAGCGGCCGGGCGCTGGTGCGGTGAAGCAGGCCGACGATTTCGGTCCAGGCGCTCTGCGCTGCTGCCCCTTTGTAATCGTGGACCGCGACACCGCCGATGCGGATGCGGCGGAAAATGAGCTTGGCCGTTTGAAATTCGGGAACGGTTCCGCCCAACATGCCCACCACGCTGAGCCGTCCGCCGAAGCCGAGCGTGTCGAGCACCGAGTTGAATAGTTCGCCCGCGATGTTATCGACGATGAGGTCGACGCCCCTTTTCGCCGTGAACTCGCGCACGCGGCGCTTGAGTTCGGGATCGGCGGGGTCGAGCACCAGGTCGGCACCCAGTTTGCGCAGTCGTTCGCTCTTTTCGGCGCTGCGCGACAGGGCGATCACGCGATGGCCTGCGGCTTTGGCCAGGTGGAGCGCGGCCACGCCCACGCCGCCCGAAGCGCCCGTGATGAGCACCGTGGCGCCGGTCAGCGGTCCCCACTGATTCAGGGCCTGGTGCGCCGTCAGGTACACCAGGGGCGCGGCGGCGCACTGGGCATCCTCCCAACCGGCGGGTGGGGGGACCAGCACTTCAGCGGGGACCGTGACGAACTCGGCCAGGGTGCCGGGCTTATCGACGCCGGCATCGCCGCGGAGCACGGCCGCGCGGTCGCCGGGGCGCCAATCGGTCACACCTGGTCCGACGCATTCGACGATGCCGAAGGCGTCGCGCCCCAGGATGTGGGGCAGGGTGGGTTTGGCGGGGTAGAGGTTCTCCGCCAGAAAGCGATCGGCGGGGTTGAGCGCGGCGAAGTGCACGCGCAGGCGCACCTCACCGGCGCCGGGATTGGGCGGTGGAACGTCGTTCGCCAGGCGCAACGCGCCGAGTCCCTGGAATCCATCAAGCAGCCAGGCTTTCATCGCTGATGACTCCGCGGTCGCATCACTACCGGCTCCCTAAGGGAATGAACGGGCGTAAGCGGATCGCCGCGCGGCAGGGCCGCCGCCGTCAAGCCGAACAGGGCGCCGCGATCCACCCGCCGCCGAGCACGCGGTCGCCATCGTACAGCACCACCGCCTGCCCGGGCGTGACCGCCTTTTGCGGCTCGTCGAACAGCACGCGGAATCGGCCCTTTTTCAGCGGATACACGGTCGCCGCCGCCGCTGCGTGCTGGTAGCGAATCTGTGCCGCGGCGCGGAAGGGTTCCGCCGGCGGATCGACGAGGTAGTTCACGCGTTCCGCGACCAGTCCCGCGCTGCACAGCGCCGCCGCGTCTCCGAGTGTCACGCGATTGTCAGCGACTTCAAGGCCGGTGACGTACACCGGGCGCCCCGCGGCAATGCCCAGCCCGCGGCGCTGCCCGATGGTGTAATGCCCGATTCCCTCGTGCCGCCCGAGCACGCGGCCCGCAGCGTCCACCACCTCGCCGGGCACGAACGCATCCGGTCGCCGCTGCCGGACCACTCGCGCATAGTCGCGATCGGGCACAAAGCAGATCTCCACCGAGTCCGGCTTGTCGCGGTTGGGCAGCTCGTAGCGCGCCGCCAGCGCGCGTACGTCGCGCTTTTCCATGCCCCCGATCGGGAACAATGCGCGATCGAGCACCCCGCGCGCCAGGCCGAACAGCACATACGACTGGTCCTTCCGCCGATCGCGGGCGCGCCACAACTCTCCCCGTCCCTGATGCCGCTCCACCCGTGCATAATGACCGGTGGCGATGTATCGTGCCCCGACCGCGTCCGCATATTCGACCACGCGCCCGAACTTCAGCCGGTCGTTGCACACCACGCAGGGATTGGGCGTGCGGCCGCGCGCGTATTCGTCGGCGAAATAGTCGATCAGCTCGTCGAAATCGTGCTCGAAGTTCAGCGCGTAAAACGGGATGCCCAGCAGCCCCGCCACGTAGCGCGCATCCGCGGCGTCGTTGGCACTGCAGCAACCCTGGTGTGGGCGGGATGCCGCCGCGGGCGACGCCGGCAGAGGGTCCACGACGTTGAGCGCGCGACCGCCGCGGGGCGAATGCGGAATGCGGACGGCGGAGGGCGGAGCCTCGCCACGGGGCGCCCCGACGCCACTTGCCCGCCCGGCGGTCTCGCCGTTCGCACAAGCGACGGGCTGCGGTTCGAGGGACTCGGCGGGCGCAGCGGCGCCGTGGCGCATGAACAGCCCCAGCACCTCGTAGCCCTGCTCCACGAGCAGGCACGCGGCCACGCTGGAATCCACCCCGCCGCTCATCGCGACGACGACTTTTTCACGCTTCCCGGGCATATCAGGCGTGGATTCTACCCCCGCCCGGGGAAATTGGCCAAGCCGGCGCTGCAGCGCTTTCACACGCACCGAGGGAACGCGCCACGCGTACCGAACTCGCTGTCGCACTTACGCGCGCATCATCACGCGCAGTTCTTCATGCCGCTTTCCGCATTCGCCATTCCCGATTCGCCATTCGCCATTCTTCCTACACCCATCCGCGGATCTTGCACGCCTCGGCCACGCGGGCCACGGCGACCATGTACGCGTTCAGGCGGTTGTGCACCTTGGTCTTCTTGGACATTTCGTACACCGCGCGATAGGCCTCGGTCATCTTGCGATCGAGCTGCTGGTGCACGTCCTCCAGCGTCCAATAGTAGTTGTAGGTGTTCTGCACCTGCTCGAAATAGGAGACGGTGACGCCGCCGGCGTTGGCCAGGAAGTCGGGCAGGACATAGATGCCCTTTTCGAAGAGAATCTTGTCGGCTTCCGGGGTGGTGGGGCCGTTGGCCAACTCGCACATGATCTTGGCCTTGATGTTGCCCGCGTTCCGCGCCGTGATTACGCCCTCCAGCGCCGACGGGTACAGAATGTCGCATTGCAGCTCCAGCAGTTCCTGGTTCGAGATGGGCTTGGTCCCCGGGAAGTTGGCCACCGCGCCGGTTTCCAGCTTGTGCTTGACCAGCGCCTTGGGGTCGATGCCGTCCTTGGACATTACGCCGCCGCGAGAATCGCTGGCCGCGATCAATGTGCCGCCGCCCAGTATCTCGGGGTGCAGCGTGGCGGCGAACTGGCCGGCATTGCCGAAGCCCTGAATGGCGTACGAACTGCGGCGCACGTCGAGGTTGAGCGCCTTGGCCGCCTCGCGGACGCAGTAAATGCCGCCGCGCGCGGTGGCATCGCCCCGCCCCTGCGACCCGCCGATGGCCAGCGGCTTTCCGGTGATCATGCCGGGGTGCGAATGGCCCATCAACACCTCATATTCATCCATCATCCATGCCATGATCTGCGGCGTGGTGTAGACGTCCGGCGCGGGCACGTCGCGGTGGACGCCCAGTTCGCGGCCCACCGCGCGAATGTAGGTGCGGGCCAGCCGCTCCTTCTCCGCTTCTGACAGCTCCTTGGGGTTGCAGGTGATGCCGCCCTTGCCGCCGCCCAGCGGAATATCCACCACCGACGTCTTCCAGGTCATCCACGCCGCCAGTGCGCGCACCGTGTCGATGGTCTCCTCCGGGTGCCAGCGCAGGCCGCCCTTGGTCGGTCCGCGCGCGTTGTTGTATTGCACGCGATAGCCCTTGAAGATCCGCGTGGTGCCGTTGTCCATCTTGAGGGGCAGCGTGAAGTGGTATTCGCGCATCGGCCAGCGGAGAAATTCGTGCGTGGCGGCGTCGAGGCCCAATCGCTGTGCGGCCTCGTCAAGCTGTTGTTGGGCAATGGCAAACGGGTTCAACTCGGACATGGTGGAAACTCCTATAGGGTAATAACCGCCTTTGCGGAGGAGGCGTGTTCGGGCGCGATCGGCGCACCGACCTCCCGCATCCCCGCCGGGCATCGGCCCGGAACCAAGGACAAGGGACGTTATTGCAAACCGTGTGCCAGTTGGTCGTCCGGCCGGCCCGACCGAATCCCCCCTGGAAACCGGAATTTACCATGTTCCCGGCATGTTGGCGAGAGCGGGCGGGGCCTTTTGTCCCGGTGGACTGGGGAAAATTCCCCACCGATTGGGGCTTTCCACACAGTCCGGTTCGCCGATCGTGTGAACAAACCGTTTCGAATCGGGTTCAGCACGAAAGTGGTTGCGTTCCGCGTGCATTCGGAACGGCGAAAGCCACCACCCGGCCGGCAGTCGCCAGAATCGCACTCACCAGCTACGATGATCACCTTTCGGAAGTCCGCCTGGTCAGGAGAGGGGAATTCGCCACCGCGGGATTCCGTCCGACATTCAGGAGTCGCCAACATGAAGACAACGTGCATTGGTTGCGTCGCGGCCGTCCTTTCGCTCCTGCCCCCGGTCACGGCCCGCGCCGAGACACTGGCGGAGGTAGAGCAGCGGCTCGTGGCGCAGCATCAGAAAGTGCGATCGTACACCGCGCGGTTGTCCACCAGCCAGGAGTACCAGCGCCGCGACGGGGGACGAACCGATTCGCGCGTCGAGGGAACCATCGAGTGGATGCGCAAAGGCGACCAGTACCTGTACCGCTCCGAAATCCGGGGCACGTCCATCCACTCGCTCGACGGGCAGGAATCCACGATCGAAAGCCGGTCCACCATGATCAGCGATGGCGAGTGGTTCTACACCGTCTCGCAGCAGCGCGGCGAAACGGTGGCCATCAAGCAGAAGGTCGACCCCACCGTTCGCGGCGACATCGCCACCTACCTGCACGCCATGGGCAAAGATCACGAAGCCAGACTGCTCGGCAACGAAAAGGTGGACGATCGCGATTGCGTGGTGATCGAGCTGGTGCCCCGCAAGCCCGGAGACGGTCCCATCGTCCGGACGCTCGTCTACTACGACACCGCCACCGGCCTGAATATCCAGACGCAGGGCAAGGGCAAGAACGACGAAGTCGTTTACCAGAGCCGAGTGACGGACATCAAACTCAACGAAGAAATCAACCCCGCGCGGTTCGTGTTTCAGGCGCCGCCCGACGTGGAAGTCATGTACCTGCCCAACGAATAAGAGTAACACATCAGCCGCCTGCAATGCGGCGGGATGATTAAAGTAGAAACGGACTTG
>CAZMVD010000048.1:0-28333 GCA_964569425.1 uncultured Phycisphaeraceae bacterium
TTGCACAGTTCCGTCTTTCCCACGCCGGTGGGACCGAGGAACAGGAACGAACCGATGGGACGATGCGGATCGCCGAGCCCGGCGCGGGCGCGGCGGACGGCATCGGCCACGGCGCGAAGGGCTTCTTCCTGACCGACAACGCGCTCGTGCAGGCGGTCCTCCATTCGCAGCAGCTTCTCGCGCTCGCCCTCCAGGAGGCGCGAGACGGGGACACCGGTCCACTTGCTGACCACTTCGGCGATCTCTTCGGGCGTGACTTCTTCGCGGAGCAGCCCCTCCCCGGTCGTATGCCGTTCGTTCAGCCTGCGTTCGTGGTCGGCGAGCTGCTGATCGAGATCGCGCAGCTCGGCGTAGCGAATGCGCGCGGCGCGTTCGAGGTCGCCGCGGCGCTGGGCGTCTTCCAGTTCGAGGTGCCGGGCATCGATCTGCTGTTTGAGCGCCTTGACGGCTTCGAGGTCCTTTTTTTCATTCTCCCACCGGGCGGTGAGGGAGCGATTCCGCTCCTGAAGCTCGGCCAGGGTTTTTTCCAAAGCGCTAAGCTGCTTGCGGCTGGCGTCGTCTTTTTCCAGTTTGAGGGCTTCGCGCTCGATTTCCAGTTGCATGATGCGGCGGCGAAGCTCGTCCAGTTCCGAGGGCAGCGAGTCGTTTTCGATACGGAGGCGCGAGGCCGCCTCGTCGATCAAATCGATCGCTTTGTCAGGCAGTTTGCGGTCGCTGATGTAACGATGGGCGAGCGTGGCGGCGGCGACGAGCGCTGCATCCTGAATGCGCACGCCGTGGTGCGCGTCGTATCGGGCTTTCAACCCGCGAAGGATGGCGATGGTGTCCTCGACGGTAGGCTCGCCCACGTAGAGTGTCTGGAATCGGCGTTCGAGGGCTTTGTCTTTTTCGACATGCTTGCGGTACTCGTCGAGCGTGGTGGCGCCGATACAGCGCAGCTCGCCGCGGGCCAAAGCGGGCTTAAGCAGGTTGCCGGCATCCACGGCGCCTTCGGCGCGGCCCGCGCCGACTACCGTGTGCAATTCGTCGATGAACAGAATGACCTTGCCGTCGGACTCGACGACTTCGCGGACCACCGCTTTGAGACGCTCCTCGAACTCTCCCCGGAACTTGGCGCCGGCAATGAGCGCTCCCATGTCCAGCGCTACCAGACGCTTGTTCTTGAGCACTTCGGGCACGTCGCCCGCCAGGATGCGCTGCGCCAGCCCTTCCACGATGGCCGTTTTGCCGACGCCCGGCTCGCCGATGAGCACCGGGTTGTTCTTGGTGCGCCGCGCCAGGATCTGCATGCAGCGGCGGATTTCCTCATCGCGCCCGATCACCGGGTCGAGCTTGCCCTGCCGCGCCAGGGCGACCAGGTCCTTGCCGTAGCGTTCGAGCGCCTGGTAGGTCTCCTCGGGATTTTGTGACGATATGGTGGCACCACCCCGAACTTCCTTTAGCGCGGCCAGAATCGCATCGCGCTGTGCACCGCAGAGGGTCAGCGCTTCCTGGGCATCGCTGCTGACTTCGGCCAGGGCGAGCAGCAGGTGCTCGGAGGAAACATACTGGTCCTTCATCCGCTCCGACTCGCGCTGTGCCGTCTGGAGCACGTCGTGCAACTCACGGCTCATGGCCAGGCTGCCGCCGGTGACACGCGGCAAGCGCTTCAATTCGGCATCGACCACGGCGCGCAGGCGGTCTGCACGGACCCCTGCTTTTTCCAGAAGGGGGACCACGACGCTGCCGCCCGCCTGTCCGGTAGCGCTGTCGGACTTGAGCAGGGCCTGCAAGAGGTGCAACGGCGCCAGTTCGCCATGGCCCATGGTTCTGGCCTGCTGTTCCGCTGCTTGAACGGCTTCACCTGCTTTGACCGTGAAACGATCCAGATTCAAGGTTTTCGGGCCTCCGTATCCGGGTAGCCGGTTCGTGGGACCATGGGGCCACCGCCGTTTTGTCGGCGTGAGTCCCGCCCGGCGTTTCACCATACATGCAGCGTGCCACTCGACGCCAACGCTCGGGCAGTGGAGAATCAAGCGTTTTTCGCATATACTGGTCGGACGGTATCGGCGCCACCCACTGCCGCTGCCAGTTTGGCAGGCACGAACGGTACCCGGACGGCCCCACCCTCTTCCTTTCGCAAGAGATGTTGCGCGAACTGGGGGCTGGTCGCCGGCTCTCGCTAAGGTAATGGGCGGGCAGTCACTTATTTTGGGGAGTGCCCCATTGGCCATCCACCCCACAGCGATCGTCAACCCCAAGGCCGAGATCGACCCCACGGTCGAGATCGGGCCTTTTTGTGTGATTGATGCACACGTTCGCATGGGGCCGAGGTGCCGGCTCTGCCACGGTGTGTACCTTACGGGCTGGACGGAGATCGGCGAGGGGTGCGTTATCCATCCCGGCGCGATCATCGGGCACGAGCCGCAGGACGTGAAATACCAAGGGGAGCGGAGCTTCTGCCGCATCGGACGGGAGACGATCGTCCGCGAGTACGTCACCATTCATCGCGGCACCATTCCGGAATCTGAAACGCGAGTCGGCGAGCGGTGCTTTCTGCTGGCGGGCAGCCACGTGGCGCACAACTGTACCGTGGGAGACCAGGTGACGTTGATCAATGGGGTGCTGCTCGCGGGACATGTAGAGGTGGGTGATCGGGTGACCATGGGCGGCGGCGCCGCGGTGCACCAGTTCGTACGCATTGGTGAACTGGCCATGATCGCCGGCAACGCCAGTGTGACCATGGACGTGGTCCCCTTCTCGCTGGTGGATCGCGACGGCCGAGTACTCGGGTTGAACCGTGTCGGTCTCCGCCGCGCCGAGCTTTCCCGGGACGAGGTGCGCGAGATCCGAGAGCTATACCGTGTGCTGTTCGGGTCCAAGCTTGCGTTTCGTGAGGCGGCCGATCGCGCCACGACACTGGCCGAGACTGCTGCCGGTCGGCGAATAGCGGAGTTCCTTCGGACCACCAGCCGGCGCGGGTTCGCGGGCCCAGCGCGAGGTCTCGTGCCGGGCGGTGAGGAGGACAGCCAGGGGGCGGGGGATGTTGAGCGTTCGGACGCTAAGCGGGAGTAGTCCCGTTCCAGCCGTGGATCGGCAGGGTGGCTTCTATGCAGGGGCCCCATTCCTGTCCTGCCGGGTCGTGGCGTCCTGGGCGATATTGCTCCTGAGTCTGGCGGGGTACGGGTACGCGGGCGATGGCGCAGACCCGGTTCCGGCGCCGGGCGAGTGGGTTCCCTTGCCCGACAGCGGCCCGCTGCGCCGCGTGGTGATTCGCGCGGATCAAGCCTTATCGAGCGTGGCGGCGGTGCGAGGCAGCGCGGTGCCGGTGAATGGCACTGTCGTTTACCGCAATGCGGCCAGCGACCAGCTCTATCGCCCGGGCATGGGCCGCCTGATTGCCGACGACCTCGTTTCCACCATGATCGACGCCTGCGATTTGGCGGCATATACGATTCAGATTTCGGGCGGTGGCGACGGCACGGGCCCCGGCTTCGACATCGAGGTCGGGCTGTACGACGAATGCCCCCACGCCGGCGGGCGCGTCTTCCCGCGCACATTCAAGCGCCTTTCTTTCCCCGACAACGGTTCGTTCGAAGTGGTCGTGGATTTCTCCCCACGCCCCACGCCGGTCACTACCACCGTGTGGCTGGGTGTACAATTCAGCACTGACCAGGCCGGTTGGCTGGCGGGCATGCCCGCCGAACTCGGCTTCACCGCCGACAGCTTCGGCCACCCCTTCACGGGATGCAGCAACTTCTTCGGCGGCTTTCCCTCGCGACCTCATGGCAGTTTCGCGGCGGAGCTGATTGCCACTACTCCCTGCGCCGGGCAGCACGTGGGCTATCGCGCGGCGCGCTCCCCGCCGTTTTTCCGAGCGGAAGGCGCGGGCGTCACCGTCGCGGACGATATCGACATCGCGTATGCCGGTTGCGAGCTGGCCAGCTACGAAGTGCGTGTTCGCGGTATCTCCGGGCCGTTCCGGTTGCTGTTGGAACTGCACGCCGATGGCCCAGGGGAACCCATCGCCGGCACGCGGCGCGAGTTTTTCGGCCTTGGCGACGGCACTTGGGAATCAGCACGGTTCTTATTCGAGCCCGGTGTTTTCCTGCCGCAGCGCGTGTATCTCGCCTGGACGCCGGATCAACCCGGGACCGGAGTCGGTCTGGCCGCACGGGCGCAGGTTGGCGAGAGCGGAGACTACTACGCGCTGTACGACCTTCCCACCGCGCCCGGCGGGTGGTCCTTCTTCAACTTCGGTGGGAACCCGCGCGCCACGTTTCACGTGACCATCGGCTGTCACGGCGCCCTGGGCACCGGCGCGTGCTGCCTGGCGACGGTACCAGGAGAAGAAACGTGCGTGGATGATGTCGCCGAGGCGGCGTGCCTCGGTCGCTGGAGAGCGCGTATGAGTTGCGTCGACGCCGTGTTCGATCCGCCCTGCGGCGCTACAGCCTGCTGCCTGCCCGACGATACCTGCGACGACCTGCTGACTTCGGATTGTCTCACCGCCGGTGGCGTTCCGCAGGCTGCCGCGCGCTGCGACCAGGCGGGTCAGGTCTGCCCGGTGTTCGCCTGCTGGCACGCGGAGGGCGATTGCTTTGCCGAGACGCTGTTTTCCTCTTGCGAATCCGACAACGACTGTCCGCCGGGCTCATCCTGTCAACATAACGAGTTCGAGGCTGTCTGTTCCTCCCGGCGTGGGTGTTGCCGGCGGGACTGCTGCGACGCCGTTTGCCGGGAAGATCCGTTCTGTTGTGCCGTCGATTGGGACTTTGCTTGCGTACAGAGGGCTCACGCGCTGTGTACGCCGCCCGAATGTCCGTCGGGCGAAGTGTGGTTTCTCGATCCGCCCGTTGGGGTCGTCGACGCCCGCCAGCCACACCCGCCGGCGGACGGGGCGCACCAACAGGGCATTGACCGCCTCATCGTTGCGGCCCCGGCCGGTGCGGAGCGTTTGGAATGTTGGAACATCTGCTCCGGTGATCCGGTCGCAACCCCGTCGGTGACCGCTGTCGAGATTCGCTCAGGCGGCACCTTGGCCCTGGTGCTTGATCGTCCGTTCCCACCCGGAGCGCAAACGCAAGTCCGCTATGGGGGAAACGACCACTGCGGCGAAACCTTCGGGCACTTCACTTTCCTTCCCGGGGACGTCAACGGCGACGGGAGGGCCACGGTTGCGGACATCTTGGCGCATGTGGACCATTGCCTGAACAACCAGCAAGCGCCCGCGTTCGGCGCCTATTCGTGTGATATCGACCGCTCAGGTCTATCCGGGGGTTCCGATCTGCTGCGTCTCATTGATCTGCTCAACGGGGCAGGAGATTACGCGCCCTGGCAGGGTCGCATGGCCTCGCCGGTATTGTGCCCCTGACGCCCTCCGGTTCGGGTTGTGTCCCATTGTGCCTGTGTTACACTCGGTTGCTTAATCCGCCGGAATCCCGCCGGGAAGTCGGGCCGGCCCATGCGGAGCAGCGATCTTGACGACCTATGGACACGCGCCCAGCCGCATCACGCTGGAGCGACACGGCATTACCGATCCTGCGGAGGTGTATTGGAACCTTCCGCCGGCCGAGCTTTACGAACACGTGCTGCGTTCGGGCGAGGGTGTCCTTGCGGCCAACGGGGCACTGGTTTGCACCACGGGTCGGCACACGGGTCGGTCTCCGCAGGACAAGTTCCTGGTCCAAGAACCCGCCACCCGCGAAGTCATCTGGTGGGGCCAAGTCAACCGACCCATCAGTGAAGCGCATTTCGAGCGGCTGCATCGCAGAGTCGTCGAGCATTACCGGGGGCGGCGGCTGTACGTCCGAGACATGTTCGCCGGCGCTGACCCCGCCACGCAGATTCCCATCCGCGTGGTGACCGAAACGGCCTGGCACAACCTGTTCGCTGCGCAACTGTTCATCCGACCCGCGCTCGGCTCTACCGCAGCGCACGATCCGCAGTTCACCATCCTCCAGGCGCCCACTTGTGAGAGCGATCCGGCCGCGGACGGTACGAACTCGGGCACATTTGTGGTGGTTCACCTGACGCGCCGGCTGGTTCTCATCGGCGGCACTGCGTATGCCGGAGAGATCAAGAAGAGCATTTTCACCATTATGAATTATTTGTTGCCCATGGCCGGGGTATTCAGCATGCATTGCTCGGCCAACGTGGGGACGGACGGCGACGTGGCTCTCTTTTTCGGCCTGAGCGGCACGGGCAAGACCACACTCTCCGCGGATCCGCATCGGCGTCTGATCGGTGACGATGAACACGGTTGGGGCGATGAGGGTGTTTTTAACATCGAAGGCGGGTGTTACGCCAAATGCATCCGCCTGTCCGCGGCGCACGAGCCGCAGATTCACGGCGCGATCCGCTTCGGCGCGGTGCTGGAGAACGTGGTGCTGCATGAGGCCACCCGCGAGATAGACTTTGACTCTGAAGCACTGACCGAAAACACCCGCGCCGCCTACCCGCTGGAGTACATCGACAACGCGGTGATGCCCAGCCTGGGCGGACATCCCAAGAACGTGGTGTTTTTGACGTGCGACGCCTTCGGCGTGCTGCCGCCCATCGCCCGGTTGACGCCCGAGCAGGCCATGTACCACTTTCTGGCGGGATACACGGCCAAAGTCGCGGGTACCGAAAAGGGAGTCACCGAGCCCAAAGCCACTTTCAGCGCTTGTTTCGGCGCTCCGTTCCTTCCCCTGCCGCCGGAGCGTTACGCCGACATGCTGGGCGAGAAACTCGCCACGCACGGCGCTCAATGCTGGCTGGTGAATACCGGATGGAGCGGCGGGGGCGTCGGCGTCGGCAAGCGTATGAACCTGCATTATACGCGAGGGCTGGTCAAGGCAGCGCTGACCGGAAAACTGAACAAAGTGACCTACGCGGCCGATCCGGTCTTCGGGCTGGCGGTGCCGCAGACCTGCCCTGATGTACCCGCGCAATTGCTCAACCCGCGCTCGACCTGGTCGGACGCCGCGGCTTATGACGCCAAGGCCAAGGAGCTGGCCGGTCGGTTTATCGACAACGCGAAGGGATTCGAGCGCATGGCGGAGAACGTGGCCGCCTGTTCGCCGCGCATTTGACCATGTCCCTCTGGAGCTTCAGCGGTCCGTGAACGTTGTCGCACGGGGCGCCGCGACAAGTGCCGATCCGTCAGGCGATATAGGTCTTGGTGCGTCGCCCCGACTGGTACGATTCCATGACACACTGTGACAGGCTTTCGCTGGTGCAGTAGAAGGCCACCCCCTTGGTCAACTTGGTCAGTTGGTCCACAAAGCTGACCCAGTCCATGTAATAGTAATCCTCGATCAGCGCGAAGGTAGAGAAACGCACACCGTTCCGCGCCAGTCGCATCGCCTCGGTAAGGGTGGCCATCGCCGTGGCTTCCGTCGGGGGGTAATCGAGGTGTACGACACCGCCTTCGACGTGGGCGGTCGGCTGTCCGTCGGTGATGATGAACACCTGTTTGTTGTGCCCGCCGCGCCGGGCCAATAACTTCCCGGCGGTCAGCAGCCCCATGTGCAGGTTGGTGAAGTGCTGCGGGGCGCGCGCAAGGTCAGCCAAGGGCACGCGCAGCCGGATCTGGGGATCGAACATCGAAACGCGTTTGGGCAATGCCAGCGGCAGACGGTGCTCGGGAATGACCTCCGACCCCGATGCGAACCCCACGACGTCCACGCTATCCAGCACAAAGCGCTGCCGGATGAGGGCGTACATCGCCATGGCGCAGCGCTTGGCACTGGCGAAGCGATGCCAGCGGCTCATGGAGCCCGACATGTCCAGCAGAATCACGGTGCTGCACGTGGCACGGGACTCGGTCTGGTTCAATGCGAAATCGCTCTCGGCCAGCCGCAGCGGGAGCACCGGACCTGCGCGACTCACGGCGTTGCGCAGCGAGGCGGCGAGATCGAGATCGCTCACCGGATCGCCGAAGCGGTAGGCGCGCGTTCCGTCGGTGCGCTCACCGCCGGCGCCGGTCATGGTGGTTTCGTGCCCTTCGGAGGCGTTGGACTTCAAGTTGCCGAAGACCTCCATCAGCGCTTTGCGCTGGATGCTGTTGATGGCGCGGGGCGTGAGACGGAATTGCACGCCGATGCGATCGAGCAGCCCCTCCTTGATCCACTGATCGATGATCTTCATCTGTTCGGGATCTTCGGCCAGTTCACGCAGCGCGCGAAGCGCTTCGTCGCCATAGTCGAGAAGATATTCCATGAAGTTTCCGAACGCCTGAAGCGCATCCTGAGAGGGAAACTCGACGCCATCCCATTCCTGATAGATGTGACGCATACGGAGGTGCCGCTCCAGTGAACTCGGCCGTCAGGGCTTGTTTCGACTACCGCCGTCTTCCATCGTCGTCGGTCGCGCCAGGAATCCGGTCAGCGCTTAAAACAGGTCCGTCCGTGGTACGCGTACTTGCTCAGGCGGTTGTTCACGTACATGGCTTCGAGCACAAACTCCGCCGCGGCGGCGAGCATACCTACGGCGTTCGCATCCAGCTCCGCGGCGCGGCAGACGTTCTCTGCCGCCCGCGGCAGACCCGGAATCTTCTTCGCCGCGCCCACCAGCGCCGGGGAGGAAACCTCGTCGCCGGTTTCCAGTGACGTTGCCTTGTCGGAAAACGCATCGACGATGGCGTCCAGTTCGCTCACTTTGCCGTAGCGATCAAAGACCGCCTTCACCGCCTCGCCCAGCAAGGATTGAATGAGTTTGTCCTCGGCGCGGTCGTCCTCGGCCAGCATCAGCTCCAGCTTGCCGCGGCACCCCGCCGCGATGTATTGCAGATCGGTGATCCGCGGCACCACGTGGGTCTCCCCATGTCGCAGGCAGCGCCGCTCGGCGTTGGACAACAGGATTTCGGCGTTGGCCACCGATGCGCGCACGGACACACCGGATTGCTGATTGACGTGCGGGCTCTTGCGTGCGATGCGTGCGAACTCCTCGATGATCTCCAGCATGAAACGAGGCATCTCGACGCGCCCTTCGTGACCGTTGCGTTCGAGCCACGCGCTGCCCCGGGTGATTTCCACGCCGTCCTCCAGGCTCAGCGGATAGTGCGTGCGGATGACCGAGCCGATACGGTCCTTCAGCGGCGTGACGATACGACCACGGTTGGTGTAATCCTCCGGATTGGCGGTAAACGCCATGCAGATGTCGAGCGGCAGCCGGAGCGGAAAACCGCGAATCTGAATATCGCGTTCTTCCAGGGCATTGAACAAGCCCACTTGAATCCGCGGCGCCAGGTCGGGCAGTTCGTTGATGGCGAAGATTCCGCGGTTGGTGCGCGGGATCAGCCCGTAGTGAATCACCCCTTCATCAGCGAGGTGGCGTCCTTCGGCATGTTTAACCAGGTCGATCTCGCCGATGAGGTCGGCGATGGTCACATCCGGCGTCGCCAGCTTTTCGTGAAAGCGATCATTGCGATGCAGCCAACGCAACGGCGCCTCATCCCCTTTTTCAGCCAGCAGGCGGCGATTGGGCCCCAGCCGGGGCTCCAGAGGGTCGTCCGGCAGGTCGCTGCCCGCCAACGTCGGCGTCCACTCGTCAAGCAGCAGCGGCAGCAGGCGGATCATGCGTGTCTTGGCCTGGCCGCGCAAACCCAGGAATAGTAAGTCGTGGCGGCTGAGCACCGCGTTCACGATCTGGGGAATGACAGTGTCGTCATACCCCACAATGCCGGGAAACAGGCGGTCGCCACTTTGCAAGCGCGCGATCAGGTTTTCGCGCATTTCCTGTTTCACCGACCGGCCGTGAAAGCCCTGTCGGCGAAGTTCGCCTACCGTCCGCGCCTGTTCCACGAATGCCCCTTCCTGTCTACATTAGTTGGCGTTCGAGGGATGCTAGCGCGGGCGGCGCACGCCGTCAACGCGGCAACTCCGCTCGTTGGATACGCCAAGAGGGCATCCATGCCGGACATCGACCCTGCGTTCTCGCTTACGGCGGCGCTGCACGACATTTTGCGCCGTGCCGGGCTGACGATCGACGCCGACGACCTCCATGCCGCTCTCGGGCTGCCGTTGCTGGTAGCAGCCGCGCCCGATCAGCCGCCGTCCGTCTGGCCGCTGCTCGCACGCGACGGATTTCTCATTCCCGCGGCGCGGCTGTTTGGACTGGAAATGCGGGAGCTGCACCCGCCCGAAGCAGCCCGCGGCCTCGATCGCGCCGCGGAGTTTCGTCAGCATTTCGACGCCAGCTACCGCCCGCTCATCGCCCGCGCGCTGGAGCACGGACAATCGGTCCTCGCGTGGCAGGGCTGGGAGGCAGAGGCATCGTTCTGTTGGGGGATCATCGAAGAACCCTCCGATCGCGGTGTCGGGTTCTCGGGCGCGCCTTTTGCCCGTTTCGCACCAGGTGCCGCAAGTGTGGCACTATCAGACCCACCGGTTCAGGTTTATGTGGTTGAATGCCTGTCCCCGCGCCGCCCTGAAGGCCGGGCGCTCCTTGGCGCCGCACTTCGCCACGCCCGCGCCGCATTCGACCCGGTGTTGGGCGAGCGCTTCGGCTTGATGACCGGTCCGGCCGCCCTGGCCCTTTGGAAGCAGCTTCCCGACGAACCTTCCCGCGGCGCCCCGTTGCGGTCATGGTCCCACGGTGCGCAATCGATGGCACGCTTTGCGGCCCGTCATTCATCCGTGACAGGGCGCCCGGCCGCCTCGCGGCTAATGGCCGACGTGGGCGGAGTATGTGCGCGCCTGGCTGATGACTTTCGTATGGAAGGGTCCGCCGGGCAACGGTCTGCCGACTGGGCCAACACCTGGAATGAGCTGAGCGATCGGCTCAGCGCTGCATTACAAGAAGTGGACCCCACAGGAGAAGCCGTCCCATGAATGCGAAGTCGATGCGTTCCCCGAAGTTTGCCCTTTGGTTCTTCACGACCGCGCTCGCCGTGCCGGTCCACGCCCAACCCCTGACCTTCGAGAGCGAGACCGGCTGGACCTGGCTCTCCCGGCCGTTCCTCATCCTTGCCGACAGCACCATGTCCTCGGCCTCCGGCGAGGTCGCCCTGGTCATTGCCCCCCAGCCGGGCAAGGTCAACGTCTACCTCGCCTATTCCGCGGAATGGAAGGCGGAGGGTCGCCAGATTCGGCCAGTGCTGTTCGACGGACAGCCGCGCCGCCTGCCAAGTGCACAGGGCGGTTCGTCATCCACAGGGCGCATCCGCCTTGACCATGCTTCATTCAATACGCAAGGCGTCGCTGCCGATTCCCCGCTGTTTTTTGGCATCGAGGTCATGGGCCGCGAAGGTGAGAAAGTGCGCGCCGACGCAGCCGCAGAACGCGCCCAACAAGCCGGCATCGAGACCCTGCCTCTTCCTCGCGTCGGCGAGCCCTACGAATTCGCCCTGACCACGCTTGACGGACGACGCGTCTCATCCGCCGACTACCGCGGGAAGCTGTTGCTCGTCGATTGCTGGGCCACCTGGTGCAGCCCGTGCATGGCCAAAATGGCGCCTCTCAAGGTGCTGCTCAAGAAGTGGCAGACTCAGGGATTCGAAATCCTCGGCGTCACCCTCGACTTCACCGAAAAGGAAGCCCGTCGTTCCATCGCCACCCACGAACTCCCCTGGCCGAACGTATGGGTGCCCGCGGATGAGCAGGTTCGCGCCCTGTGGCGCGACCGCGCCACCGTGGCCAACCTGCCCCGCCTGTTTCTCGTCGGCCCCGACGGCCGTCTCCTTGCCGACCTGCAACCCTCCGAACTGGAAAAACGCATCGAATCCGAAATGCGGTCCTTCAAGAAAGCAAAGGAAGAGTGACGGATCGAGGAGCGCGCCGGATAAACAGGCGACCGGCAATTGCATCGCCCGCCGGTTGCCGGATGACCGAGCGGCCGAGACGTTACCCCGCGTTAATCGAGTGGAATGTCAACACGCTCCCGTTCCTTAAACCACGCGATTCTCGGCATCCCCGCGTCGCGCAGCATGGCCGCCGCCTCATCGAACGCGGCACCCACGTCTTCTGCCCGGTGCGCGTCGGAACCGAGCGACATGCCCGTCCCGCCCAGTTCCGCAAAGCGGCGCACTGTCTTCGGCCCCGGCATCGTTTCACTCAACCCCTGGCGGAGTGACGACGTGTTGATCTCCGGCACCAGTTCTGCTTCGACGCACGCCCGCAGAATCTCGTCAATCAATGGCGCGCACGCCGACACGTCGTAACTCTCAAAGAACCGCCGCGTATACCGCTTCACCAGGTCCAGGTGCCCGAGCACGTCGAAGATCCGTCCGTGTGACCCACGAAGTTCCACGCAACATTGCGCCGCCTCGCGCACCGTCTCCAGGTACCGCCTCGTCCCTTCCGCTGCCGTCACACCGTCCCAATGCTCCCGCCGGTGCACCGCTTCCGCGCCGAAGTAGTGCACGCTCAGCAGAACTACGTCGAAACGGTGCCGGGACAGAAAATCAACCAGGAAGTCCATCCGCGACGGCTGGTAGCACACCTCGATCCCCTTGCCGATGAAAATGCGCGCGCCATAGCGCGAGCGCAGACCGGCGATCGTGTCCGAATACGCTGCATCGTCATAAATGCAGCCCGGCCAGTCGTTTGGATGCGTATCGAAGTGCTCCGTGAACGTCAGGCCCATGAGCCCGCGCGTGAGCGCGCTTTCCACGTTGGCCTCCGGCTCCGTCCGCGAGTCCATCGAATGCCGCGAGTGCAAATGTTGATCGACCAGCCGCGTCATGCTCTCGCCCACGCTCGCTCCTGTCGCAAGGCACGACTATCTCCGCCGTTTGCGTTCGAAGCAAGCAACCTCTCCAGATTCGTCCGCTCCGCCCGCATCGGCTATCATTCGCAGCCGCGCCCCGAACGCGCCAAATTCCCCGATGGGAACTGACCGACATGAAGTTACCCGTTCATCCTCCTTCCTCTTCGCCCTTCCGCCCCCCGCACGAAGTCCGCGCCCTGGCGATGGCGGTGCAGGCCAACCTCGTCCAGCTCCGCGTGGCCGAGTGCCGCCGCCGCAACCTCTCCCCCGCTGCGCACGACATCCGCGTTCTCCCGCCCGGCACCGTGAAGCACTTTCGGGAAGCCCTGATCGACCGCGCGGTCATCGACCGCTACTCCGACGAGGAGGTTCACCTCCGCCTGCACGAAGTCTGGGGACAGTATTGCGCCATGTGCTGGCTGTTCTCGTTTCCGGCCGACCCGACCGCCGGCCAGGGTCTGGCGGGCCTCGACGACCGCGCTGAAATGCACTGCGAAACGGCCATCGAACTCAAGCGGACGGAAGTGCACGCGCTGCTTTGGCGCCTGCGCTTCGAACTGCGTCAGCGCAACGAAGCCGGTTACCGCGACTCGCCCGCGGGGGTCAGCGACGAGCGGCTGGCGCGCACGATTCCCGCGGAGGCGCACGGAAAACCTGTCACCGAGGCCTCCGACGGCGAGGTTTTGCTGGCTGCCTGCGAGCACGCAGGAATGCTTGCGGTACTCCGGTGGGCGGCGGATCGCCATTGCACCTGGGGCGACCCCAACCTTCTCGTGGCCGACGACGCTCCCTTTTGAACGGGGCGTTGCGCCATTTTGAAGGAGGAGGTGCGCGTCGTTTCGCGTGTCCTCCTGGGGCACTCTCATTCGCTTACGGAAATATTCCGCGCTCCAGATAGACTTTTTCCAGCCGTTCCAGCGCGAGCATGTAGGCCGCGGTGCGCCAGTCCACGTGCGCCTGCGCGGCGCGATCGCGCACCCGCCCATACGCGTGGAGGATGCGTTTGCGCAGCTTGGTGTCCACCTCTTCGAGATCCCAGAATTCGCTGCGCTTGTTCTGCAACCACTCGAAGTAGCTCACGATCACCCCGCCCGCGTTGCACAAGATGTCCGGGATCACGTCGATGCCGCGGTCCTGAAGAATCGCGTCCGCTTCCGGCTCGGTCGGTCCGTTGGCGCCCTCGGCCACCAGCCGCACGTTCAGCCAGGGCGCGGTCTCCGCGGTGATCTGGCTCTGGAGCGCCGCGGGGATCAGGATGTCGGCGGGCGTCTTGAGGAACATGATGTGGTCGACGAACTCGCCGCGCGGGTACTTGAAGACCCCGCCGTTGACGCGGACGTGTTCGAGGAGCTTGTCGGGGTCGATGCCCTCGAGGTTGCGCGTGCCGCCGGTGACGTCTTCGGCGGCGATGAGTTTGGCGCCCAGGGCGCACAGCAGCCGCGCCGCCCACGAGCCCACGTTGCCGAAGCCCTGCACGGTGAAGGTCATGCCATGAAGTGACAAGTTATGGTCACTCGCCCACTGTTGAATGGTGTACACCACGCCCTGGCCGGTTGCCTTCTCGCGTCCCACGCTGCCGCCCGCCTCGATGGGCTTGCCGGTCACCACGTGGATGTTGCGCTGCCGCTCGTGCGGCGGCACCGTGGAGAGATACGTATCGAGAATCCAGGCCATGATCTGCGCGTTGGTGTTCACGTCCGGCGCGGGAATATCGTATTCCGGCCCGATGTTGTCGCCCAGCGCATACGCGAACCGCCGCGTGATGCGTTCCAACTCGGCGCCGGCGTAGCGCGCGGGATCAATCTGGATGCCGCCCTTGGCGCCGCCGAAGGGAATGCCCGCCAGGGCGCACTTCCAGGTCATCCACGCGGCCAGTGCGCGGACCTCGTCCAGATCCACCTCGGGGTGGTAGCGCAGTCCGCCCTTGAAGGGGCCGAGCGCGTCGTTGTGCTGCACGCGATAGCCGGTGAACATCTCGACTTCGCCGTTGTTCATGCGCACCGGGAAGTTGACGACGATTTCGTTCTCGGTGCGCGCGAGGATTTTGCGGATGCTGGGGTTGAGTTTGATCGCATCGGCAGCCTTGTTGTACTGCGCGATGACACTCTCGTAGAGGCTGCGGCGATGGAGCTTGCTCGCCAGCTGGGTATCCTTGGGTGCCGGCGGCTGCTCGACCGGGCGCTCGGGCTTGTGCAGTGTACGTCCGTTGCCTTCGCGCGCGGGCAGCGCTTCGTCAATTCGCGACATTCGGGTTGAAACGGGTCCTGTGGTCATGGGTGGTTTTCCTTCCTGGGCGACTCGGTTCGCCCGCAATGATCAACGCCCCGTTGTCGAGTCCGCACGTGGCTATTCAAACTCGTCGCAGTTCCACACGCCCCCTTCCGGCTTGGGAAAGGTGCAGGTGGGGAGCCTGGTGCACGTGGTGCACAACCCCGGATACCACTCGCGGTTGGCCAGCGCGGCGCGCTCGGTCATCGCCGGCCGCGGGACCAGGGCATGGCGCCGGACGACCGAATCACCTTCGAACTCGTCGCAGGTCAACACCGCGTGCCCCTCGCGGCGCGGAAAATCGCAGTGCTCGGTGTGCTTGCAGGTCACACACAGTCCCGGGTGGTCGGCATGCGGCGTCTCGGCCGGCCGGCGTACCGTCTCCGGGTGCACCCGCAGGTTTTGCTTCCGCCCTCGCCGCTTGCCCTGCCGGGAAACCGTCTGCCGCTCCTGGATCGCTGTGTTCGTTTTCATGGCTCACCTCTCGTTTTGTTGGATCCCGCGTTGGGGGGAGCCGCGTGGTTCCCGCCGTCCGCTCTGCCCTACCTATGGCACGCAGCGTGCCGGAGGCGGAAACAGGGAATCGCGATGTGCTTCGGGTCCGCAGAGTCGCCCCAAGAAATCTGTAAGTTTATTGTTTATAATGAGTTAAGATCGAAATATTGAATGGCGGCCCTGGGCTGGGGTTTCTTATTGGCGTGGAGGAATGGACATTTGGGGTGGGGGAAAAGGTATCACCGGGGAAAAACGCCCCACCTTATTCAGGGAGGTTGGGGGTGGTACGAGGATCGTCGTTTACGGCGCTTGATAACGTTTTTCCGACCCCGTTGGCATACGAATCAGAGGAGTTCCAAGAACTCGGGGACTGTGAGCCCCGCCCCGGCGAGGATGCTGGCCAGTGTGCCTGTATCGAGCGATGAATGGGCCGGTACGACCACCTGCGCGAACGGATTGTCGCGGCGCATCACGATGTGACTGCCCTACTGTCGCTTCACAGAGAACCCGGCGCGTTTCAGGGCCGCAACTACGCGCCGATAGGACAACGCGCGCGGCAGCCGGCTCACTTGGCCGACACCTCGACGTCGACCCACTCGGTGTCGGTCTGGACAGGGACCGGAAGTCCGTCCTCCAGCAGCGCTTCAATATACGCTTCGATTGCCTCCTTCGCATTGCGGAGGGCTTGCCGACGTGTACGTCCCTGTGACACACACCCCGGCAACGCCGGGACGGTCGCCACGAAGCCGCTCTCGTTGCCTGCGCGAATCAAGACGGTGAACTTCATAATCGCATTGTATCCAATGGGGGCGATGGGACACAAGAATGGGGGGGTTGACGGAGTCGCATCATTGTTCTGTCGCATCGGGCTCGTCGGGGGCGAGGTTTTTGAGCTTTTCGCGGAGGGTCTTGCGGTCGATGCCGAGCACGTCGGCGGCGCGGGTCTTGTTGCCTCCGACGGCCGCCAGCACGTTACGGATGTGTTCGCTTTCTACCTGAGCGAGCGTGCGGTTGGGATCCTGGGGGCGGGGCGCGGAATACCGCATGAACGGGGGCAGGTCCGTTACCTCGATCGTCGCCCCTTCGGTCATCACCACGAGGCGCTGGATCAGGTTCTCCAGTTCACGCACGTTGCCGGGCCAGTGATAGCGGCGCAGGGCGTCGATGGCGCGGTCGGAGAACTGCGGCGCCTCGCGCCCGGCCAGGCGCGCAAAACGCGCCGTAAAATGCCGCGCGAGCAGCAGCACGTCGTCGCCTCGTTCGCGTAGCGCGGGCAGGTGCAAGGTGACCACATTGAGTCGGAAGAAGAGATCGTCTCGAAACGCGCCCTGTTTCGCCAGTCTTGCCAGGTCCTTGTTGGTGGCGGCGATCACGCGGATTTCGACTTCGCGGGGGCGGCTGGCGCCGACCATCTGCACCTGGCCGTCCTCCAGCACGCGAAGGAGCTTGGCCTGGGTGGCGGAAGGCAGCTCGGCGATCTCGTCCAGGAAAATGGTGCCACCGTCAGCGGTGAGGAAGAACCCCGCGCGAGTGGTAATGGCCCCGGTAAAGGCGCCCTTCACATGACCGAACAACTCGCTTTCGACCAGTCCTTCGGGAATGCCGGCGCAGTTGACGGGAACAAAAGGGGCGGAGGGGTTGGCCCCCTGATAATGAATGGCGCGCGCCACCAGTTCCTTGCCGGTGCCGCTCTCTCCGGTGATGAGCACCGTCGCGTTGGTGGCGGCGGCCTTGGCCACGGCGCGAAAGACGTGCTGCATGGCATCGGATTCACCGAGCAACCCTAATGCCGGCGCCACATCGACATCAGGCGCCTCGCGCGCCGTGCGTCGCGCACGGGTTCGGGCCAACGACTGCGCGACGGCCCCGAGAAGTTCCTCTTCGGTAAACGGTTTGGGAAGATAGAACTCCGCCCCTTCCTTGACCGCGCTCACGGCGCTTTCGATGGAGGCGTAGCCGGTGATGGTGATAATACCCACGTCGCGCAGATTTTCACGAATATGGCGGATGAGTTCCAGCCCGCCGACGCGCGGCATACGCAGATCGGTGATAACCAGATCGACCGTCGTTTGTTCCAGGACGGCAATGGCTTCGGGAACGCCGGGCGCTTTGGCCACGGTGTAGCCCGCGGCACGGAGGTTGCGTTCGAGGACTTCCAGCGTTTCGGGGGAATCATCGACGACGAGGATGTGGGGTTGGTCATTCGCCATAGTCGGCACCGGACACGCTTTCCTTGAAACGAATCGCCTTGAGCGGCAGAAGCACTTCGAATCGGCTGCCGCGGTCGGGCTCACTGAATACCTGAATCGTGCCGCCGTGCGCGGAGACAATGCCGTGCACCACCGACAGTCCCAGGCCCAATCCCTCGCCGACGTCCTTGGTGGTGAAAAAGGGATCGAACATGCGCCGGCGAACATCGGCGGTCATGCCCTGTCCGGTGTCCTCGACCGAGAGCACCAGCCCCGTCGCGGCGGTCCTGGTAGTGACCCGAATGGTACCCGATTCGCCCAGGGCCTGTAGTGCATTGACCACCAGATTGACGAGAATCTGCTGAATCTGCACGGGATCGGCCCACAGCGTGGGAAGGTCCGCAGCCAGATCGCACGTCAGCGCCACGTTCTTTTCCGCCAGGCGGGGCGCGAGCATCGCAAGACTTTCTTCCACGAGTTCGTTGAGCGCAACGGCTTTCACTTGCGGGGGGCTCTGGCGGGCGAATAGTTGAAGCTGTTTGACGATATCGCGCGCGTGGAGCGCGGCCTTGACGATTTTCTCCAGGTCGGCGCGCGGCGCATCGCCCACATCAGGTGCTTTGGCGGCGAGCTGGGCGAACCCCAGAATGGCGCCCAACGGCTCGTTCAGTTCATGGGCGAGTCCGGCGGCGAGTTTGCCGATCGTGGCCAGCCGGTCGACCTGGCGAAGCTGTTCTTCGAGGCGCACCCGATGGTGGACCGACTCGCGCCGTTCGATGAACAGCGACAATTCTGCAGCAACGGCACGAATGAGGCTCAGTTCGTCGGGGAGGAAGAGTTCCTCAGGCGAGGCCGGGTTCACGCGATAGCCGACCTCCACAAATCCGCGAGGGAGGTCGTGGACCTCGATGGGCTCTCTCTGGCTGCCTTCCGGCTCGGACCAGCCTGCACTGCGAAACTCGCGGCCATCAAGCGTGATGCGTGCCACGGCCTGTGCGGGAAACTGCCACGCCGGCGGCAGCAGTTGCACGATGCGTTCCAGCGCCTCGGCGATGGTCAGCTCCGCCTCCTCCGTCACGCGGGTCATTCCGTAGAGGCAAGTCAACTCTTTGACGCGTTCGCGCAATGCCGCCTGGGCGCGGCGGTGTGCAATGGCCAGCCCCAGCGTTTGGGCGACCGCCTCGTACGACTCGACGGAGCCGGCCGACAGGGTGTTCGCGCCGTCGTATTCCAGCCGCATCAACCCCGCGGTGTGTTCGTCGACGACGAAGGGAATCATGGCGAGAGCACCGCTGTGCGAACCGCGCGGCGGACATGGCGGGGCGCCATAGGCGGCCGGCAAATGGCGGATATCCACGGTCCAGAAACTGCCGTGCGGCGTGCAGCCGGGAAGAGCCCGGTCCACGCATCCCGCCAGGATGTCACCCGCCAACCGTTCCAGGGCCAGCGCCTGAAGGTCGCCTTGGGGTGTGGAAACAACGAGGCTTGCGTCCGCGCAAAGCAGTTCGAGGATGCCGTCCCTGGGTCGAGCGGCGTCGGCACGCCAGCGGTAGCAGACGGGTCCGGATCGGGCGCGAAGTTCAAGCCGGTCGCATTGGGTGATGTCGAAGAGCAGGCGTGTAGCCTCGGGCAAGAACTCGATACGCGATGGTCCGCGGTTGGCGCATTCGAGCAGCGCGCGGGAGAAGTTGACGAAGGCCGCCAGCGTAGAGGCCTGCGGCGCCATGGCCGCGCCGGTGGGTTGATCAGGATCTGGGGGCATGGTCGTCGCCATGCGCATACTATCGGAGAAATCGTTGCGATTGGAAACGCCGTCGCCAATCGACTTATTTCGCGCGAACCGGTTGCTGCTGTTCGTAGCTCTTTAACCGCCCGGACAGCTCCCTGGCATGGTCTGGATGACTCGCCGAGTTGGCCAACTCGATGGCCTTGCGCATGGTTTCGACGGCGTCATCGAAGCGTCCCTGCTCCGCATAAGCGGCTGCCAGCGCGTCGAGACATCGCGCATCTTCGAACCGAGTCAATTGGCAGGCGTGGTGTGCGATCTGAACGGCGACGGCGCCATCGCGGACCGCATCATCGGGAGACGTGGCCAGGGTCCACGCCAGCGCTTGATTGAGCGGAACGTAGTCGGGAGCTGCGGCCAGCCCTGCGCGGAATACCGACACGGCATCGGCATGAGCACCGCGGTGCCGTCGGAGCAATCCCAGTCGGTAATAGGCCAATGGATTCTTCGGCGCAAGAGCTATCGTCCGTTCAAAATGACTTTGGGCATCATCGAGGTTACCCGTTTCAACCATTGATACCGCAAGGTTGAAATGGGCATCGGGGGAACCGGAACGCAGTCGGACGGCCTCCGCATACTGTTCCAAGGCAGCTTGGGCATCTCCCTGTTCGAGCAGGCACCGACCCAGGGCGATGCGCGCCTCCGGGCTGTCGGGTGAGATGGTGACGAGTTCTGTTCGGACGGAGAGTTCTTCCTCCAGGCGCTGTTCTGCGCGATAAGCGGCAGCGAGCAGAACACGCGCAGAGTGCGATCGCGGGTTGAGGCGGATTTCCTCCTGGGCCTTGTCGATAGCCTCTTCGTGTCGACCTAGATTCAGGAGTGCGATACCAATGTCCACGTGTATCTCGGGAATCGCCGCATCGATACGGAGCGCCGCCGTGTAATGCTGCAAAGCCCGCTCGTACAGGCGTTCGCGCATGAGCGTCGTACCGATACCACGATGGGCGCCGGCGTCGGCCGGATCCAAGCGGATGGCCCGTTCAAAACGGACGCGGGCATCTTCGATTCGGCCCAGTTCCAGCAGTAGCCATCCGACGGCGACGAAGCGACGCCCCACGCCCGGGTCGATCGAGATGGCCCGCTCGTAGAGTTCGATGGCTTCGTGAACCTTCCCCTGTCGTTCGTAGACGGCAGCCAGTTCTCCGATGGCGTTGGGATCGTCGGGAATGACACTGGCGGAACGCAGGGCCAGCCGGTCGGCTTCGTCTTCCTTCCCCGCCCAGCGAAGGACCTTCGCCAGCGTGCCATCGGCGACGGCATGATCGCGGGGACTGAGCGAAGCTTCGATTATGGCCGCCACCGCACGGGCCTCTCCATCGCCCCACGAAGGCGATGCGCGGAGGACGCCACGCCTGGCCAGCGCGTCCACGAGGATTCTGCCGAGGAGTTGATTCGCCTCGATCGTGGGGTGGACATGATCCAGAAAATCCTCATCGCCGAGCATGGAGTGGCCGTCCGCTCGCAGACGTCTGAGTTCAAGCGCGGCGCGAAGGTCGATCAGATGTGCACGGTATTGACGGGCCGTTTGCTCAATGACCGTGTTCATTTCGGGGAGAATCCGAAGCGGACACACATCCTCGACCAGCGCGGCTTCGAATGCCGACTTGGCTGCGTCGTATTGGCGCAAGGCCAGTAGCGCACGTCCCAGCAGGTAATGCAGTTCCGCATACCGATCATCGATGGCCTGAGCCCGCTTGAGTGAGGCCACAGCCTGCTGGTAGTCCCCTGCCTCCCATGCTGCCCTTCCCGCATCAAAGTGCTCTTGCCATTCAACCAGCGCGTCGGGAGTCATTCCGGCGCGATGTTGACTCTTGAAGGGCGAAAAATCACGCAGGTTGACCGGAGGTTGGACAAAAATAACATCCGCTCCGACCGAGCGGGCCAGGGTCACCATACGGCCGAGATTGAACCGAAAGTGATCGACGATCTGGCGACGCATCGGTTCATCGCGCTCGTAGTAGTCCAGACCTGCGGCCCAGTCGAGCAGCGGTTTGACCTCGCCCGTCAGCAGGTATTGTTGCTTTGCAGCCTGTCGCGCGTCCGGACGAAACCTGCGCCAGGCACCGTGCATGACTGCGGCCACGCGCGAGCGGTTTACGGCTCGGTTAACCCAGGTGAGAACCGGTGGTTCGTCGATGATATCAGCGTAGGTGCGCCGCTCCAGGAACTCGTTGTGGCCCGTGTGGATGATGAACAGGTCCGGTTGGTACCGGATCAATTCTTCCATCAGCTTGGCTTCGCGATAGCTCGCGTACGAAACCCCGCCGCAGTTGATGATCTGCCAGTCCCTCCCCGGGTCGGCGGACTTGGCAAAGGCGCGCAGCCAGCCTGAAAACGAAGTGCGGTCGTCATAGGGATGCCCGTAGGTCGTCGACCCGCCCATGCTGAAGATGCGGTATGCGTTGGCGCCTTTGACCACCGGGAACTTCTGGAGATTAAAGAGCCCGACCTTGGAGCGGACGGTTTGAAACACCTCGAGCCCGCCCTCCATCGTTTTCTCAAACAGCGGGCTGTCGCCCTTGAAGCCGACATAGGGATCGGCGACGAGATAGGTAGGGCGTACGCCGAACAGTGCAAGGACAATCTCGGCTAGACCCAGTACAGCCACCACCGCCATCGTGGCGAACACGGCCTTTTTTCTGCGCGACAATCGGGCTGTTCGAGGCGCTTGATGGCTCCCCCCCCCCCCCCCCGGTGGGAATGCTAGTTTTCTGTTTTCGCTTTTCCATAAGTAGTGTTCAATTCATATCGGCGCTCGAATACGCGGTAGGCAAATGCCAACCCATTACGGGGCGATCGTCAAGGGGGAGCATTCCGATTCGGCGGCGCGCGGCGCCGCCGATACGTGAAAAGGACGCAATGTGATGGGTCTATCCAGGAGAAGCAGGAAATCCTGTCCCGAGAGTCTCAAGCCGATTCCTCAGCGGGAGGTCGGTAGCAGTCATGGAAGGCGACATGGCGGCGCAGATTGGCACGGCTGGTGGCCATCACGGATGCCCACCCATCGGGCGAGGATCGTCAAGGGGGTGCCATGAAGTCGCAGACTAGGAATCCGACACCCAACGTACCGCGAGTGCGAAGCGCGCGGTCTCGCCCTGCCAGTGACCGCCGGTGGTGCCGGCGGGAAGCGAATCGCGCCGTCAACCCGATCCCCGCGCTCCACCTCACCGCGCCGCTCGAAACGGCCGACGTCCGTTCAGGGTACGCCGGCCGGCTGCGGCGGATTGACGCAGTACAGGAACTCTCCCCGTTCGGCATAGGCCTTGACGATGGCGACGGTCTGCTCGGCCACGGCCAGTTGTGCCTGCTCGGTGGATGCACCCACGTGGTGCGTGCCATAGACATGGGGAAGCTGCGGCGTGGGGTCCTTGAACTCGGACTCGGCGGCGGTCGGTTCCACTTCGTAGACGTCGAGCGCGGCACCGGCCAGGCGCTGGGCGCGGATGGCGTCGGCCAGGGCCGCTTCATCGACGATGCCCCCCCGGCTGCAATTGAGCAGGAAGGCGGTGGGCTTCATTAGTGCCAATTGACTGGCACCGATCAGCCGCGTCGTCTCCGCGCCGCCCGGCACGTGCAGGGTGACAAAGTCTGACGCGCGGAGCAGTTCTTCCAGAGGCACGCGGCGCAGGCCGAAGCGCTGCTCGGCATCCGGCCGGGGAATGACGTCGGTGTAAAGCAACTGCATTTCGAAGGCCGCGGCGCGCTGCGCGACCTCCCAGCCGATGCGCCCCAGCCCCACGATGCCCAGCGTGCGCCCTTTCAGCCCCCGGGCCTTGCTGTATTCTTTCTTGTTCCATACCCCGCGGCGCAGGTCCGCGGTTTCGTCCACGATCCGTCGGTCCAGCGCGATCATCAGCCCCAGCGTCAGCTCCGCCACGGCCACCGAATTGGCCCCCGGGCAGTTGCACACGCGAACGTTTCGCTGGGTGGCCGCCGCCACATCAATGGTGTCGTACCCCGAGCCGGCGCGGATCACCAGCGCCAGCGTGGGCGCGGCGTCGAACATCGGCGCGGTGACCTTGGTGCTGCGGACGATCAGCACTTCAGGCGCGTGCTGGTTGATGGCCTGGATCAGGGCAGCGTCCTTGGCGCCGACAACGGAGACAACTTCGCACCCGGCGGCGCGCAATGCCTCGATGCCTTGCGACTCAAACTTGTCCGCGATCAACACTTTCATGGGGGGCTCCTTTCTGGTGCCAGTCCGACCCGCACGGCATTCCCACACAGACGGGCGAACGGCCCGTTCGCCGGGTTCGCCCGCCATGGGCAAAGGCGGTGGAAAACTCCTTGCAAACGGCGTTCCGGACGACAACTGGGCTCCTGGAATCCTGCCCGATTTAACAGTCAGACTGCTTGACAGCGACTCTTGACCCACGGTGCCGATTCAAAAGATGGCAGCGGATTGGAACGAGCAGTCTGGAACCGTTGTGGTATATTGAGTATGGCGGCAGGTGCGCTGGACCATGGGCGCCCATCGCCGGGTCCTGCGCCGGGTGTGGCCGACGGCTGATCCGGTCCGGCGAGAGAGGGTACACGGTCGCACCAGGGTCAACGCCAGCCATGTTCGGCTCGGGTTTAACGTAGACCGCGAAGGCGTGAGAGGCCGGGCGGCAAAGGTGCGGGCATGTTTACAAACCCGATGACCACGATTGTGACGCTGATCCTGGGTGCGTTGGCGTTGGGCGCGGCGTACCTGATGGTCAAAGCCTGGCGCGCCACCACCGGCGGAGGGCGGCAGGTATGCAAGCGCTGCCGTACCGAGAATCCGGCGCACGCCCGCTATTGTTCATTGTGCGGAAATTCGCTCACCTGAGTATGTGGCGTTGGCGGCGGAGTTTTGGAACGATGGCCGCCCAGTATTCCGGAAAGGACGGAACCAATGTCAGAACGGTATCTGGATGAAGAGATGGGCCGATCTCCGCGCCGTCCGCGTGGTCCGCGCGGGCCTCGGCCCCTGGTGGCGGCAGTTGCGGCGCTGGTATTCGCACTGCTGTTCGGCGTCGGAGGCGTGTATTGGTTCATCGTCCGCGTGGAAGTAAACGCCAATGAGATTCTCATCCTGGTCAACAAGACGGGGCGGACCATTCCGCGCGAACTGTCCGACGAATTCGGCGACCAGGTGGTGTTGTACCCGGAACTGATCGGGCGGCTCGCTGCGGTATCCGGCCTGTCGACGGACGCGGTGCACGGAAAATACAAGGGCATTCGCTACGAGGTACTGCCCGAAGGGCGCTATTTCCCCGACCCCTATCGTTACAAACGAATCAAACGCAGCGCGACGGTGATCGGACAGAACGAATTGGGCGTGCTGATCCGCAAGTACGGCAAGCCCCTGCCGTTTCCCAAGACCGTGGCGACTGAACCGGACGAGCGAGGTCCGGTCGAGGATATCCTGCGGCCGGGCCGGTACAACATCAACACGCTGGCGTACGAAGTACAACGGTTCCCGGCCATCCAGATTCCAGAAGGGCACGTGGGCGTTGTGACGTTGCTCAGCGGCAGGGAGCCCCAGGTGCGCAACACCTATACCGTCGCCCCGGGAGAACGCGGCGTGCAGCGTGAGACCCTGCCGCCGGGACTGGAGTACTACAACCCGTATCTGAAACACATCGAGATCGTGGACGTGCGCAGCAGCAAATACGACATGCTCGACAACGACTCCATTCAGTTTCCCTCGAACGACAGTTTCACGATCACCATCGAGGGGACCATTGAATGGGCCATTCGCCCGGATCACGTGGCCGAGGTGACCGTGGCCTATGGCGATCAGCGCGACATATTGGACAAAATCATCCTGCCCAACGCGCGGAGCATTTCGCGCATTCAGGGATCCAAGCTGCAGGCGCGCGAGTTCATCAGCGGCAAGTCGCGCACGGCATTTCAGGAGCGGTTTCACACCGAGCTGCGCGAGGAGTGCTGGAAGCAGGGGATCGACATCAAGGCCGCTTTGGTGCGCGACATTCTGCCCCCTGCGGAAATCGCCGACCCCATCAGCCGGCGGGAGCAGGCGGACCAGGAGATTCAGCGCTCGACCAATCAGATGGCCGAGGCGCGGGCCGAAGCGCAGCTTGTCGAGCAGAAAGAAATGCAGGAACAGAATCGCGCCATCGGCGATGCACGGCGCGAGGTGGTTACGGTGACCAAGGAGGCCGAGCAGCGCAAGGTGGTGGCGGTGACGCAGGCCAGCCGGGAACTGGAAGTGGCCAAGCTGAACCTGGAGTCGGCGCGCAAGCAGGCATCGGCGATCCGCTCGCGCGGGGAAGCGGAAGCGAACGTGGTGCTGTATGAGTACCAGGCGCGGGCGGAGCCGCTACGACAATCGGTCGC
This sequence comes from uncultured Phycisphaeraceae bacterium, assembly GCA_964569425.1. GTDB lineage: Bacteria > Planctomycetota > Phycisphaerae > UBA1845 > UBA1845 > JACQXM01. The sequence continues at coordinate 25,738 of CAZMVD010000048.1, forward strand.
CGCGTTCGGCGACGGTACCACCTACGCACAGCAATTTTTCCTGCGGAAACTGGCACCGGCGATTCAGTCCATTCTGTCCAACACCGAGGGGCCGTTCGCAGAGATTTTCAAGCAGTTTCAGATGTACCCGGTGGCGCCGCCGCGCACGGCGGCCGCTCAGGAAGGAGGTGCCCGATGACGCGCCGCATTATCGCCTTTGCCGTAGGTATCACGCTGCTGCTTGGCGTCGGCGTGGCCGCCCTGACCTGGTTCACCTTCCGGGTGTACGTGCCCGAGGACATGTGTGCGGTGCTCATCCGCAAGATGGGCGACACGCTGCCCGCGGGCGAGCTGGTCGCCACGCAGCCGGGTCAGCGCGGCATTCAGGACGAGGTGATCGGTCCAGGTCGGTATTTTTACAATCCGCTGGTGTGGGATCATCAGCTTCAGCCGTTGACGGAGATACCCGCGGGCAATCCGGCAACCTGGGAATGGGTCAATTCGACCAGCGGAAAACGGCCCGACGCCCGGGCCGGATCCTTCGATTTCAAGGGAGATTTTCCCGCGGTGGGGGTGGTTACGCGGCGGGTGGGCAAGGAGCCCGCGCCGGGGCAGGTAATTGTGGACCGCGCGTCGGGAGTGAAGGGCATTCTGCGCGAAGTGCTGACCCCGGGCGTTTACAAGCTCAATCCCTATGTCTTCGAGGTCAAGCTGCATCCGGCGGTGGTGATCCCTGCCGGTTTCGTGGGCGTGGTCACGAATCTGTTCGGCGACACACCGACGGTGACGGAATCGGCGTCGCTGCCGGAGCTAAGCGGCGAAAACGTGGACGAGGCGTTCGCTGCGGTGCCCGAGCGCGAGGTGCGCCCCCTGGCCGAGCCGGGTCAGCGGGGCACGCTGCGCGACGTGCTTCAGCCGGGCATTTATTACATCAACCCGAAGCTGCAGAAAGTCACGATCATCGAAATCGGTTTCAACGAGTATTCGCAGGTGCGCGTCAGCGAAGCCGAGAATTTTCGCCTGTCGTTCCCGTCGGACACCGGCTATCTCATTCGCGTGGGCGTCACGGTGGTCTGGGGGATCGACCCGCGGCACGCCGCGGAAACGATCAACGAATTCGGCAACGTGGACGGGGTGCTGGAGAAGGTCATCGGGCCGCAGTTGCGCTCCATCTGCCGCAACATCGGGTCGACCTACGCAGCGCGCGACTTTATTCAGGGAGAAAAACGTGAGCTGTTCCAGCGCGATCTGACCAACGAGCTGCGCCGCGTGTGCCGCGGCAAGAACATCGAAGTCCTCATCGCGCTGGTGCGTGAAATTGAAGTACACGCTCCGGCGGCCGGTGCGCAGGGCACCGAGGTGACCGAGGACCTCAAGCGGACGATTCAGCAGAGTTTCATCGCGATCGAGAACCAGATCACCAAGGAAAAGCAGCGCGAAGCGGCGATCGTCAAGGCCAAGCTCGAAGAAGAATGGAAGAAGGTCGATATCGCGCGTGAAACGATTCGCGCCGGCACGCGGGTGATGGTGGCCAACATTCTGGCGGAAGCTGAGAAAACTGCGGCGGAGATCGACGCGCAGGCCCAGCTCGAAGTCGCCGGCATTCAGGAGGAGGTGGCCAAGCTCGACGCACAGCGCATTGAAATCCTCGGCGAAGCGAAGGCAGATGTGGAGCGTTTCAAGAAGGATGCCGAAGCCAAGGGTTACAAGTTGCTGGTGGATGCCTTCGGCGGCGGGCATGCGTACAACCTGTTCACCTTTGCCGAAGGGTTCCGCCCGGAGGCGATCCGCCTGTTCTTCGCCGGCGAAGGAACCTTCTGGACCGACCTGAGCCGCTACGAAGAAGTGGGCGCTGCCAAATTGCTGGAGGGGGCGACCAGATAACCGCCCCGGCAAGAGCGGCGTGTGAGTTGGGTGCCACTGCTCTGTGAGCAGTGCGCTTCAGGAGTCAACAACGGTACCGGTAGCATGACAGTGTGAAACTCGGAATGCGCAAGACACGGTAGACCGGTGGACGTACTTGTGCCACTGCTCTATGAGCAGTGCGCTTCGGGAGTCAATAACGGTACCGGTTGCATGACGGCGTGACCGACACGCGAAGTCACTGCTCACAGAGCAGTGGCACACATGCCGAGCTTTCCGAAGGGACGGCCAAGGACCGTCCGGGACGAAGGTGGCTGCGCGCCATTCTCTGGCGGCTGCTCTGGGCGGCCGCGGCGGTCAGCATCCTGGCGGCGCTGATCTACTGGCTCGCGGTCTGATGGCACGATCCATGGTGGTGGCCCGACTACCCTACGCGTCCAGATAAAGCTGATACTCCGCTGGATGCGGACGCGCCGCCACCGCCGCCGCCTGCTCCCGTTTGCCCGCGATCCACCCTCGCAAGAACGACTCCGGAAATACGTCGTCCCGGGTCAGAAAAGCGTGGTCCTCTTCCAATGCTGTCAAGGCATCGTACAGCGTGCGCGGCAACGGTGTGATCTGTCGGCGGACCGATTCCTCTTCGCGTGCAATGTCCACGTCGAACGGACCGAAATGATGGGCCGCAAGGTCCACGCCCCGGGCGATGCGGTCCAGTCCGGCCATCAGCATTGAGGCCAAAGTGAGGTAGCCGTTA
>CAZMVD010000049.1:0-27196 GCA_964569425.1 uncultured Phycisphaeraceae bacterium
AACCCCATGAAGGTGGGCCTGTATACGCCGGGCATGCACTTGCCGGTGCTGTCGACCGCCGCACTGTCGGAGCGCCGCCCGGACTACGTGGTGATTCTCGCCTGGAACTTTGCCGAAGAAATCATGCGGCAACAGCAGCGCTATCGGGACGGCGGGGGGCGGTTCATTATTCCCGTTCCCCGGCCGGAAATCGTGTGAGCGAAGCGGAGGACTCCATGAAGGTCGTCATCCTCGCCGGTGGCAAGGGCACGCGCCTATCCGAGGAAACCGCCGCGCGCCCCAAGCCCATGGTCGAGATCGGCGGCAAACCCATCCTCTGGCACCTGATGCACCTGTACGCCGCGCACGGCCACAAGGACTTTCTCATCGCCTGCGGCTACAAAGGCGATCTGATCAAGGAATACTTTCACAACTTCTCGCTGCATCAGAGCGACTTCATCATCGATCTGGCGACCGACCGGCGCGAGGTCGTCAACGCCGGGGGGCTTGATTGGCGCATCGGCGTCATCGACACCGGGCAGGAGACCATGACCGGCGGGCGCATTCTGCGGTTGCGGCAATGGCTTTCGGGCGGCGCGTTCATGGCCACCTATGGGGACGGGCTGGGCGATGTCGATATCAGCGCGCTGGTGGCGTTTCATCGGGCGCACGGCAAACTGGCCACGGTGACCGCGGTGCACCCCCCGGCGCGCTTTGGGGGGCTGGTACTTGCCGGAACCAAGGTGCGGCGTTTTTCGGAGAAGCCGCAGACCGAAGCGGACTGGATCAATGGTGGGTTCTTCGTTTTTGAACCGAAGGTGCTTGAGTATCTCAAGGACGACTCGACCATCCTGGAGCGTGACCCACTGGAACGGCTGGCCGAGGACGGGCAACTCATGGCCTATTGCCATGACGGATTCTGGCAGCCGATGGACACCTTGAGAGAGAAGCAGTTGCTCGAACAGCTCTGGGCTGAGGGGCAGGCGCCCTGGAAGGTGTGGAAATGAGTTTCTGGAAGGACCAACACGTACTGGTCACCGGCGCCACCGGCCTGCTGGGCGGATGGATGGTGGAAGAACTGCTCCGCCGCGGCGCCGACGTCACCTGCCTGGTCCGCGATTGGGTGCCGCGCAGCCGCCTGCTCGAAGAAGGCCTGCTGCAGAAAGTCAATGTGGTCCGCGGCGAACTGGAGGATGCCGAAGCGGTGCTCCGCGCCGTGAACGAATACGAAATCGAAACCGTATTCCACCTGGGCGCCCAGACCATCGTGGGTACCGCCTCGCGTTCACCGCGCTCCACGTTTGAGGGCAACATTCGTGGCACGTGGAATCTGCTGGAAGCCTGCCGGCTGTGCCCGAAGCTGATCCGTCGCGTACTCATCGCCTCCAGCGACAAGGCCTATGGCGAGCATGAACATCTGCCCTATACGGAAGACGCCCCGCTGCGCGGCCGATTTCCCTACGATGCCAGCAAAGCGTGCGCCGATCTGATCGCCATGAGCTATTTCCACACCTACGGCACGCCGGTGGCCATCACGCGCTGCGGCAATCTGTTCGGCGGCGGCGATCTCAACTTCAATCGACTGGTTCCCGGAACGATTCGATCGGCGCTGCGCCACGAGCCGCCCATCATCCGCAGCGACGGCACCTTCGTTCGCGATTATTTCTATGTGAAGGACGCGGTCCATGCGTACCTCGCGCTGGCGGAAAGGCTGCCGGACGATCGCCTCGTCGGGCAGGCCTACAACTTCGGCACCGAAACGCCGGTCAGCGTGTTGGAGCTGGTGCGGCTGATTCTCAAACTGGCCGACCGGGAGGCGCTGCAGCCACGGATTCTCAACGAGGCGTCCCACGAGATTCCCCGCCAGTTTCTCGATTGCGCCAAGGCGCGCCGTGCCCTCGATTGGCGCCCCGCCCATGCCCCCGAGGACGCCCTGCGCGAGACCATCGCCTGGTACGACGCCTGGCTGAAGAGTGGAGGGCGCTGACGCCCATGCGACTGCTCAAAGTTCTGTTCATCGTGCTGATCGTCCTCTCCCTGGTCACCCTGGGCGAGGTGATCTACTGCATGGCGGTGCGCACCGCGTATCCCTTTGAGCTGACCAAAATGGAAGGGGTGATCGTCGACCATGCGCGTCGCGTCGCGGCGGACAAGCCCGTCTTTGCGCCGCCCTCGGCCGAATTCGTTCCCCTGCTCTATTTCCCGCTGTCCTATTACCCCGCCGGCTGGCTGATCCGTGCCGGGCTGGACGGCTTTCTCGCGTCGCGACTGGTCTCGATCGCCAGTGTCGTTCTTGCGGCACTGGTAGGCATGTGGCTGGTGACCCGCGCCACGCGGCACCGCGGGCTGGCGCTGCTGGTGCCGGTGTTGCTCGCCGCCACCTACTTCGACACCCGCTGTTTTTATGACCAGGCCCGATCCGACAGCCTCATGAGCTTGTTCTACCTTTTGGCCGTCGCGGCGCTGACCGTAACCCATACCGTGGTGGTGGTTCCGCTCTTTGTGATTTTCGCGCTGCTTGCTTTCCTGACCAAACAGTCGGCCGCGGTCTTGCTGCTGGCTCTGATCGGCGGGGTGTTCTTTGTTCGTCGCGCTGCGGCCATCATCTCGCTCGGCGTTCTGATTCCTGCCGCCGCGGCACTGGTGTATTGGATCAACGGTCTGACCGATGGTTGGCTCTATACTTACTGTTTCCACGCGCCGGCGTTTCATGGGCTGGGGCACCGCACGCTGGTGGACGCCGTGGCCACCGATTTTCTGGGGGCGTTCATTTTCCCTACCGCGGCCGCGCTGATCGGCGCCGTGTTTGTTACTTTTTCGCCGTGGGGATGGCGCACCCCCGGGTGGGACACGTACAAGACTTCCTGGCGCGTGCTGCTCATCGGCACGCTGGCGGCCGGCTGTTTCGCGGCGGTATCCGTTTGGCAGCAGGAGGCGGTGAAGAATGTTTACGTCGTGTTCGCCGTCATGACTGCGGTGCTAACTCCGGTAGCGGTGGGGCGGGCGGTGGAGTGGTTGCGCACCACACCCCACGAACCGGCCGCCTGGCCCGCGGCGCTGATGATCCTCATTCTACTGGTAGCCCGTGGTGTGCGCGACCCCAAACCATACCTGCCGACCAGGGAAGACGCCGCCGTCTGGCAGGAATTCCGACAAACGCTATTGGCCTACGGGCCGCCTGAGCGCTTGTGGGTGACGCTGCACGGCGCCGCATTCGGTGCAGGTCCGTCCGACCCCATGCGGCCCCATCTCGGCGCCCTGTACGACTATGTGGGCGGCTACTTCGGCGATATGACCGGCCATGAAGTTCCCGAAGAGCTGACTCAGCACATTCGCGACCGGTACTTCCATGCCATCTTCGTAGCGGATTGGGACTTCCGGGCCAAGAAGCTCGTCGGCGACCACTACCAGGTCGATGACGGTGCGCCAACGTTCCGGTTGCCGGCCTTTTACGGGGTTCCGCCGGGCCAGGGGTCCATCTGGGTGCCCCGCTCCGACGGTCCGGCGGAAACCGCGCCATGACCGTTGCGCAGCCGCCCGCTTTCCCCTGGTGGCTTCGGTTGCTGGGCGTGGTCTGTGTGCTGTTGGGCCTGCCCGCGGTGCTGGCGGGGTTGCTGCTCCTGCCGCCGATCCTGGAGCGGTTTATCCTGGTCGATGGCACCATCGAGACGCTGCGCACCCGACTGTTCTTCTACGCCGCTACGGTTACGCTGATTCTGCTGGCCGGGATTCTGTTCGCCGCCGCGCGGCGCCTTCTTGGTCGCACGCCCGCGTTCGATCCGCGGCGACTCGCGTTCTCGCTGGTCGCCGGTGCGTTTTCGGTTGCGATTCTGCTTGCCGCCGGCGAAATCGCCGTTCGAGCGACCATTCCGCCGGAGAAGTATCTGATCGGCGACACATTCTGGCAGTACCGCTGGGCGGCGGGCGATCGCGCCGGCGATTACGAAGCCCGTCACGTGCTCCGCGCCGCGGTGGATCAGTTCGACCCGCAGCTCGGCTGGGTTCCTGCGCCGGGTTTTCGCTCGGAGGGGTTAAACATAAACAGCGCCGGCCTGCGCGGCCTGCGCGAGTATGAACTCACCAAGCCGGCGGGCGTGCGGCGGATTCTGGTCATTGGCGACTCGTTCACTTTCGGCGAGGACGTGCGCGACGAGGAAGTCTATCCCGCGCGCCTGGAAGAGCACCTGAGCGGCGTGGAAGTGCGCAACCTCGGCGTTCGCGGTTACGGAACCGATCAGCAGTACCTGCGCCTCCAACGAATGGGATTCGATGACCAGCCCGACCTGGTGATTCTCGGGGTCTATACGCTGAACATCGAGCGCAATCTGCTGTCTTTCCGCGATTACGCCAAGCCCGTGTTCCGGTTCCGCGAAGGGAAGCTGCAGTGCGAAAACGTCCCCATTCCCCACCCCAGCGAAGCGGGCGAACGATTCGTACCGCGAATGCCGCTCTGCCGCCTGTTCGCTGTCGTACGCAAGGGACTGGACGATTTTCTCAGCCGTACCTGGCTGGATCCCCAATGGTCCATCAGCGCCCACATCCTGGACGCGCTCCGCCGCGAGGTCGAAGCGCACGGTGCGCGCCTGCTGGTTGTGCACATCCCCGCCAACCGCGGCATCCGCGATACGGCCGTCTTTCTAAAAGACTGGACATCGAGAAACCACGTGCCCTATCTCGATCTGTACGACGCCTTTGACGACCTGACCGCGGAGGACCGCGCCCGCTTGTATGCCGGACACTGGACGCCGTTCGGCCACGAAGTCGCAGCAAAAGCAATTCGTCAGAAGATCCTGGCCGACCGCCTGCTTCCGGAAGATTGACTTCCGGCGCCGCCGCCCGCGCAGGAAAAAGGGACCGGCGACATGGCCGATCCCTTTGCTGACACACGCCCGGCGATGCCGGCGGTATGTTCTCCGAAAGAACTACTTCACGCGCTTCATCGTCCCGGTCCAGGACATGGTCTTGATCAGGCCCATCATCGCGCTTTCCTGCCAGGTGCCTTCCATGGTGTCGTTGTCCACGATGGTCATGCAGCCCTTGGCCCGAGCCTTGCCCCATGGAGAATAGGTTCTTGCCTTCAGGCAGAAGCAGTTGCACTTGTCGTCGTACTTGGCCTTGCCATAGCCATAGCCGCCCATGTTGTCCACCCAATAGGTGCGATAGCATTTGCCCTTCGCGTCCCAGGACCAGACCTCGAAACCCTTCATCTCACCCAGCTCGCCCATGGACATGACGTGCTCGCTGACCAGGTACCAACCGTCTCCATCCCACCTGGTGACCGAGGAGCCTTTGGAAGTGAGTTCCTCTTCGATTCCCGCCATCTTGCAGGTTCCGGTACCTTCCCACTTGCCCACCAGCATGTTAAGCCGGTCCAATTCCGCCGGTCGCTGCGGACGCATTTCCTTCATTTGCTCGATGGTCATCTTGGGCATGCATCCGCCCAGCAGGATCAACGACGACATCGCCAGCAACGTCTTGTTTGCCGTTTTCATCAAATGGATCTCCCTTAGTTTCAGGCCCCGACCAATGAATTACCCGCGAGAGAACCGCGCCTCCCGCGCCGATTTTGAACAAGAGCCTAACGGCACCGCCCCTCACCCGCAAGCACGCCGAATCTGATGAAAAGACTTGGGTCGGGCCCAAAAACCCGAAAAGCCGATCTACTCGCTGTGATGCGATAGTGCCGACGGGGCCCGGCTTAACGGATAGGAAATCCGGAGTGTCTCGCCGGAGCGCCGTCCCGTCTGCGTCCGATGTGGAACCTGTCGGCGCAAAATACGCCGATGTCAGTTAAAGTGAAACTCTCGCTGATGCAGTGACCCAACAGGAGGCGCCCTCCGTAATTGGCGGTGGGAGGCCTGAATCCGATTCGCAGCCGGTGGCTTGCTCGCAATGTCGACTGTACGCCGAAATTGGCGCCAAACCAAGTGCGACCTGAACGCGACCGCGGATGGATGGGTCACTCACCGTCGTCGGGGATGATAAGCTGGCTCAGAATCTGGGTAGTGGTCTCGGTAATGGCGCCAATCGCCCCGGCGGTCAAGGCGTCGCGTAAATCAGCGGCGCACGAGCTGGCCAGCACCGTCCCGCCTGAAAGGCACAGCAACGCACAAGCCATCGGCGTAGATTTTCGTTTCATGGCAGCGGCCCTTTCCGTCAAAAGGTGACACCTACGCGCAGCCCAGCGACGAAAGCATCGCTGCCGTCGAATCCGCCGGGCCGCAGGATCCACTGAAAATCCGGAGAAACCGTCAGCCAGGGATACACCTGGACGCGGTAATAAGTTTCCAGCACCGTTTCCCGGTGCGGCGAGAGTCGCGCGAGTCGCAAATCGTCCGAGAGAATCCCCTGCGCGGCGCCGAAGCCCCACACGTCCTCATCACGCGTGGGAATCAGTCCCTGGTATTGAAAGCCGGCGCTCCAGAAATGCTCGATCACGTTGACCGCACCGCCCGCGTAGCTGTAACGAAAAAAAAGCCCCAGCCCCTGCGTATCCTCCGGGTCGCCGACGTTCTCGCGGTACACCACCTGATCCAGGTTCACGTAGAACCCGCAGTCGCCGCGTTTGACCGGCACCGTGGTGCGCACTCCGCCGAGGTCGTTGAAGAATCGCGCCTTTGGTCGCGGGTCGTACCACGCGCCGAGGCGGTAATTCCCCGGCAACTCGCCGCGCGCCGTCTGCCAACGCGGCCGGAAACCGATTTCGAACATGCTGAAAACGTGATCCGGCCCGTGAAACGCCGTGCGAAAGCCGGTTTCGTTGAACTCCGCGTCGGCGTCGGCTACTCCCGCCTGCGCATAGAACCACTCTGCGGGTTCGAAGATCACGACGGCGCCCAGCGCTCCGAAGGCGAACGAAGGAAAGGGAATGTTGGGCGCGTTGTTCAGCCCGTAGTTCAGAAAGTCCTGCGTGGTGTCGTACGCAAACTCGTTGGTGTCGAAGTAGCACGACATGCACACTTTGCCCATCAGCACCCGCAGCTTGCCCTCGAAGAGCGACTGTTCATAAATCAGTTCATGAACGTCGATCGGACGATCGCCCACCTCCGCCCCGTTGACCCAGAACAAATCCCCCACCCACTCGCGCGAAGAGGGGCTCTCGCCCCAGGCGTTCGACCCCCAGATGTAAATCGAGCCGCCGGGGATCAGCTTCATGGTGTCCAGATCGAACGTCAATTCGAAATCGTTGACCCCGATGATCGTGTGCGCGTTGCGCGTCTTCAAGCCGCCGTGCGCCACGTGCTGATAGTACGTGGTCAGCGTCATGTCGAACGTGAAGCCGGCCTCCTCCAGTTGCGTGCGGACGCCGCCCCAGTCTCCGGTCAGACGCTCGCGCTCCCGCCAGCCCGGCGGTGCGTCGTCAGCGCCGGCTTCCGTGGTAGCGGTGCTCTCGTTGTCCGAGCCTCCGGGCGACGCTTCTTCGGGGACTGATTCGGGCGCGCCCTGCGGAGTGCTCTTTGGTTCGGCCGAATCCGGTGGATCCGCCGCGGCCGGCAGCGCGCACGCCATGCCGGTTGCCAGAAACACCACATACCACTTACTGAATCGTGCGAACCGGGCCATCGAGCTTCCCACGAACGGAGCCACGGCGTCGTGCCGAACAGGTGCGCCTCGGCCCTTGCCTATCGGCGCGATCTTGGGGCGCTTTGAAGTAACGTCGGTTACGGGACTGCGATTGACGGGAGGCGCCGCTGCCGCCACAGCCGGGAGCACACTCGATCCGAGACATGGGGCACCCGCTTCGACGGTCGTCGTTGGGACTCGCAGGTGTTATGGGAACCGTATTTTTCCGCAATCTGTTGGGACGTTCGGCCGACAATTCCAATACCTTTTGCCTCGGAACTGAGGCGCCCGGCCCGCGAGTCGGGAACCGTCAGGGCGATTCGGTCAGGCGCATCCACGGCCGGCGTCGTTACACGTTGAAACCACGGGAGGCATGGCCGCCATGTCGTTGCGCGCCAAGGTCATATGGTTCGTGCTGGGTGTATCGTTCACCTTCGCGGTGACTACCTTCCTTGTACAGCACTACATCGTGCTCCCGGGCTTTGCGGAGGTCGAACACACCGAGGCGCAGGACGATCTTGCCCGCTGCCGCTTCGCCATCCAGCACGACGCCGAGTTTCTTTCGCACAGCGCCAACGACTATGCGTCGTGGGATGACACTTACGTATTCATCGAGAACGGCAACGAGAAGTATCAGATCGAAAACCTCATCCCCGAGACCTTTGAAAACCTCAAGCTGGATCTCTTCGCGTTCATTCGCAAGGACGGGACCATGGTCTGGGGCGAGGTTCGCCGGGACAAGGGACAGGAATTGATCGAGGCGCCGGAGCTGCTGGCCGACCTGGCCCGCGCCGACCATCGCCTGTTGGCCCATCCTCAGACGGATTCGAAACTCTTCGGCGTCTACCGCACCCCCCTGGGCGCCATGCTCGTCGGTTCCGCGCCCATCACCACCAGCGACCGTTCGGCGCCCATCCGCGGTACGGTCGTCATGGGCCGATTCATCACCGAGGAGCTGGTCGAAGAAGTCGCGGCGCGCACCCGCGTGGCGCTCCGGCTGCATCCCGCCGACGCAGTACCCGCCGCGGCCCGCGATGCCCTGCCGCATTTGGCCGCCGACGGGCCGGCCTGGATCGATGCCACCCTGCCCAAGGTCATGATCGGTTACGCGCTGGTTAACGACATCTATGCCCACCCTGCCTTGCTCCTTCGCGCCGAGCTGCCGCGATCCATCTCCCAGCGCGGGCGCTCCGCCGCGGCTCTGGCCGCGGGGACCAGCATCGGGGCGGGAATCGCCATGGTCCTTCTAATGTGGGTCGTGCTCTCGCGGACGATCGTCGAGCCGCTCACCCGCGTAACCCATCATGCCGTCCGCGTCGGGTCGCAGGATGACCTGCGCGCCCGCCTGAATATGACCGGGCAGGACGAAATCGGCGTGTTGGCCCGCGAGTTCGACCGCATGGTGGACCGCCTCGCCGAGTCCCGCGCCCAACTGCTCTCCGTGGCGCATCACGCCGGCATGGCCCGAGTCGCCGGCGACGTCCTGCACAACGTGGGCAACGTGCTCAACTCCGTCAATGTCTCCGCCGACGCCATCCGCGAGCAGCTCGTCCAATCCGAGGCCGGATCGCTGAAGCTCGCCGTGCAAATGCTGGCCGAGAACGAGGGAAACCTCGCCGCGTTCCTCACCGACAACGAACGCGGTCGCCGGCTCCCGGCGTTCCTCTCCGCGCTGGCCGAGCAACTCGGCTCGGAGCAGCAGCGGATGATGGAGCAGGTGCAGTCGCTCTCCCAGGCGGTCGAGCACATCCGGCAGGTGGTCGACCTGCAACAGAAGCACGCCAGCCACAGCGCGCTGATCGAATCGGTGGATCCGGCCGCCGTGGTCGAACAGGCGCTCACCATCTGCGGCGAATCACTGTCACGCCACAACGTCGAAGTGCATCGCCGCTTCACGGACATGGGCGAAGTTCGCCTGGACAAACACCGCCTGTTGCAGGTGCTTGTCAACCTGCTGACCAACGCCATTCAGGCGGTGAAGGAGAGCGCCCGGCCGGAACGGAACATCACACTTTACGTGGAGACAGAATCCGACGCCGACGCCGCCCGCGTGCGGTTCTGCGTGGAGGATGACGGCGTGGGGATTCCCGCGGAAAACCTGGAGCGCATCTTCGCCCTCGGGTTTACCACGCGTCGGGGTGGTCAGGGCATCGGACTGCACAGCGCCGCCAACATGGCGCGCGAAATGGGCGGAACCCTTCAGGCTTCAAGCGACGGCCCCGGCGCCGGAGCGAAGTTTGTCTTCGAAGTGCCGGTGGCGCCGCCCGTCACGGCGACGCCGGCGGAGGCGATGGCGTGAATCCGTCCGGATCATCGAAGCGCCGCCGCATGTTGATTATCGACGACACCGAGTCGGTGCACGCCAGTTTCCGCACGCTCTTTGAAAAACGACCGACCACGTCATCGTTTGCCGCGGCCAAGGCGGCTCTGCTGTCCGGCACACCCGGCGCCGCAATGCCGGCGGCGTCCGGCGGAGCGACCTTCGACCTCGATTTCGCCCTCCAGGGCCGCGAAGGAGTCGACAAGGCGGCGAAGGCGCGCCTGAACGGCGATCCGTATCTCGTCGCCTTCGTGGACATGCGCATGCCGCCGGGGTGGGACGGCGCCACCACGATCAAGCACCTGTGGGAGGTGGACCCCGACATGCAGGTGGTGGTCTGCACCGCCTTCGCGGATCAACCGCTCGACCAGCTCGCCGACGAACTGGGCAACGTGCATCAGTTGCTCATCCTGAAAAAACCGTTCGACACCGTCGAGGTCAAACAGGTCGCCCTGGCCATGAGCGAAAAGCGCCTCGCGCATCAGGCAGCAACCATGCGAATGGAGGAACTGGAGCGGCTGGTGCAGGAACGCACCTCCGAGATCGAACACGCCCTGCTGCACGACAAGCTGACCGGGCTGCCCAACCGCACCTTGCTCATGGCCCGGCTGGAAGCCTGCCTTCAGCGACGCCTGCGCCACAGCGACAGCCACTTTGCCGTGCTGTTCCTCGACTTCGACCGCTTCAAACTGGTCAACGACAGCCTCGGGCACGAGCTGGGCGACTTGCTGCTCATCGAGATCGCCAATCGTCTGCGCATCAGCTTGCGCGGCGCGGACCTCCTCTGTCACGCCAGTCTGCCCTCCCGCTTTGGCGGCGACGAGTTCATCGTGCTCCTCGAAGACCTGCGCGAAGTGCGCGACGCCGGACGGGTCGCCCAGCGGCTGGTGGACACCCTCTCCGAGCCGTATACGCTGGAGAATCAGAAGCTTGTCGTGACCGTCAGCGTCGGCGTGGCCACCAGCGACCGCGCCTATGAGCGGGCGGGCGACATGCTGCGCGACGCCGACATCGCCATGTACCGGGCCAAGGCCGCCGGCCGCGCCCGCTACGTGATGTTCGATGCCGCCATGCACGAAGAAGTCGCCGAACGCCTCTTCCTGGAAACGGCCATGCGACAGGCGGTGCGCGACGACACCATGACCCTCCACTATCAGCCGATCGTCCGCCTGGCCGACGGTGCTTTCCACGGGTTTGAGGCGCTGGTGCGCTGGACGCTGCCCGAACGCGGCCCCATTTCCGCTTCCACTATCATCTCCATCGCCGAAGATACCGGCTTGATCCTCCCGCTGACCATTCAACTTCTGCGCCAGGCGTGTCGCCGGCTCCAGGACTGGCGCGCACGGTTTCCCGCCGCTCACCAGATGGTGATGAGCGTGAACTTCTCGCGCCGGCTTGTGCTGGATCCCGATATCGTGGACAAACTTGCCGACATCATTACCGAGGCCGGCGTGGAACCGGGGGCCATCGTCCTGGAAATCACGGAAAGCGCCCTGCTCAACGACACGGACGCCGCGGCGCTCTTTGGACGATTGCGCCGCCTGGGTTTCTGGCTGCACCTGGACGACTTCGGCACCGGCTATTCTTCGTTGAGCTGCCTGTACACGCTGCCCTTGAGCGGATTGAAAATCGACCGCGCTTTTCTACAGAAGGCCTGTGCACACCCTGAGCAGTCGGCGGTGCTCAGCGCCATCGTCAGTATCGCGCGAGCATTGGACCTTTCCCTGGTGGTCGAAGGAGTCGAAACCACAGAGCAGATCGAACTGCTCCGATCGCTGGGCGCGGATCTGGGCCAGGGCTACCTGTTCGGCGCGCCGTGTGACGCCCAGCACGCCGAGGCGGTTTTTCACTGCCAGCCCACCCTCTGCTACACCTGAATCTCCACATTGCCGTGTGTAGTGGCGCAATGCTTCGCTTTGGCATATTGTTCGATCACGCGCCTCCGGGGCTTGTCCTTGTCGCCGAACGGCACATGCCGCCGGTCGTCATCCGTGCGACATGACAAAGCCGGCCGTCCCGAACCCCGCGGTTCGAGACGGCCGGCCTGCATCTGACTGAATCGATGGTCCGGTGGGGTTCGAAGCCCGTCGGTCCCTCAACTTACGGACAGGGCACCGGACAGCCCGTCTGGGCATACGTCTGGCCGAGGAACGCCAGGATGGTCCGCTGAATGTCCGTGAAGTTCAGAACACCCTGGGGCGAACAGGGGTCGATATCCATGGCTTCAAACGGAATGCCCGGCGAGAAATTCCCCTGGAAGCCCAGGATCAGAATCTGAATGTCCGTGAAGTTCACCACACCGTTGCAATCAATGTCGCCCCAGAGGCAGGTGAATGCCGAGTCCGGTGCGGAAAGGAATGCGCCGCACTCCGCCTCGACCACGTACTCGCTGCCGGGCACGATGAGTGCGCCGGTGATGATGATCGTGCCCCAGTCCACCGGGAGCTGGAACACCGGCGTGTTGTTCAGCGTGCCGTTCGCCTGCACGTATTTCAGCAGGCACGGCCAATCAGGCGAGGTAACCCGCAAAGCCACCGGCGAAACGGAACCCGGCGGGTTGGCCGAAATGGAAAACGCCTTCGGGCCCACGCTGAGCACAGTGGGGGCCGTCGGAATGGCCACGCCCGCACACAATCCCAGATCGCAGACGTCGTCACCCGTGCAAATATCTCCGTCGTCGCATGGTGTGCCCGTCAGCTCGTAGTTGGGGTCGCACAATCCGCCGCCGTCGCAGATATCCGGATTGTCGCACTGGTCATCGAACGGGTCGCCGCACGGCGTTCCAAACGGCTCGAAATTCGACTGGCAAATGCCCACCGGGTCACATGTATCCGGCCGGTCGCACTGGGTGGTCGTGGGGTCTCCGCAGGGCGTGCCCGTGGGTACCGGCGGGTGCTCGCAGATTCCCGCCTGGCACAGATCGAAGGTGCATTCGTTGCCCTCGTCGGTGCAGGCCAGTCCATCGGGCTTGTGATTCGGCTCGCAGAAGCCGGCGCCATCGCACGCATCGGGGCTGTCGCAGTCGCCGCTGCCGGGGTCACCGCACGGCGTGCCCTCCAGCCGCGGCGACCAGCTCGACGTGGACACATCGGG
This sequence comes from uncultured Phycisphaeraceae bacterium, assembly GCA_964569425.1. Taxonomy (GTDB): domain Bacteria; phylum Planctomycetota; class Phycisphaerae; order UBA1845; family UBA1845; genus JACQXM01. The sequence continues at coordinate 12,956 of CAZMVD010000049.1, forward strand.
CAGGCAGATTTCGCAATCGTTGTCGGGGTTGATGTCGTCCTCGGCGTAGCACACGCCGTCGATCACGCAGTCGGCCACGGTGGAGATGTTCACCACCACGCTGCCCGCGTTGTCTTCGAACCCCGCTACGCGAATGAAATAATCGGCGCCAAACACGCCGTTGAACACAAGCGCCGCGTGCAGCCCGACGCCGCTGTCGTCGTCGCAGGCAATCTCGTTGCCACCGCACGCATCGTAAACGCTCAACACGGAATCGTTGGACGGGGCAAACACGCTCCCCGAGGTGGTGACCAGCACCGGACCGGTGCACGACGCGTTGTACACGAACCAGATATCCCCGTTGGAATCGGGCTGACAAGAGGCCTCGGCGTCGTCCGTCGGACTGGCCGCGGTGTTACTAAAGCCGCCGTTGACACCCTCGAATATCTGTACTGCATTGTCGCACGTATCGTTGCACTCGGGGTCAGGTTCGCCCGAGCACACGCCATCGGCATCGCAGGTGTCGAAACCGACTCCCGGCGCGCCAGTTCCCGTGCACGGGTTGCCGTCGTCGCAAACCGTGCCTTCCGGTAACTGCGTCCAATCGCTGTCCGTCATGCCGGTGTTGCATTCCTCGCACGTGTTGGCCGGGTTACGCTGGCCCTCGCTGTAGCAGACCCCGGCAATGAGACAGTTGCCAGGATCGAGCGTGTTATCGCACATTTTCGTCAACTCGTTACAGACGTCCGTCGTGCACGGCAGGTTGTCGTTGCAGTTGCGCGGCGTTCCCCCGCCGCACACGCCTGCCGTGCAGCGCTCGCCCACCGTGCAGAACTGACCGTCGTCGCACGGCGTGTTGTTGGGCGCGTTATTGGGCTGGCAGATACCGCCGGCGGTACAGGTATCAGGATCCGTGCAGTCGTTGTCGGTCTGATCGCCGCACGGGCTGCCGGCGGGCAGCCGGTTGTTCAGGCATTGCCCTAGTCCGTTGCAACTGTCCGGTTGGTCACAGGGCGTGCTGGTCTGGTCGCCGCACGGCGTGCCCGCAGGCGCGAGATTCGTCTGGCACACCCCGGCGCCGTTACAGGTGTCCGGGGCATCGCACTGGGTACTGTTGGGGTTGCCGCAGGCGGTTCCGGCGGGCACCGGCGGATGCGTGACCACGCCCGTGTTCTCATCGCAAACGTCATCCGTGCAGGCGTTGTTGTCCGTCAACAGGACGGTGGCGCCGTTCGCCGGATTGCAGCACTGTGTGGCCGGATTGTAATTCGGCGGGTTGGAACAGGTCTGGTTGGGATTGCAGATGTCCTGCGTGCAGGCGTTGTTGTCGTTACAATCAGCACTGGTAGCGCACGCGATGGAGATTAGCGCAGGGACGAACTCCAGCGGGCTGATGGTGAGCGCGGTAATATCAAGCAGGAAGGTGCGGTTCGGGTCGTTCAGAAAGTTCAGCGTGTAGGTGCCCTGCGCGCCGGGCGGAACGACCACGATCAATGTTGCCGAGTAATAAGCAATGCCGCCGTCCACTTTTCCGTTCAAAGTCTGCACCGCGGCCCCATACTCGTAATCAAGGGTACCGGTGAATATCCCCGTCAGTGGTTGGTGGCCCGTGAGAATGTAATCCTGATTGGGAATGCAGAATTCACCACCTGGGCAATCTGCCGGCACTGTACAGCGGGCGCCGTTGGGACTGGGCAGCTGCCCGACCGTACAACGATTGAGAACAAAGAACGCGCCGGCAGCGGCATTGGGCGAGGTGAGGGGCGACAGCGCAGCGCCAGAACCACTGGTGTAGCCGCTGGAATCGAGCGTAACCTGATAAGCACCCAATTCGGGATTGCCGTCCAGGTTCGGATCCCACCCCGAAATGTAGACTTCCAGCGTGACCTGTTGGCCTCCACCCTGAAGTACAATCTCGTTGCCGTTAATGGTATGGGCTCCGGTGGCGCTCACCGGTCTCCATTCCAGTACAGCGGCCGGCGCCGCCGTGGTCAGGGCGACCAGCAAGCCGCAGGTCGAAACCCCAAGAATCCTTCCCTTATGCCTGTGATGTGCGGACATGGTATCCATCCTTTCCTCCTGCCGCGCCGCAAGGCGCTAAACGAACGACCCGAGAGCGACAATACGGTCGCTGAACGGTCTGTGGTGAACAAATGGGGTATCCGAAAGTCCCGGGGGTAGGCACGATGCTGTGCCGGGCAGTTAATCCAAGGCGCGACCACATGGACATGGAATCGCTGCTATTCGGCGCGGACGGCAGGGTTTGATTCATCATCTGCTCCCGCGTGCGAGCGCATGATCTGAAGAGTCGTCATCCAATGGTGCGTCGACCGGCGACTCGCGCACTTGACAACGGTGCATTCTGCCATGCAGGCGTCGGTCTTGCAAGGGCTTTCCGATCGCGCCGCGCCCCCACGCGCCTTCTGTCGACGAGGTCATAAAGCAAACCGCCGCCGATGCGCCGGATCGGGCTGGAATCCCACGCCATCGCGAACATAAGTCCGATCCTGCAACAACAGCGCCAGACTTCAGCCGGGACCGCCTGTGGTCAGTACACTTAGATTTCAGCGCCCTGTTTCGCTACGGACACGCAGCGGGACATCCCGTCGACGCATAACCACTGCCCTGAAACGCCTGTATCGCCCGCTGAATATCGGTGAAGTTTACCAACGCGTTGGGAACGCAATCGTGCAGATCAACTTGTTCCAATGTGGCGAGATTGAAATTGCCGAGGAACGCCAACACGATCAATTGAATGTCGGCGAAGTTTACAACAGTGTTATTATCGACGTCGGCCCAGAGATAGGTGGCCCCCATCGTCGGCGGCGACACTTCGGGATCGCAGTACGCACTCACCCGATACTTGGTTTGTTCAACTACGCCGCCAATCTTCGAGCTTGGCAGTATTTCCTCGCCACGAACATGTACCGTTCCCCATTCCGAAGGTAACTGGAAAACTGGGTTCGGCCCCAGGGTTCCGTCCAATTGCACAAACGCGGAAACGCAGGACACCGCGGGATCGATTGGATCACCCTCGACCAGCAACGCAATGGGAATCACGCCCGGCGCCGGGGTGACATTAAGGTAGCGGCTCCCGGCCCCCTCTACGGTCGGCGCATTGCAGCCCGAAGGATCCAAGACGGTCACGACGCAGGGAGCGCCGATCCGCGTGGGTACGCCCAGGCCGCTGGGTTGATTCAAGAACGAGCGGTTAATGTCGTTGATAATCTGGATTTCCAAGATGGCGTTCGCCGAAGCATCGCCGGAAACTTCGAAGGTCGCATCGCCCAAATAGGCCGGAGTAGACCCGATGCTCACTCCGGGCCCCCCCGCATCCAACAATGCCGAAGCCCACTCTAGGAAATTACAGCTTGCGGCGCCGACAGTGGCCTGATTTGCGAAGACGTAATCTGGGCGTCCGACGCAAAATTCACCCGGCGGGCATGTGGGCGGAGAGTCGCACGTCAGTCCAGTCGGCTCGAAGGTCGTGCCGTCAATGCAAATCCTCTCGTTCAGGCGCGCTCCATCGGGGCAATCGATGTTCAGCGTGCCGGTACCGGAAGTGGTCGCCAGCTCCAATGAAACCTGATAGGAACCGAGCGGAGTGACATCCTGGACAAACAGATTGACGTGAACCGTCTCACCGGGAAACGCCACTGTGCGATCAAGCTGGCAGAAGATGATCGTGTCCACCGCTTCGCAGGGTGGATCCAGGGTTTCGTTGCAGTCGGTACCGTTACCGTAGTAAGTGCCCAGAGCATGTGGGCAATCGGTTTGATCACGGATTTCGCAGCTTCCATCGGGCATGCAACAGGCGCCCGGCAGTGGCGTGCAGATGTCCAGATCCTCGTCGCAGGCCTCGGTGTCGGGATCGCACGGCGGCACGCCGTCAAAGCAATTCCCATCGTCGCAGAATTCCTCCCCGTTGCAGAATACGCCGTCGTCACACTCGATGCCCTGGCACGCCAGCGGCGTCTCGGCGGCCACGTTCATGGTGTATAACTGCGATTCTGTGGCTACGCCGGCTCCCTCGTACACGCGAATGAAATACGTTCCCGGATCGGGGACGTAAATATCTTGCAGGATCTCCGGATTGCCCGTGGGTTGGCCATCGGCTGTGGCCAACACGGTGGATCCGTCAACATCAATCAACTGCACGTTGATCTTGCTGATGCGCAAGCTGTCAATCGGGTTGCCGGAACTGCACGTGCCGTTGGCATTCTGCGGAGAGGAGTCGTACACGCGACCTTGCGGGGTCAATGTAATGGTAACCGACCGCGGCGTGTTGATGGTAAAGACGAACCAATCTTGCTCGCCTTCCGCGTCGATGGACAGCAATCCGCTGTTGGCGATGGCGGGCGCCGGAATCGTACCGACTGCTACCGGCGCGCCGATGGCAATACTCCCCAGGTCCGTGGCCGTGCCGAACCCGTCGTCCAACTCAAACGGATCGCCGTAATGCCTTTGCGCGCCGCGCAGGTCGTCATGCTGCGGCCCGTCAAAGGACGTACTCAGGAACGGTTCCATCAACTGGCCGGTGTCGCTCGAACAGACGTGGAAAAGCCCCATGCCGTGACCGTGCTCGTGCATGATGACGTTTCGCAGGAACCGGTGGTTGTTACTGGCGCTGGCCCAGTTCTCGCTGCGGTCGATGACCATGTCGCCGTTCGACGGAAACGAGTTGAACGCCAGCACGCCGCTGCCCCCGTCGATGTTGCGCATCGAAATGCGCACGTCGCCGCGCAGGCCCGCGGCGCCCCCCGTGCCCCAGCTTGCTCCGTCGTCCCAGTCGTTTCCGCCCACCGTAATGCGCGTGTAGGAGAGGCCCGTGAGTTGCGCCCAACGGGCAAAGGACTCCTCAAACCGGCTGATCCACAACGCCCGGTTGCCTCCGAAGAGCGAATCCATCCGGCTGAACAACTCGCTGGGCCCGGGACTGTCATTTTGAATGCCCGCGGGAATGTGCAGACCGTCCGGCACGAAGCTCCAGGTCAGCGCGCGCGGCGCCCCCTGCGCGCCGGACCAGCGCGGACCGAGGAAATACGCCAATGGTCCTTCCTGGTAAAACAGGGAAGTGTTCAGGTCGATCATCACGTCTTCTGACGTGCCGGGCGCGAAGCAGACCGCGCGCGGAACCCGCAGACCTTCGATGACCTCCGTCAGGCTCACGCCGGCCGGCAGCCGCGTAGCGGTGTTGATCACGTCCTGAAAACCACCCTGTGACGGAGATTCGCCCCAGAGCGCAGCGCGCAATGGCGAGGAGGCGCCGAACACGCCCCCCGTTCGCACCGTATGAGCCGAATCGTCCGATCGATAGATGAGCCAGGAACAAAATACAGCGACCGATCCGACTGCCAAAACCCGACAACCAATCCGCGAAGTCACCATGAAACACTCCTTGCGTCGCATCAGCGCACGACCGCCACCGCCACGCGATTTCCGCGCCCACGCGCACTAACCCACGTCAGATAAACGTCCAAACCTACGCAAACTATTGCGGGGGCTCGCCAGGAACTTCCAACCAATTGAGCTGGCTTCAGCCCGCGCAAAAGCCCCCGGCTCCCGTACCCGGTCTGTCTGTGCTACTTCCGCAGAACGAGCGCAAACCAAGCGCGATCGCCCCGATATCCCCCAGTCTCAGGCCATTATAAGCGCAGTGGTCCGCGATTCCCAGCACTAATTTGAAAAAAACCACCTACGGACAGGTGATCGGGCAAGCCATGCCGCTGAACCCTATGCCTTGAAATGCCCGTACGCCTTGCTGAATGTCGCTGAAGTTAATGATCTTATTCGGCAGACACGGCTCCAGGTCAGCGCGCTCGACCGTAATCAGCGTGAAATCTCCCTGAAACGCTTTAATCAACAATTGGATATCAGCAAAATTAATAACCTGATTGTGATCCACGTCGCCCCACTTCCATGTCTGCACGGATACGGCCAATGAAAGATCGGACTCGTTCAGCGTACCGCAGTCCGTTCGCACACGGTACGTGCTGCTGGGCCCAATGGCTATATCACCCAGCGACATCGCACTCCATTGGGCCGCGGACTGGAAAAAGGGCGCTGCGCCCAGTGTTCCATCTGCCTGGGCGTAAGCTTGCAGGCAGGACAGACCCGGATCCATGGGGTCGCCCCACACCAGCAGTGCCACATCGTTACCACTATCAGCGGGATTCACCCGCAGGTGGCGGCTGCCTTCGACCGTCACGCTCGGCGCCGGACACAAGCCCGACAGGCAACCGGGAAGCGATTCATCGCACACCTGCCCCGGACAGGGATCCGGCCCCGGCTGGCAGAACCCCTCCAGGCAGTACTCGACGCCGGTACAGAACAGTCCGTCGTCGCATTGGCCGTCATTCACGCAATCCACCGGGAACTCGAGCTGCGCATAGCGGCCGATGTCCGCCGCCCCCTGATCCGTTCCCCCCGCAAGGAGCCAACTCGTCATCGGTCCCACGGGATTGCCCATACGGATCTTGTGAAGCAGGCGCCACGGGTCGTTCCACGCCACCGTGCCCACCCACGACGGATCGGTGAGTGACCCGAAGTTGAGGTCCGTGCCGTCGGGACCATGGCACACCAGACAGGCAATGTTCCCGCCGGATTCGTAGAAGGCCTGCCCCTGCACTTCGCTGCCCAGAAACACGCCGCCCGCGTCGATATAGGAATCCGTGTCGATCGCCAGGTCCTGAACGAAAGCCACCAGATCCCAAATGTCGTTTTCGCTCAGGCCCAGTGCGCCGAAGCCGTGACCATTCGGAGGCACCGCGTCTCGAATCAGCAGAAACATCTCTTCGGCCGTCAGCACGGAGCCGAACACGCCCCCGATGCCCGTGCTGTGCGGGCCGGAGGCATAGGCGCCGTCGGCCCCCTTGTAATCCCAACCATGACACTCGACACACCGAAAGGTAGCGCTGCCCGATTGCGGCCCGCCCGGTGGATAAAGAGCATGCGTACCCGCCGGTGCGGTGGTCTCCAGCACCTCCCACCATTGGTCATACAGCAAACCCCCGCGGTGGCCATCGGCGACGCCGCATTGGTCCGTGCCCTCATCGCAGGGTTGGCCGGGGCAGGGGACCGGACCGGCCAGGCAACTTCCCGAATCGCAGGTCTCCTCGCCATTGCAGAACTTACCGTCGTTGCACATGTCGTCGGTCTGGCAAACCGCCGGCAGGTTGAGTTGCGCATAACGGCCGATATCGGCCGCACCCTGGTCGCTGCCGCCACCCACCAGCCAACTGGGCATGGCCGAGCCGGCGCTGCCGAATCGAATCTTGTGAAGAAACTCCCACGGATTCTGCACGGCGACCGTGCCGACCCACTCCGGATTGAGCGTATTTCCAAAGTTGATGTTGGTACCATCCGCGCCGTGGCACACGACACAGGAGGGGCTGGCTCCGGACGTATAAAATGTCTGCCCCTGAGTCGGGTTGCCGAGAAACTGTCCGTGGCTGTCGATGTAGGTGTCGGTGTCCAGAGCAAGATCACGAATGAACTGCACCAGGTCGCGAACGTCCTGATCGATCAAACCGTAGGTCGCAAGTCCATGACCGTGTGGCGGTGTGTCGTTGCGGATGATGTCGAACATCTCCGCGGCCGTGCGGGTGGTACCAAACACGCCGGGGATCCCCGTATAGTGGGATCCGATTCCATAGGCGCCGTCCACACCCTTGTAATCCCAACCGTGACATTCCTTGCAGCGGAATGTTGCGCTTCCCGCCTGTTGTCCCACCGGCGGGTACAGCGGGTGGTTCCCGGTCGGCGCCGGGCTGCCCACCACCGACCACCAGCGGTCCCACAACAACCCGCCGCGATGCGGATTGTTGACAATGGTCTGACATGCCGCGTCGCACAGCACGTTGTCCGGCGGATCACACTGCTCGCCCTCTTCCACCACCGCGTTGCCGCACGCGGGCGGAGGCGAGGCCGGTGCATAACTCAGGCCGGTCACTTCCGTCGGTGTTCCCGGCTTGAACAGCTCAATCGTGACCGGCAGCGTCGACGGCGGAACATTGGCATCGAACCGGAAATTGTACGTGGTCGACCAGCGCAACGCGTTCGCGTTCGGGTTGGAGAAATAAGAGCCGGCGCTCCAGATCACGGCATTGCCCGCCGCCCCTCCCACCCAATCGGAGCCGTCGTACGGTTCTCCGCTGTGGTAGAAGGGGGCGTGGAATCCAATGTTGATGACGGTGGCCCCGGGATCCAGCGGAACCCGGAACAACCCCCCGGCCCGGTCGCTGTTGAGGTTCTGCAAAGCGTATTCGTAGTGCCAGAATCCGTTGCCCAGATCCGTGACCTTGGCGCCGAGGATGAACAACCCGTCGTCCGGCACCTGAATGTCGGTTTCAAACACCGTCGAGTCATACTCGCGCCAGGCGCGCAGCGCCGCGCGCCGGCGGCGAATGATGCCCGTTAATCCCAGGGAGTAACCCGTGCCGTCCGGTGAGATGGTGGCGCGGCGATACGAGGCATTGTTGTTCTGGTTGCCCGCGGCGGCGTCGTCGGGAGTGACGTAATGCCCTTCGGCGAAATACAACGCCCCCGCGTTCAGCACCGGATCGATGTCGACATTGAGCACCTGCAGGCGCCGCCCGATGATCAACTCATACGACGGCGCCGAAAACGGATACGGAAAATGCCCGGTATGCGGGTTCACATGCGAGCGGGGACCGAGATTGCTCTGCTGTCCATTCAAGCTGGCCGAGTAGGGGTCCGAACATCCCACCCCGAGTTGGTTGCCGCCGCCCGGCGGCGGCGTGCAACCCAGAAGGCAGTTGTTTCCCGTGACCGCAAGGAAGCCATGCTTGAGCCAGCTCATCCCGATCTGTTCAAACCGCCCCCCCTTGAGCCGATACAGGTTTTGCGCAATCACCGGGTGTTGGTTCGTATTGGAATACCAGGAGACCGGCTGGTCCCCCACGTTGCACGACACTGTGCCTAACGAAAACGCCGAGATGGAACCGAAATTCCCTGTTCCGTACGAATTGGTGTCCTGCAAGTCGCCCACGATCACGTCCGGCCCGACAGACGCCGCCACCGCCGAAGGTGGCAAGGTGCTATCCGGCTCCGCACCACGCGCCGCCTCCCCGGCCTCCGATCTCCGGAGCACACCTTCCAGACGCAGCACTCCAATCACCGTCCCCGTCCACTCCGGGTGCCCAAGCTCGAAGGCCCAATCCGGGTGAATGGCCAGCTCCGCATCGATGCGCAGCCGTCCCGAATGCGGTTGCGCGTCCACCTGTACAGTTGGAAGCTGAAAAACAGAGAGCTTCTCGCCGGGAACCCCCACGGTGCTGTACACCGTCCAGCCCTTGTGCCCTTCAAACTCAAGCACCAGGCCGCCGATCGCGTATCGTCGTTCGCCTCGATGAGAAAGCAGCAGTCCGCCGCTCGTTCGCACCGCCCCGCCCGTCGCCATTCCATAGTTGTCCGGGGCGATGCCGATGGCCAGCGTAGCGCCGGGTTCGGCAGAAAAGACCGGGTTCAGAATGTCGACCGCCTCGCCGAAGTCGCCCCGCGCCGTCCACTCCCAACCGAGAAACTTCACGGCCGCAGCGTCGAACTCGAGCCGCAGCGCACCTCCGGCATAGCGAAGTGTTTCCGCCGAGACCGATTCCTCGACTCGGGCAACGCCCGGTTCCGCGCCCAGCGCGGCGGAAGAAATTAAAGAAAAAAGAACGATCCCGGTCGTTGCGGCGCGGCGCAGAAACAACCCGCTCCGGAGTTCGTCCGGACGCGCCTTGTCGGCGGGAAACGGCCGGTGTTTATGCCGCTGGAACACGTTGAGACATCACGCCGGGGCGTGCGACGCACGCCAACGGCAGCTTCATCCCTCGGATCGTCTGATAAGGATTGGCTTTCCGTCACCCTCCCAGGTACGCGCTGGCCAACCAACCAAGAGTAGCCGCGCGGGCCCGCAACGTCAACGAAAATCACTTGGCGGAACGACACAGGGACGCGATACTCCGCCAAACCTTTAATGTAGATCGGTGGAGGTATCCTCGGGATCCGGCAATCAGAATGCCTCGACAGATTGAGAGAAACCGAAAAGCGTCGACCACCTCCCGCGATGACGATTCGCCGTCCGGACCGGGTCGCGGTCGTCCGCCGGGCGGCACCCGTTCCTGCCCCGCTGTCCCGCCAGGTTCCGCTGCGTGGAAGGGTCCGATCGTTATTTTCCTATTGGCCTTCGCCGTTCGACTGCTGTGCTGCCTCGAATTTCGCTCCTCGGCTTTGCTCGCCATGCTGCTCGGCGACGCCGCCGGATACGACCGCTGGGCGCAGCGCATTGCCGCCGGAGATTGGTGGGGCTCGGAAGTCTTTTACCAGGCGCCGCTCTATCCCTATTTCCTGGCCGTGCTCTACGCCCCGTTCGGCCACCACGTCTGGTTGGTGCGATTGGTGCAATTTCTTTTCGGCGCCGCCTCGTGTGCGCTCCTCTTCGATGCCGGGCGCCGTTTGTTCGGGCCGCGCGTCGGTGCCGCCGCCGGCGTGTTGCTCGCCCTCTATCCGCCTGCCATTTTCTTCGATCTCCTGCTGCAGAAATCTTCGCTCGATCTGCTGTTCACCTGCCTGCTGATCTGGCTGGTGGCCCGTATGGCCGACCGCCCGCGCTGGACCTGTGCGGCGCTCGCGGGCGCCTGCCTCGGCGGATTCGCCCTGACCAGAGAGAACGCGTTGGCACTGGTGCCCGTGTTCGTGGTCTGGGCGGCGCTGACCGGTGGTCGGCGAACCGCCCATCGCCTGTGCGCGATGGGGGCGCTCGTGCTTGCCTTCGCGCTGGTCGTGCTTCCCGTAGGGTTGCGAAATCACCAGATCGGCGGGCGCTTCCTGCTGACCACGTCTCAGATGGGCCCCAACTTCTACATCGGCAACAACGCCAACGCCGATGGCTCCTATCAGCCGTTGCGCAAGGGGCGCGCGGAAATGCAGTTCGAACAGCACGACGCCCGCCAGATCGCCGAAGAAGCCCTGGGCCGGTCCCTCACGCCCGCGGAAGTCTCGCGCTACTGGATGGCCCGCGCATGGAGCTTCATCCGCGAACAGCCCGGCGCCTGGTTGAAACTCATGGGCCGCAAGTTGCTCATGGTTTGCAGCGCCCACGAAACCACCGACACCGAAAGCCTCGAAGCCTATCGCAGGCATTCCTGGGCGATGCGTGTTCTCGGCGGGATCCTGCACTTCGGCGTGCTCGCGCCCCTTGCCGCATGGGGCGTCGCCGCAACCTGGGCGCGCCGCCGCACGATCTGGCCGCTCTACGCCATCGGCTTGACCATCGCACTCAGCGTGGCGCTGTTTTTCGTGTTCGCCCGCTACCGTTTCCCGCTGGTGCCCGTCGTGGCACTTTTCGCCGCAGCGGGCGTGCGGGACCTTGCCGCCCGGATGCGTGACGGCAATTGGGCTTCCCTCGCGGCGCCAGCCGCGCTGTTGGCCGTAGTCGCCATTCCCGTGAATTGGCCTGCCTTCGCCCAGCCCAACGCCGTGGCCATTACCTATACCAACGTCGCCGGCGCCCTGCTGGATGCCGGGCGTGAGAACGAAGCCATGCAATGGTTCGCCCGCGCGCTGCAGGAAAAGCCCGACCTGCCCGAAACGAACTGGGCGTTCGGCAACGCGCTGATCAAGCAGGGTGACCCCGTTGCTGCCGAAAAACATTACCGCCGCGCGCTCGCCGTGCATCCCGACCTCGCCGAAGTGCGCGCCGCTCTGGCCCTGGCACTGTCGCAGCAAGGCCGCGCCGAAGTATCCGCCGAGCAATACCGCGCCGCATTGCGCCTCGAACCGGCCAACGCGCCATGGCATTATTTTCTGGGTCTCTTGCTCGTTCAGTCCGGCGACGAACCCGCCGGCGAAGCCGCGTTCCGCGAATCGTTGCGACTCGATCCCGCACAACAAGAAGTGCACTTCTCCCTGGGCAATCTTTGTTGGCGCCAACAGCGCTGGCCCGAAGCGGAGGCAGCCTATCGCGCCGCGCTGCGCCACGATGAAAATCACGCGGGTGCCACCACCAATCTCGCGGCGCTCCTGGCACAGCAGGGCCGACGGGACGAAGCGCGTACCCTCTTCGAAAAAAGTGTGCGCCTCCAGCCCCAGCAACCGGAAAACTACAACAATCTCGCACGGCTGCTCATCGACATGGGCGCGACCGGCGAAGCGCGGAATCTCCTCGAAACAGCCCTCCGCCTATCTCCCGACAATGCCGAGGCCCGGCACCTCTTGGCCCGAATCGATCGAAAGTAGGGGGTCCGCAAAGGGTCGGTTGGATGCGTTTCGGCTTGTCCAGTGGGCGAAGCCACGCCCGGGGAAGCCGCCGGAATTCCGAAAATACCCTGGTTTCTCAGCAATAACTGCCGATACGGGACATCTGACGTCCCAGCCGCCGGGGCCGTGGTTCGCCCAAAAAGCTCCGAATCACTCGTTAAGCGTAAGTTTAGATAATTTGAACAATGTCAAATCCCCGGAACATGGAAAAAGTTCTTGACCCTCCTTGGCAGTTTCGGTAATATCGGCCTTGTCAGATTGTGTTTAGGCGGATGGCGGAGTCCATTTGTCACCATGCGGTAATAGTGCCTTGGAGTGAGGCCACGTCGTAACTGCAGGAGGGTGAGTTGTCTTTCGGTTCTTTCGAGTTTCGCAAGGACATTAGTGCGCCGCGTAAACGTGCATGGTTCAGGGCTTCTTGTTCACGATTGGGCGCTTTGCCCGTCGGGCGTGTTTCCGCACACGAATGCGAGCGTGGTTCTTCCGGTCGAGATAATCCGTCGGCGGCGCGCCGGGGTGTTGGTCTGCCTAGCGCCATGCCGTCGGGTGAAACGATAAACGGCAACGGAACGGGAGGAATCTTCGGGCATTTTGTGGAGGGTGTGGCGAACGGCTGAATATGGTGCGTCGGGGCGGTGCGGGCTTGGTCGCCCCTCCGCCGGGACTGGGAAACAAACGGTTTTTTTTCTTGCATCGGAATGTGTGTTTCGGGTATCGTTCTTACTAACGTACGTGGGAAAGTGTCCCCAATTTTGGAGGTATGGAAAATGAGAGCAGGTACGATTGGATGTAGGCGCTGTTGCGGGGCCGTCGCCGCCGTGGCGATGTTGGCTCTGGGCACCAACGCTTACGGTCAGGAAATCCGCCTGGTGCCCGTCGCACAGGGCGCCAACATCAACTCGATGACGACGTGCCCCGGCGCTGTCGTCGGCCAGGAGTTGACCACGGCCGCAGGTGGCTGCGACGTCCATTTCAACATTCACATCTTCGATTGGGCGCCCTCCACGCTGGGTGCCTATCAGGCCACGATCGATGCCGACGGTAACACCAACCCCGGCACCGGTTACACCAGCGGCTTGGCGGGCTCTTTGGCGCCCAAGGACGGCTTGGGCAGCGCTTTGAGCGGGTACCTTCCAACCAGCGTTTGCTTGACAAGCGGCCGCGTTTGCGTTTCCGGTCATCCCCCCTGCGCCGGTCCGGAAGGGCCGTGCGTCCCCAACGGCGGGTACATTCTGACGTCTTGCAACCCGCTGGGTGCTGTTGCAAAGGTCACCAACGATTATGAATACGGTGCCGCCGCTCAGAATCCGGGCTGTGGTGCCGTGGACGGCGTTGATCCCTCTCTTGCGGGAACGCTGGTCGTGACGGCCTCGCTAAATGCCAAGGGCACCTTCACCATCAGCTTTGAGCAGGACATCAACCGCACGTTCCTCAACGATGAGAACGCGGTTTTGATCCAGGGCCCGGGCCCCAACGGCCTGCCCAGCTTCACGCCCGGTCTGTTCACGGTCGAGACGGGAAGCTGCTGCTTCAACTTGGGACCAGGCACCACCCAGTGTGTGGATGACCGCACCGCTGCCGAGTGCAACGCACAGCAGCCTGGTCCGCGCGTCTTCCGTCCCGGTGTAACGTGCGCTGTCGAATGCCCGAGCTGCACGTCGAACGCTCAGTGTGCAGACCCCATCGGCATGGTCAATGACAACCTGTGCACCGACAACGTTTGTACGAACTTCGTGTGCTCCAACCCGCTGCTCTATAACCCGGCCGTCAACTGCTGCAACCCGGCGGTCGGCCCCAACGGCGGCTTGACGCCGATCAACGACGGCGATGTGTGCACGGGCGACGTCTGCGATCCGGCCACCGGTGCAGTGGCGCACAATCCGCTCACGGGCAATGCCTGCAACGACGGCTTTGCCTGCACGGTGGACGACACCTGCCAGGATGGCGTGTGCGAAGGCACCGACGTCAACACCATTCCGTGTGCGGACGATGCCGACT
>CAZMVD010000050.1:0-26871 GCA_964569425.1 uncultured Phycisphaeraceae bacterium
ATCGATGCCGAGGGTTATGGGCTCACCAACTATCACGTGATTGCGGGCATGCTCGACGGGCGCGGCGGGTTGGGGGGATTGAGCGACGGCGCGCTTTATCCGCTGGAGGTGCTGGGCATCGATCCGATCGGCGATCTGGCCATGTTCCGACTCACGGGAAAAGATGCGTTTGCCTTTGCGGAACTGGGCGATTCCGAGGCGGTGCGGGTGGGCGACTGGGTGGTGGCGATGGGCAACCCATTCGTATTGAGTGAGGACCACACGCCGACGGTGACGCAGGGGATCGTCACGGGCGTGCACCGTTATCAGAAGGGCTCCGGCGGTAACCTGATCTATTCGGATTGCATTCAGATCGACGCGGCGATCAACCCGGGCAATTCGGGCGGGCCGCTGTTCAACGATCGCGGCGAGATCATCGGCATTAACGGTCGGATTTCGGTGAACACGCGGGGGCGGCTGAACGTGGGCTTCGGCTATGCCATAGCCGCGAGCCAGATCCGACGGTTCATCCCTTCGCTGCGGGCGGGGTTGCTGGGGCGGCATGGGACCCTGCAAGCGACGGTGGATCAGGACGCGGCCGGCGGCGTACGTTTTCTGGCGGTGGCGCCGCGCGGAGCGGCGGCGCGCGCCGGGATCGGCAGCGGAGATTGGTTGTTGTCCATTGACGACGTGGCCATTACGTCGCCCAATCACTATGCCAGCCTGATGGGGACCTATCCCGGTGATTGGCAGGTGCGTGTGCATCTTATGCGGGACGACCGGGCGTATTCGACGGTGGCGCGGCTCGACCCGATCGTTCCCAAGCTGCGGCGACCCTTTGTTCCCGATGGAAATGTCAACTTTCGGCAGGCGTGGCGGGTTTTGAAAGGCTATCAGCGGCAGATGGTGGGGCGCGAGGATGACATCGACTGGGCGCTCGGGCATGAGCGCGTGGGGCGGTGGGGTTGCCGAGTGCGCCGGGAATACGCGAGGGGCGCCGATGGTGAGTGGCGGCCGCAGGAGTGTTATGACGCGCGGCTGTCGGGCGACGAGCCGATTCGGCTGGTGCAAATGCAGGAGGACGGTTCGGCGGGGCGGACTTTGGCGTTTGACGACCTGAGCGCGGTGCAAAGCGCCAACCCTCGGGCGGCCGATTACGACCTGCCGAACGACGTGGGGATGATCCTGGGTGCGTTGTACGTGGCGCATGTGCGGTTGGCGTTGCCGCTGGAAGAAATGGACTTGAGCGGGGTGCAGCACGTGGGTGGGGACGCGCTGTTTCGTCGGATCTTTGATGATGATGGGGCGGGAGGCGCGGTGGGGGCGCGATACGCGGACGATCCGCCGCGGTACGTGGAGTTGGTCGAGTGGCCGATTGGGGACTATGCGGTCGCGCGACTGGCGTTTGACGAACAAACGAATGAACTTTGCGGCATCGAGGTGCGCGATACGCCCACGGGGTCGCGGGCGATGGTGTTCTTAGACGATTACCGGGAGATCGGCGGGCTTCGTCGGCCTTGTGTGGTGGAAGTGTACGGGCCCCATTTCAGTTATCGCGAAGTCTGGGACGAATGGGAGCCGCTGCCATGACGTTCGCGACAGGGGGACGGAAACAGCGGATTGATCTTCGGAGGCGCGGCGGTGGTGCGATGCCACGCGGCGGTTTGACTGTCTGGTGTGGGGTATTGGTCGGCGTTGGTCTGGCCTGTCCGTTTGCGTTGGGTGGAGGGTTCGAGCGGGCGATCGAGACGGCGTCGTCACGGGTGGTGAAGCTTTATGGCCTGGGGGCGGGGCTGCAGGCGGGATACGGCACGGGCATCGTCATCTCCGAAGATGGGCTGGTGTTGACGGTGTTGTCGCTGTTGGTCGATGCGCGCAGCATTCGCGCCGTGGGGTGGGATGGATCGCGTTTTGAAGCTGAGGTGGTGCGGCGTGACGCACAGCGTCAACTCGTTCTGTTACGCCTGCGGCAGGAAGCGGGGGACGGGGGAGGTGCCGCCGATGGGCGCGCCACTGACGACGGCGTGCCGCTGAGGGAAGGGGAAGCTGGCACCGATGCGGTTCGGGGAATGGCCTACTTCGACTTGGAATGGGCGAGCGGGACGACTAATCATGCCGCGGCTGCCGCGCCGCGATGCGCCGCGTCTCCGGCCCCCGGCGAGTGGGTGCTGGCGGCGGGCAATCCGTTCAAGGTGGCCGATGGGCCGGAGCCGGTGTCGGTGGTACGGGGGGTGTATTCCACTCGCACGCACCTGGACGCGCGGCGGCGGGTGCGGGATTTTCCCTACACCGGGGAAGTGCTGGTGGTGGACGCCATCACGAGCAACCCGGGAGGCGAGGGCAGCGCGCTGGTCAATCTCGACGGTGAACTGCTGGGGATGATCGGGCGGGTGGTGGTGTCGAACCGGACGCATACGCATTTGAATTATGCGGTGCCGTGCGAAGTGCTGCGCGCTTTTTTGCGCGAGGCGCTGCCGGCAGAAGGGGAGCCTTTGGCGATCGCGCCATCGGTGAGTGAACCGGAGGCGATCGATTTCGGCATTCGAGTAGCGCGTACGGGTTACCAGAAGGTGCTGCCGTTCGTCGAGCGGGTGCGTCGCGGTTCGCCGGCGGCGCGCGCCGGGGTGCGGGCGGACGATCTGATTCTCTCGGTGAACGGGCGGACTATCGCCGACGTGGCGGATTATGACGCGAGGGTCACTTCGCTGGCGCCCGACCGCCCGGTGGAACTGGTATTGCGCCGGGGCCGGGAGATTTTGACCATCATCATCGAGCCGGAAGGGGGACGATGACACCGGAACACAGTCGTTTGTCTGCGCGGCCGTCGTCGGCGATGTGGTCAGCGGCCGCCGTTATCGTGGCGTGCAGCGCTTGTGCCGTGGAAGCCCGTGCCGCGGACCGGCCGAGGGTTCCGGGAGAGGACATTGAACGGCTGCGCGCTTCGCAGGTCATATTCCAGACTGTGGTAGACACGATGCGCCCTTACCTGGTGCGGATCGATACCGTAGGCGGTGCGCAGCCGCGTGAAGTTCTGCTTCCCACCGACGAAGATGAGGGCGCGCCGGGCGGGCGGCGGCGGGCCTCGCAGAATCCATTTCGTGACAGTCCCGGGTCTGATTTCGTCATCGCCGACGGGTCGACGACGGGACTGATCCACTCGCCGGATGGGTACATCATCACCAGCAGTTTCAACTTTGTGCGCGATCCGGTGCTGATTTCGGTGACGTTGCCCGACGGGCGACGGCTGGCGGCGGACCTGATTGCGCGCGATCACGTGCGGAAGATTGCACTTCTCAAAGTGGAGGCAATGGATTTGCCCACGCCGACGTGGAAGTCGCGTGACGAGGTTCGGGTGGGGGATTGGGCGATTGCGCTGGGGCTGGGGTTCGGCGGGGCGGAGCCCTCGGTGACGGTGGGGATCATCAGCGCGCTGAACCGCATGGCGGGGAATGCGATCCAGACGGATGCCAAGCTGAGCCCGGCCAATTACGGGGGGCCGCTGTGCGACGTACGCGGCAGAGTGGTGGGAATCTGCGTGCCGATGGCGCAACGGCCGGGCGAACTGGCGGGTGTGGAGCTGTACGACGCGGGCGTGGGGTTTGTGGTCTTTAAGGAGCGGGTGGAGGAGATTGTGGCACGGCTGAAAAGGGGGGAGTCGTTTTACCGCGGCTGGCTGGGCATGGTCAGCGATCCGTCGGCGCCGCACGCGGTGATCGTGAGAAACGTGGCCGATCCCTCGCCGATGCGCAGTGCCGGCGTGGTGCCGGGTGACCGCATTGTGCGGGCGGCGGGGCAGGAAGTTCGCCATTTCGGCCAATTGGTGCAGACGCTGAACATGCTCGCGGCCGGTGATTCGGTGGAACTGGATGTGGAACGCGAGGGCACGGTGTTCAGCGTTTCGGTGACGCTGGCGCGGAGCGCCGATCTGGGTGCGCTGCCCGAGCTTTCGGAGCCGTTTGACCCATCGGCGCCGTTGCCGCCTCCGGATGAGGAGGAGGGTGACGAGTGAGGCATTGAACTCGACGGCGTTCAGGGTTTGCGTTCCGTCAAGGAAGAGGCGTCGTGTACCAAGAGCCGCTCGATCAATGCTTGTTCCGCTCTCAGCGGGTCGGTTTCTGTCGTTGAATCTACAGGGCATTTGAAGGGCGCGCGATCGAGCTAAGTCCTCCAAGTAATGGGCGCGGTCTGTGGGATCCGGGGCTGCCAAACGTCCTATAATGCTACGGTCCTGCGGGTGGGCAAAAACTGACGGTGAATGGGGTGCCAAACGAGAGGATGACAACCACCCAGGTGTCCCGCTTTCGAACAATCCGCGTTGACGGTTGCCGGGTCGTACATGAGACGTTGGGGATCCTCTGACTGACCAGGATTCCAAGGGCCCAGGGTAGTCGCGTGCGGAAGTCGTGGTTCAAGCGTGGCGGTTGACGAGGCAACCGAATCAACGAGCGTTGACGGAGACTGTCGAGAAGCGGGCGGTACTTGAAGTTCTCGTGATCCGATACTATACCTCTTCGACAGGCGGGTTTGGGCTGGAGCGGATCGCGATTCATGCCGGAACGGGATCCTCCCGTTGAGGCAGGTGATTTCCCGATGATTCGCCCGCCGAACCGGCCGATGAATGAGAAGTTGACCGACAGCAGACAGGAGTCGATTGCATGATTACGTTGAGCGAAACCGCGGCCCGGGAAGTGAACCAGATTATCGAGCAACAGGCGGAGGCGGCGCGCAAGCGCGGTGAAGAGCCTGCGAAGTTGTTCCTGCGCGTGGGTGTCAAGGGGGGCGGGTGCAGCGGGTTCAGCTACTCGCTCGACCTGACGGAAAACGCCAGCGAGAACGACGAATCATGGAATCAGCATGGCGTCGAAATCGTGTGCGATCCCAAGAGTCTGTTGTATCTCGAGGGCACCAGCATCGACTTCAAGGATGAACTCATGGGCCGGGGGTTCGTGTTCAACAATCCCAACGCGACCAGTTCCTGCGGGTGCGGTTCGAGCTTTTCGGCGTAGCGGGTTCGCGAGGGCGTTTCCATCTGTGGCACTTATTTGCCGTTTGCGTCGGCGGCGCGAGGCTTTGCTGCCGACGAAGGGGTCGGCTGTTGAGTCAGGCCGCGGCGCACCAGGATCAGGCACAGGGCTATCAAGCCGGCGTTCAGTAGCGCAAAGACCAGGAACACGGGCAGGCCGCCGACCTGTAGTGCCCGCTCGTGGGCGGGCAGGTAGCTTTCCAACTTCATATCGTTCAGCCGAACGACCTCACGCACCACGGTGACGCCGGTGATGGTGGTCAATGCGCCCAGCGATGCGCCGGCCAGGCAGCGGGCACAGAGCGCCGGACGACCCATTTGCCTTATCCAGGCCGCGGCTTGAAGGGCCATGCCGCCGACGGCAGCTGCCAGATAGGGCAAGGCCGCGGCGCCGGTGGCCGCGGCACGCGCCGCGGGCTCCATGGTGCGGGAGTACCAGAATCCCGCGGCCGCTGACAGTGACAATCCAATGACACTTAGCAGTGCGAGCGTGTGGGCGGCGCTGTCGTCCCGGGGGCGCCGGGTACGACAGGCCAGGTGGCGCAACTGCCAGCCGACCAGAAGCGCCATGGTGGCGAAGGCGCCGAAGAACCACAGGCACAGACGCGGCAGCAGTTCCCGGTCGCGGAAGAAGATCGCATCCGCCACGTAGAACCCGGCCCATTGGTTCTCCTGACGGCTGAGCAGGTGGTTCTCGGTCCAGGAATAGCCGGTGAAGGCAAAGCACGCGAATGCGGCCACAGCGAGCAGGCTTGTAGCCCAGCGCGGCCAGGTGCTCACGCGCTGGGCCTTCAATGCATACAGGAGATAGAACCCCACGATGAGCACGGGGAGAATCGCCATCCAGCGATGAAACAGGAGCAGGTTGGCGGTGTAGAAGGCCGTCTTGTAGAGAATCTGGATGAAGAGCAGGGGGGCCACGCCGGCAGTGATCGCGGCGCTGAGCGCGAAAGGCATCCAGTCGCGCAGCACGCCGGTGATCGTCGCTGTATACGGGCGGTCGTCGGACGAACGACCCGTCAGGCCGGCCAGTGCCAGCCACGCGGTGCCGGCGATGACATAGTTCATGAACAGCACGTGAACGACCAGCGTCGCTACGTAGAGGACGAGATAAAACGCGGTGGCGAAGTCGAACCCGTAGGGGAATGGCGCGTTCACGGCGGGCCCTCCGGGCGGACGGCGGCGGACGCGGCGCGTCCGCCGGGCGCGGTGCCGGCTTCGCTGAGCCAGGCGGCGATTTCGGCGAGTGCGGCGGGGTCGTGGGAGGGCGCCCATTGCGGAGGGCGGGCGCGAGATTCCCACTCGATGAGCTGCACGATCGCTTCGACCTCCGCGGCGTTGCCTGCGAAGGGAGGCATGAACGGTTTGGTGTGCTGCAGCTTGGCGATGTTGAGCCGCTTCTGCTGGGTCGTCCAGGTGCCCGCCAGGTGCGTCAGGCCGTTGGCACCGGAGATGGTGTGGCACACGGAACACTGGAAGCGGTACACGCGCGCGCCGAGCCGGAGCTGGTCATTGGGGTAGGCGGCGGCGTTACGCAGCGGGTAGGGGTCGGCGGTGACGGAGCCGGCGGAGCGCAGGCGGTCAATTTCCCCGCCGGCGATGGAGTTGGAGTACAGCGTTTCGCGGATGGTGTAGGGCTTGCGGACGCCCTCGCGAACGAACTCTCCGCCCGCGGTGGCCGTGAAGGCCAGCGCGGCCAGCAGCGTGGCAGTGGCGCCGTTGATGTACAGTCTCTGGGTGAGCAGGCCGATCAGGGCATAGCCGCCGATGAGGGACGAAGCGCCAACGGCCACGCCCATGAACAGCGTCATGGCTGCGCTGCCGCCCAGGGCCCACGAACGGCTGTCGTCGGGCATGGCGGCGAGATACCACCAGCCGAGGAGGGGCATCAGGGCCATGGGCGCCAGGAAGTGCGCGGTGCGGTTGATGAGGCGGCGGCGCTGGGCGCGATCGAGTTCGGTGATGGTGTTGATGACAATGCAGGCGATCAGTCCGGCGATGGTCATGGAGGTGATGGTGCGGAAGATGAGCGAAGGCCAGAAGGTGGGATTGAAGAAGCCGGCCCAGACGTTGCGGGATTCGAGCCAGCCCGCCGGGGTGAGCTGCCAGGAGAGGATGCCGTTGATCCAGAAGAGGCTGAACCAGGCGGCGACGGAGAAGAGCGCCAGCAGTGTCATTCGTGTGGCATCATTGAGGCGGGGCCCATACCGGTAGAAGGCGTACCCCGCGGCGACCTCGAGGCAGAAGAAAGTCCATTCGGTGGCCCACACCCAGTGAAACTCGTCAACCATCAGGCCGATGGTGCGCGGGCTGATCTGGATGGTGGTGAACCACATGGCCACGCCGGTGAGGGCACCGAAGACGAAGCTGATCAGGACCAGGAACTTGAAGTAGCTGTCCAGGAAGCGGCGGGCGACGGGGAGGCGTCCGCTCTGGGCCAGCCACTGGAAGTAGCACATCAACATGCCGCCGCCGATGGCGAACTGCGCGACAAAGACGTGGGTAATGCCCAGCCCGCCGATGACCATGCCCTTCATGGCAGGTTCGAATTCATTGACGGGATAGTAGACCAGCTCCACGTCGGGAACTCGCGGTGACGGCATTGGTACGCGTCGGCGGCGCGCCAGGCGCTTGATTATGGCACCTTTAGTGTGCGGGCGGGATGGCGTCAACGCCGGCGTCGGGTGCCCGTGCCGAAGCGGCGGAATTCTCAGACGTTGGACGGCGACGGAGGCGGGCGGGCGTCATTCCCGGCTGAATCTGAACCGATAGACAAGTGGGGGCGCGCGCTGCGTCATTCCCCCACCGACAGCAGAACCGTTGTGCTGCGGAATCCGCCGGGCTTGCGCCGGTGCACCGGTAACACAAGGAGTTGATGATGGGCAAAGGAAGTTGGGGCGCGATCATTGCGGGTCTGGCGGCGATGAGCGGCGCGGTGCGCGCGGAGACGGTTTATCTGGAACCGGTGGCAGGGCGGGGCGGCGGGGCGCTGACGTTCACGTCGAGCCTGGGGCAGACGGCGGTCATGGAAGCGGACGAGTTCGGGGCGGTGTATGTGACGGTGAGCAATGCGGACGGCTCGGACGCATTGACGCTTTCGGCCACGGGGCCGGGTGATGAGGTGGACGCGGTGCTGACCATGGCGGCCGCCGACGCGCTGCAGGCGGTGTTGAGCAGCGGTGACGTGACATTGACACTATCGGTAAGCGGAATGCCGGCGGGCGCGGCGCTGGAGGCGACGCTGGGCGGGGAGGGTGAAACGCAGGTGCGAATCGCCGATCCGGCCCGGGAGCGGGCGGGCGTAAGCCTGAGTGCTACGTCGCTGGAAGTTGACGCATCGCTGGGGTTTGTTTTTGAGAAGCTGCCCGAGGACGCCGCGGCGCGCGTGACACCGGGTTATCCCGGATTGCGGGATGAGATCGGCTATGGCGGGGGTGTGACGGTGTCTGCGAATGGCATCACGGCCGATACGCTGCTGGTGGTGGCACTGCACTACTATGCGGAGGATCTTGGCGCTTTGGCGGAAAGCGAATTGCGGCTGCATCGATTCAGCCACGCGGCCGGTCAGTACGAACTGGTGGGAACGAACAACCGGGGGGCGGGATCGGCGACGCGGCAGGCGGGGGATTTCGGGGTGGACCCGTCGATGGGTGCGGTGTGGGCGGTTACCGAAGATGCGGGTTCGTTCGTCGTCGGAGCGCCGCGGGAAACCTTGCCGTCGATGATCGACCCAAACAACGCAGGGGGGCCGGTGGGGTCGGTGTTCGGGCAGATGTGCGGATCGGTGGGGGCGCTGATGTTCGGGGCGATGTTCGTATCGCTGGCGGGATTGCGGCGGGTGCGGCGCGGGGCGGCTCTACGATGACCGGCGCATGGGCATCCGCGCGGGCTGCCTTCGACGCTTCGCGCAACGTGGAGCGAGCGCGCAGTTTTCCCGCCGGGGCGGGCGCTACTCGTCGTCGGCGAAGGCTTCGGTGAGCCATTGGGTCGTTTGCGAGGTAAGGAAATTGGTGGCGCCGGTGATGAGCGCGTCACGAAACTCGCGCGACACTTCTCCGGAGCAGGACAGCAGACTCGATCCGCCGGCCAGCAGGGCCAGCATGGTCGTCCAACGAACACGTCTTTGTTTCATCGGGTTTCTCCCCAGTTCTTCATCCTGACGTTGGAATTCCAAGCAAATTACGTGCCATCGACGTTCAACGCATTAGAACTTGAATGCATACTGAACATAGAACAAGTCGGCGTCGCGGGTGCCGCCGCGGTCGCCGATAAACTCGCTGTGCCAGAAATGCGAATAGCCCAGCAGAATGGCTGAGTGCACATCGATCTGCCAGGACACGGTGAGGTCGAGTTCGTGACCGAGGCGGCGGTTGCTGTGGCCGGTGGGGTCGCGGAGACGCGCGACGCCGCCTGCATCGTATAGCGCGTCGGATTTGGCATCGAGCCAGAAGGAATGAAAAGCGGCGGCGGCACGGACCTTGTCCTTTACCGGCCAGGCGGAGAGGTTGACGTTGGCGGCAAGAATATTCTGGCGGCCGATGAGGTCGAGGTAGCCGAAGTAGGCATGGCCGAGTGGGAAGTGCTGGTCGAAGGTGCCGACCTTGCCATCGAATGGGTTGTCGTCGCCGGAGGCCCAGTCGAAGCCGAGGCCGATGCGCGGCTTGAGAGGCGTAGTGGTGAAGGTGTATCCGCCGTCGAGGGCGGCGCTGAGGGCATGCACGCGGTCGCCGGCCCATTTGCCCCACTGGCCGGCGAATTCGGCTTCGTAGTCCCAATCGGCGGTTTTGCCCCAGAAGCGGGTGCCAAGGGTGTAGATGTTTCGGTCGCCGGCGCGGCCGTTGGGGTTGGTGCGGTTGCCGATGTCGTCGATGGCCAAGGCGTAAAGGTCGATCCCGTGGCGGGGGATGGCTTTGTATGTGATGTAGGCGCCGTAGAAGTCGACGTCTTCGTCGTAGCGGTCGCGCTGTTTGCGCTGGACGACCACCGGTTTGGCATACCAGAAATCCAGGTCCCACGATTCAGTGCGGGCGAAGAGCTTAACGCCGTCGAAGCGGCGGCGGACGTTGGCCCATTCCAAGGGCGAAACGAAACGTTCCTTGCCGTACTGAAGTTCCTGGCGCCCGATGCGCAAGCTCCAGGGATGGGCTTCTCCAAAGAGGCGGACGTCGAAGAACAACTGCTGCACGTCCCAACGGTTTTCGTCGATGGGGCGGAGTGGCAGGTCGCGGTCTTCGTCGAAGGCGGCGATGCCCTGAAAGAACACGCGGAAGAGCGTGCGGTACTTGAGGTCGGCGTGGACGAGGTAGCGATAGAGCTGGAACGTGTCGTTGGCCGGTTCGGTTGCGCCGAAGGCGCGGTTGGTTTCGGACTCCATGCGGAAGCGGAATTCGCCGCCGAGGGTCAGGCGCCAGTCATTGCCGAAACGAATGTTCTTGATGGGGTCGAAGAAGTCCAGCTTGTAAGCGCCTTCGGGTTCGTCGAGGTAGGAGAAGTCCTCGTCGTAGCGGAGGTTGAGGTACTTGGGGCCGGGGCGAGGCTTAGCGGGGGCCGAGGGCGCGGGCGCGGGTTGTTCGGCCGGGGCATCGGCTGGAGGCGCTTCGGGCGGCGGTGCGGGCGGCGAGGGCTGGGCGGCGCACCAGGAAGTGAACGCAAAAGTCGCCAGTACGGCCGATCGGGCGGCGAGGCGGAGCATGAGGCGAAACCTCCTCGGCGGTGTTGGGGTCCTGCCCGGCCCCGCGCGGCGCGGGCAATGACGACATAGCTATAGCCAAATGGACACTGATTGTAAAGGGCGCGCCTATGCCTCCTCGGCATGCGGCCACGGGGTTGGCAGGGGCCCTTCGGCGCGGGTGGGGAATCGTCGGCGGCAAACCCATTGGCCCAGAGCGGTGATGAAGACGGTCGTGGCAGCCTGAAACGCCAGGCCCGCGAATCGGGGGAGCTGAAGGTCGAACCAGAGCGTAATGAGGGCGCCGGCGGGAGAGGCGTCGAACAGGGCGGAGAAGTCGAGCGGCTTGGCGGGCGTGCTGAAGTGATGAACGCGTGCCAGGTCAGCGAGGGGCATCAAACACCACAGAAGCAGGAGCGGTACGGTCACCGCGATGCGGGCGGCGTTGGCGCGCAGGGAATGAACGATGACGCACAAGCCGCGGAGAGTGAAGAGCGTGAGGAACACGACCAGCGCGGTGACCAGCCATATACGCGCGGCGTCTTTCGGGGCATCGGCCACGGCGGAACGGGTTTCGAGGACAACGGTCCACACTTTGTTCCCGATACCGGCGGACAATCCGAGGATGAGCACGCCGGTCACAATGGTGACGGCGACGTCGGGAACGCGATCGGGCCAGCCTCGGACGGCGGAACCGCGGCGGATGAGCAGGCGGCAGGCGACGGCGCCGCTGATGGGTACGGCGGCGACGAGCAGGGAAGTAAGGAAAGTGGCGATCCACTGCGCCGGAGACAGATCTTCGAATTCAGCCATGAACGGTGAGACATAAGTCGCAGTCTGCGATTGCGCTGCTGCAAGTCCTACCATGCTCAACAGTGCCGCAAACAGCCAGAGAACAAGCAAGATGGTTCCGCGCAGGGCATTCAACGTCGGAAGCTCTGGTCGGCGGTACTTGGCGGCGGCCGCGGCAAACCAGAAACTCGACAACACGGCGGCTGTGATTGCCATTCCAATGGACGCGAAGGCGGGAAGTGTTATCGCGCCGGACATTACCCCGGCGGCCGCAAAGGCAGCGTAGATTCCTGACACCAATCCAAGTCCGGGGAGCATGGCTACCGGGACAAGGGCCAGGGAAAGGACGAAGAGCACCGGGACGGGGTTGATTGGCTTGGCGGGGCGGAAGCCGGCACAGATTACCATGGCCCAGAGATTCACCGCGACGAGCAGGAGCAGGAGATTGCCGAGAACCCACATGTCAATGGGCATGGCTGCCAGGCCGGTCAGGAAGCCGCCGATGAAGAGGTTGACGATAAAGATTACCAGCATTCGCATGGGCGGGCCGAGAAGGTAGCCGGCGACGACGGTGGTGTTTGAGAGGGGGGAGAGGCGATGCGACTCCAACATGCGGGTTTCGTAGTCGCGGAGCATGGCGCGGTAGACGGCGTTGCACCCGCCCACAAAGAGGGCGAAGTACTGGGCGGCGAAGACGAAGTTGGCCATGTTGGCGGCCACGACCGACAGCGGATCGTCGCGAAAAACGCGACGGAAGAAGAGCAGGCCGACGGTGAATACGGCGGCGTAGAGGATGGCAATGATGATCAGGCGGCCGAAGCCGCCTTGGAGGTCGACCTGCGCGGTCCAGAGGGGCAACGGGCTTTGCCAGCGTTCGCGCATTAATCCACCTGCTTTACGCCCGATTTCAAGTACGCCTCTTCCAGCGTGGCGCGGACGCGATGGAAGGACGTGAGCGGCAGATCCTGTTCGATCAGGCGGCGGAGGAGCGCGGCGGCGGCGGCATCCTCAGCGAGGTAGTCAAACTCGACGGCGCCGTTGCTGACGGCGATTTCGGCGACGCCTTCGACGCCGCGCAGGCGGGCAGCGACGGCGTCGGCGGCGTCGAGGGCGGTAAGGCGGTAACGAATACGGGCGTCGGCGCGGTCGTGCATGGCGTGGGCGGCGGTCCAGCGGAGGATGCGGCCGTGCTCGATGATGGCGATGTGGGTGGAGACCTCCTCCAGATCGGTGAGGATGTGCGATGACACGATCATGGCACATCCCTGTTCGCGGAGCATGCCCAGCACTTTGCGAAGCTGGATACGGCCGGCGGGATCGAGGCCGGAGAGTGGTTCATCGAGAAGGATGACGTGGGGGCGCGGGAGAAAACAACGGGCGAGGGTGACGCGCTGGCGCATACCGCGGGAGAGGGTCTTGATGGTCTCGTGGCGTTTTTCGGTGAGCCAGAGCTGTTCGAGCCAGAACTCGATGCGTTCGTCCACTTCGGAGCGGTCCAATTGATAGGCGGCGCCAATGAAGCGGAGGAACTGATCGATGGTTAGGTCTTCATAGACGGGGGGCGCATCGGGGGCGAAACCGACGTGATGGCGGACGACTTCCTCGGCGCCGAGCACGGGCCGGCCCATGATTGTGGCGAGACCTCGGGTGGGGGGCTGAAGGCCGGCAAGGACGCGGAGCAGCGTGGTCTTGCCGGCGCCGTTGGGGCCGACGAGGCCGAGAAGCTGGCCGCCGTCGAGAGTGAAGGAGACGTCGCGCAGTGCGATTACGGTGTCGAACTCGACACACACACGGTTGGCGGCCAGCAGAGTCTCCACAAGGGCTATTATGCCCGGAACAGGGGATTTTGAGCAAACCGCGGCCGGCGACCTCAGCTTGACCGTGCGCGGGGTGATTTTATAGTGCGCGAAGGGAACCAGAGCGGGCGCGATGGAGCATTTGCAAGCGGCGGACCGATACTAACACGACCATAGGGACGATACCGAGCAGGGGACGTCATCATGTCTACGACCATTGTGCACGTGGCAGCGCGGGAGATTCTGGATTCGCGCGGATTCCCGACGGTGGAAGGGTCGGTGGTGCTGGAGGACGGGAGTTGCGGGGAGGCGGCGGTGCCATCGGGCGCGTCGACCGGGGAGCACGAGGCCGTTGAACTGCGCGACGGGGACAAGGGACGGTACGGGGGCAAGGGGGTGCTCAACGCCGTCGAGAACGTGAATGGAGAGATTGCCGAAGCGGTGATGGGTCTGGACGCCACGGACCAGGAAGCCGTGGACGCGACGATGATCGAACTGGACGGCACGGAGAACAAGTCGCGGCTGGGGGCGAATGCGATATTGGCGGTGTCACTGGCGACGGCGAAGGCGGCGGCGCAGTCGTGCGCGTTGCCTTTGTTCCGGTACCTGGGCGGGCCGCGGGCGCATGTGCTGCCGGTGCCGATGATGAACATTCTCAACGGGGGGAAGCACGGGGACAACAACGTGGATTTTCAGGAGTTCATGATTCAGCCGTGGGGTGCGCCGTCGTTTCGCGAGGCGCTGCGCATGGGGGCGGAGTGTTTCCATGCGTTGAAGAAGGTGTTGCAGAAGCGCGGGTACAGCACGAACGTGGGCGACGAGGGGGGCTTTGCGCCGAGTCTGAAGTCGAATGATGAGGCGCTGGAGGTGGTGGTCGAGGCGGTGGCGGCGGCGGGGTACGAGCTGGGGAAGGACATTTTCATTGCGCTGGATCCGGCCACATCGGAAATGTGGGACCAGGCGACGGGGAAGTATCGGTTCTTCAAGTCGGCGCCGGATCGGCTGGTCAGTTCGGACGAGATGATCGCGCACTGGGAAGGCTGGTGCCGGAACTATCCGATTCGCAGCCTGGAGGACGGACTGGCGGAGAATGACTGGGAGGGTTGGAAGGCTTTGACGGCGCGGCTGGGCGAGCGGATGCAATTGGTGGGTGATGACATTTTTGTGACTAACACGGCACGGCTCAAACGGGGGATTGAGCAGCGCGCGGGCAATGCGATTCTGATCAAGGTGAACCAGATCGGGACGCTGACCGAGACGTTCGCGGCGGTGGATCTGGCGATGCGGAACGGGTGGTCGGTGGTGATCAGCCATCGCAGCGGGGAAACGGAGGACACGACGATCGCCGACCTGGCGGTGGCGACCAACGCGGGGCAGATCAAGACGGGCAGCGCATGCCGCAGCGATCGGATCGCGAAATACAATCGGCTGCTGCGCATAGAGGATCACCTGGAAGATGCGGCGGAGTTCGGCGGGGGATTGTGGAACCGAAAGGGGACGGGACCATGAGTGACCGTCCTTTGACACGAAAGCGTCCCGGCGGCGGCGGGGCGGTGGTCTTCTGGTTGTTGATCGTGCTGGGGGTGGGGGCGTTTGCGCCGTGTGTGCTGCTGCCGGAGTGGCGCGCCTTCGAAGCGCTGAGCCTGGCGGAACAGGCGGAAGCGCATCGCCTGGCGACGGTGCAGCGTGAGGTAGCGCATCACCAGCGGTTGCTGGAGGCGATGCGTTCGGACCCGGCGGTGGTGGCGCGGTTTGCGCAGCGCGATCTAAACTTTCAACGCCCCGGCGAACAGGCGATCGCGGTTGAAGTTGCGGTGGTCGAGGAGGGAGAGGGCGAGGAATTTGTGCCTGAGGCGGTAGCGCCGCCGGCATGGGTGGCGCGATGGACGCGGCGATTGCCCGACTTTCCTTATGACGCGGTGTTCTGCGATGCACCGACGCGCCCGTGGGTCATGGGGATGTCGGTGGGTCTGATCGGTGTCGCGCTGGTGCTCTTCCGCCGAACGGGAAGTGATGGGGAGAGCGGCGAGTCGAGCCATTCGACAATAGCCTGACTGAGTCGGGGACGCCGGAGTGCGAACATTGGGGTGAGGATTCATCTCAACTCTGTTCGAGGTGCTCATCGGTCTCCTCAGGCAGCGCCGGCTGAGTTTCGGGGTTCTGCCGGCCTGAGGACAGGAGGCCCACGGGGAGCGGCGCCGGGGCCGGAGTGGTTCGGTGAATTCATTGGTCGTGGAGCGCATCCGGGCCACGCCGTTGAGGCTTGCCGCGCGCGGCGGCGGGAAGCGATCGACTGTCGGTACCCCTTCTTGGTATCCCACGATCATCTGCGTGGAGTTGCGGGGCGGGACGGCTGGATACGGGGAGCTGGCGGGTGGAGTGGAAGCCCGAAGCACGTCGGTGTCGACGATTGAACGGACGTTGACGCACGTTTTCGGACCGCGTTTGTTATCCTTTCACGCGACGAGCTTGCCGGAGGCGCTGGAGGCGATTGAGGCGCTGCCCGCGCACGACGAGCGGGGCGTGGAGGTTCGTGCGCTGCGTGCGGCGGTGGAGCTGGCGCTGCTGGATGCCGTGCTGCGCGCGTGCCGCCGCGGCGTGGAGGACGTGGTGCGCTGGATGGGGCTGCCGGGTTTTGGGCGGCCGGACAACGAATCGCGGGTTCGTTATGGGGTTTCGTTAGAGTCAAAGTGCCCGCGGGCGACCTTGCGTGCGCTGCGTCGTTGGTACTGGTTTGGGGTGCGCGATTTTCGATTGGCCGTGGGCGACGCAAGCGATTTGGCGTGTATCGAGGCGGCGGCAGGTTACCTCAAACATCCGATCTTGCAGGAACGGGCCTGGCTTCGTGTGGACGCCGAAGGGCGGTGGACGAAGGAGGAGGCGCTGCATTGGATTGCGGAGACGGCGGGGCTGGGCATTGCGGCGCTGGAGCAGCCATTGCCGCGCGGATCAGAGGAGGATTTGCCCATCCTTGGGGACGTGTTTGACGGAGCGCTGATACTCGATGAGTCGCTGGTGGACATGGCGGACGCCGCGCGGCTGTCGGCTTTGGGACTAACGGGGGTTTACCGCATTGGCATCTGCAAGTGCGGCGGCCTGATCCCGGCGCTTCGGCTGGCGGCTGTGGCGCGGCGGGAGGATCGCGGTATATTGCTTGGCGGCGCTGCGATGGAAACGAGTCTGTTGGCTGGGGCGGGCGTACGGTTTCTTGAAGTCTGCCCGGGCATTCGCTGGGTGGAGTGGGGTGAGTGCGGTTGGGGCACTGGGGGGGACGTGTGCCGCTCTGGGCTGCGACCGGGATGGGCGGGTCGGCCGCCCAGGTTAGTGGGGTCAGGTTTGGGTGTTTCAGTGGACCGCGAGCTGGTCGAACGATGGACGATCGAGGAGCCGCTGGTTCTGAAGATGTGACCGGCGTGCAAACGACGAATGTGGGCAGGGGACGGGAGCGTGGCGATGAAAAGAAGATTGATGATTGCGAAAGTCGCCGGAGCCTGTGTGGTGCTGATGGCGAACCTGGGGGCTCTCGCACAACCAGGACCGGCGGACGGCATTCCCGCGGAGGCCCTGCCGGTGATCGCGGACAATGCGACCGAGCAGGACCTGCTGGCGGCGCTGCGTCGTGTTTCGATCCCGCTCGAAGGGAAGGGCCGACCGGAGGCGGAGCGGTTGCTGCGCGAAGTGCAACAGCGTTGGATTCTGGCCTATGCCGACGCCTTGATTGAACGGTTTCCCGCGTCAGACGATCTGGAAGAAGCGGTGCTTGCCCGGTTGCGGGCGCTGGCATTCCTGGCGCGCACGGATGACGCCAACTTGGACAGACTGCTGTCCCTGACGAAGGCAATCACCCGCAGCCAGCCGTCGGCCACGCTGGCGGCGGAGAACGACTTTTTCGCCATTCAGGCATTTGTCTGGGGCGCGCGGCGGGAGAACATGCCCCGCGACATGCAATTGCGGGGAACTGTCGAGCGGTATGAGGCGTATCTGGAGGATCATCCGCGTTCGACCCGCCGGGCGGTGGTTCATGCGAGCCTGGTGCGCAACCTGTTGGAAATGGATGCCAGGGAGCGCGCCGTGGCCCAGTTTGGCCGTTTGCTGGAAGAATTTCCGGACGACGACGCCACGCGAAACGCGCGCGACGAACTGCTGCGGGCTGAACACGTGGGAAAGCCCCTGCCGGTCACATTGAGCACCCAGGACGGCGGCACGCTCGACAGTGGGGCGTTTTCGGGCAAGGTGCTGGTGCTGCTGTTGCGTGCCTGCGCGGACCATGGGCCCGCCGCCCCGGAAGGGGCGACGGAGGGTCCGCTGGCTGATCCGGGGGTCGCCGTGCTGGCGGTATGCGTGGAAGATGGGCGGGCCGGAAGCGAGGAGAAGTCGGCGTTGCGGTCGAAAATCGTCGACGCCAAAGACAATCGGCTGTCGCTCGAGCGGATGCGCGCCTATCCCCTTCCGGTGGCGTACGTGCTGGATGGCGCGGGCGTGTTGCGCGCTGTAGGGGCGCCGGAGTCCACGGCTGAACATGTGCGACGACTGCTTGACCTTGGTTCGCCGGCGCCCGCGGAAGGTCGGGAAGCGGCGCCCGGCGACGGGCGTTGATGGGCGGTGCGCGGATGCTTTGAGCGCCGGGACACTCTGCTTGTTGGTTCGGCGACGCGCAGCGCTTCAAACGACCGGCGGGGTACGGGCCAGCTCTTCCAGAAGATCTTTGCCCGCCGGGGTGGCGCGCGTGGTATGACAGAGCGTTTGCCATGCGGCGGTGGCGCGGTCGAGCAACCCCATATCCTGCAGGCTCAGCGCCAAGTTGGCGGTGTAGTCCAACTGGCGGGGATGCCGGGCGGAAGCGATTTCCAGTTGTTCGACAGCGCGAGTGAACTGGCCACGGTCGGCAAAGATCAGGCCCAGTTGGTAATGCAGGTCAACGGCTTCGGGGTCGATGTCCAATGCACGCTGGAAGCAGCGTACGGCTTCGTCGTCATTGCCGACTTCTCTTTGGGCCAATCCCAGCTTGATGAGCGCCTTGAGGTAATTGGGGTTGATGGTGGTGGCGGCGCGGAATACACCGATCGCGCCTTGCAAGTCGCCCGTCTGCCGCAGGAGCAGGCCCAGCCGATAATGCAGGTCCGCATGGTTGGGATGCGCCGTCAGGGCCTTGCGAAGCGAGTCGATCTGTCGAGCCAGCAGTTCATCGATGCGGCGGTCCGGGGCGGCGAGGGGGTGCTCGGCAATGGCCACGGGGGCAAGGTATCGATCGACCTGTTGTTTGGCGGTCACCATCAGTTGCAGGCGCGCCGTTTCCGCGAAAAGAAGCGTGCTGTTGGGTTCAATGCCGGCGGCCATCTCGAAACTGGCCAGCGCTTCCTCAGCCTGTCCGGCGGCCTGTTGGGCGACGCCGAGTCCGACATAGCCGGCCAGGATGCGGTCGTTGATTTCGACCGCGCGCGTGAAGGCTTCGACGGCTTCGAGGTAGTCCCCGCGGCGGAGGTGGCCGGTACCGACCTTGACGACCGCTTCGAGGAACGCCGGGTTGATTCTGGCCGCCTGTTGGTAGGCGGCAAAAGCTTCGTCGTCGCGCGCGAGCGATTTGAGGATGTCGCCGAGGCGCACGTACTGGTCGGCGCATTCGGGCCGTTCGGCGATGAGTTCGCGAAGCACGTCGACCGCCTGTTCGTGTCGGCCGGCCTGCACACACGCGGCCACCATGTCTTCGCGTGCTTCCCAGTTTTCGGGATCCGCGGCGATGGCGAATTGGAAGCGGCGAACCGCTTCATCAAATCGGCCGGCGCGGAGATACAGGTTGGCGAGGGTCAATGAGGCCGAGGTGTCGTCGGGGATGCAAAAACAGAGTTGTTCGTAGTGGGTAATGGCCAGGGGGACGCGGTCCTGGCGGAGATAAATGGCGGCCAGCCGCTCGTGGGCGTTGCACAATCGAGGGTTCAGATCGATGGCGGCTTCGTAGGCGGTGACCGCCGCGTCGGTGTCGCCGATTTTCTCGCAGCAGAAACCGAGGGCGAACCAGGCGGCGTCGTGCTCGTCGTGGAGTTGCACTTCGCGTCGCAAGCGCTGGGCGGCGGCATGGGTTTCGCCGAGTTCGTCGAGTGTGCAGGCGAGGCCGAGTCCGGCGGTGCGGTGCGTTGGGTCGCAGTTGAGCGCGCGTTCAAACGAGGCACGGGCCGACTCGCGCTGGCGATCGGCGAGGAAGCGAATCCCCAGGCGAAAATGGTGATCGGCGGCGTGGGGCTCTTCCTGGGCGCAACGGCGCAGTTCCTGCGTGGAGTAGCGTCCGTCGTCGTGCAGCAGTTCGCGGAAAGCGAGATGCAGTTCGGCGATCAGGCCGCGCCCCATGATTTCGAGGAGGTAGGACATTGGACTCCAGCCGACGTCAAACGGGCAGGGTTTCCAGTGCCGTCCGGGCGGCCTGGTAACGCTGGTTGAGGGTGAGGGCACGTTGAAACGCAGTGCGTGCGCGAGAGAGGTCGCCGCGTTGACGATACAGCTTGCCCAGGAGGTAGTAAACGTCGGCGTACTCTGCGCCGGCGGCGACGGCCTGTTCGAGGCGGTCGACGGCATCGCGCGCACGGTCGGTTTGATGATAGAGGTTCCCCAGTTCGATGAGTGCGCGGGTAAACCTGGGGTTCAAGGCAACGGCGCGTTCGTTTTCGTCGATGGCTTCGTCGGGTCGGCCCAGCTTTTTCAGCACGCGACCGCAATGGAAATGCAACTCAGCATGTTCGGGCTGGCGCTCCAGGGCGGCGCGAATGGTGGTCAACAGGATGGCAAAGACACGGTCGTCCACCGTGTCGGTGGACAAGGCGAGGAGGGCGTCGACGAAATCGGGTTCGCGCTCGATGACCCGGGACAATTCGGCGATGCCGGCCGCGTCGGCCTGGGGATCTTCCTCCGGCATGGCGGCGCGGGTAAACGGCACCTGCCCCTGCTGCTGCACGGCACGAGCGGCCTGAGTCAGCAGGAGGTTGATTCGGGCGTCGAGCGGGCGCATGCGCTGGGCGCGCTGCAGAAGCGCCAGGGCTTCGCCGGCGCCGCCGCGCAGGCCATAGCAGAGCGCCAGACTTACTTGTGCTTCGGTGTGAGCGCGATCCAGCGTGATCGCCTGGACAAAACGCAACTCCGCCTCTTCATGCTGATCAAGGCCGGTGAGAAGGGTTCCCAGTTGAAAATGCAGTTCGGCACACTCGGGTTGGGTGCGGATGGCGTCGCGGAGCCGTTGTACGGCGTTGGAGCGGCGGCCGTCCGACCAGAGGCTGAGGGCCTGGCGAATCATGGGGGTGGGATTGTATTTGTCGGCCTCCGCCTGTCGTGCGAAAGCACTTGCTGCCTGATCGAACTCCTTGCGGCCGACCAGGCAGGCGGCCAGAAAGGCGGGAAGCGAGTGATGGAAGTTTCCCAGGCGCTGAACCGCGAGGAAGATCTTCTCGGCGTCGTCAAAACGCCCGGCATTGAGCAGGCAGACTCCCTTTCGGATTTCGCGCTCCGCGGAGAAGTATTCTTTGAGAAGCCGGGCCAATTCCTCGCACGGGCGCGCGGGCACGCGAATGCGGGACAAGGGAGGCGATTTCCGGAACATCAAGCGACCTTTCACTAAACGTGAACGACAAGGAGTATATCGGTAGGCACCAAGCGGCGGCTTATCGTGAAGGAGGAGCGCGGCGTGCGATTGGCCGGGGAAGCGCGGCTGCGGACCGATAAATCGGCCATGGGGTCTGTGGACAGGCAAGTGCCCTGCTTCTAGGCTGCGTCGTCACGGTCGGGCGAACGGTAGAGATCAATCAGGAAGCGCGTTCATGCTTGTGGAAATGCTGATGGAGACGGCGCGGCGGTCGCCGCGGGTTCCGGCGGTGGATGACGGCATTCGCGCGCTGGATTATGGCGGACTCTTGCGGCTGTCCCGGGTGTTCCGCGAAGTGGTACAGGGCGCATCGGCGAGTCCGCGCGTGGGGATCATGCTTCCTGCATCGTCGGCCTTTCCCGGCGCGCTGATGGGGGTGTTGTGGAGCGGCCGGGTCGCGGTGCCGCTCAACTTTCTGCTGAGTGCCGAAGAACTGGCACCGGTGGTGACCCATGCGGGGCTGGATGTGATTCTGACAGTTCGTCCGCTGGCAGAACTGGCGGGCCGGCTTCCGGCGCGGGCGCTGTACCTCGAAGACCTGGGACTGAAAAGACGTTGGATGGCGTCTTACCTGCGGCGCACGCCGCCGGTGGCGCGGGTGGGAGCGAATGACACGGCGGTGATTCTGTATACGTCGGGAACGACCGGCATGCCCAAGGGTGTGGAATTGACCTATGGCAACCTGCACAGCAATTGCCGGGACACGATCGCGTCGCTGGAGATTCCTCCGAAGCAGGTGTTCTTGAATGTGCTGCCGCCGTTTCACGTGTTCGGCCTGACGGCGAACGTGCTGGTTCCCATTGCGCTGGGCGCCAGCGTGTACGCGATCCCGAGGTTTCATCCGCTGGCGGCGATCAAGACGATTGCCGAAAAGCAGGTTACGGTGGTGATGGCCATCCCGAGCATGTATGCGGCGATGCTGAAGACCAAGTCGGCCTCGCCTGCGCAGTTTTCATCCATCTACCTGGCGGTCAGTGGCGGAGAACCGCTACCGGAAAGCGTGCGTGAAGGGTTCGTAGAGCGTTTCGGGGTTTCTCTGCGTCAGGGATACGGGCTCACGGAAACTTCGCCGGTGGTCGCGGCCTGCTCGGCGACCAATTTTCGCGACGGGACGGTGGGCCGGCCGATCCGCCACGTCGAAGTACGCATTGTCGATCCGGAAGGCAGACCGCTTAGCGGAAGCGCGGACGGGGAGATTCTGGTGCGCGGCCCTGGTGTGATGAAGGGCTATTATCGCAGCGAAGGGGAGACGCGGCAGGTGATTGACGCGGAGGGATGGTTTCGCACTGGAGACATCGGACATATCGACGGTGACGGGTTTCTGGTGATCACCGGCCGGGCCAAGGAAATGTTGATCATCGGCGGGGAGAACGTGTTCCCGCGGGAGATCGAGGCGGTTCTGGAAGCGCACCCGGCGGTTTTGCAGGTAGCGGTGATCGGCATGCCGGACCCGCTGCGCGGCGAGTGTGCCTGTGCTTTTGTTATCCCGCGCAAGGGGGAGACGGTGACGGAAGAGGAATTGCGTCAGTTTTCCCGGAAGTCGCTGGCGGGGTTCAAGGTGCCGCGCAGCATACAGGTACACGAGGATCTGCCGACCGGACCGACCGGGAAAATCCTTAAGCGCAAACTCCGCGAGCTGATCACGAAGGAATGAATACCCCCTGGTTACTTGCGGCGCCGTAACATGGCCAACGCGCCGAACGCGAGCAGCGCCACCGAGGCAGGCTCCGATATGTAGGCCAGTCCGCTGAAACCGTTGACAATCTGATTGTTGTCGAACATGCCAATGGCAGTATGAGCGCCGGTGAATGGGTCGAACGAGTAGAGTTCGTTGGTACCCGGCGTATCGGCGTTGACCCCCGCCGTGACGAAGTACCCGACGTTGCCGTTGACGACCAGTCCGCCGATGCCACCGGCGGTGGGCCCAAGCGGCGCGAGCAGCGTGGTCAGGGCGGTAGTCGGATCAATAAGCAACAGCGAATTAGAAACACGATCAATGCCGACCAGCATGCCATCGCTGCGCGTGCCCAGGCCATTGATATCGTAGCCGGCGCTAATCGAAGTGCCGCCCGGCCCGGCGATCGCCAACGTGCCCACGATCGCAGCGGCGCCGGTGCCCATGTTCAACGTGTAAAGGAGCGCGCTGCCGGATGTACCACTGTTGGTGGCATAGGCCGTGCCCTGTCCGTCGAAGGTCAAACCACCCTCAAAGGCACTGACCCCCAACGTGCCGACCGGGACGGTGGCGGCGTTGGTCGGGTTGATTCGGTAGAGGGTGGGCAACGCGGCGTTGGCGGAGGTGGTTACGCCGTACAGAAAGCCGTCGGCGGCAAACTCCAAACTGCCGAGGTAAGGACCGGGTGCGGCAATGCCCGTCGAACCGATCAGCGAGAGCGAGGCATCGGACGTTGCGATTTCGTAGAGGTTGCCGGTGTCGCGGTCGATGCCGACAAGTTGCGCCGCGGCGCTGTTTGCCGAGACCAACAAACCTAGAGAGAGAACCCAAAGGCCAGATGTCGATTTCGTCAGTCGCATGATCCCCGTTCCTCCCCTCATTGATGAGGTCGAGCCAATGGGCGATCGCGTCCGTTGCGAAGCCCAATGACCTGTACTTTTCTATACCGGGGATGCGGTGCTGTCAAAGGATAAATCCTGAACCGCAACCACGAATGCCGAAAAGCGGGGCGA
Source organism: uncultured Phycisphaeraceae bacterium (assembly GCA_964569425.1). Lineage (GTDB taxonomy): Bacteria > Planctomycetota > Phycisphaerae > UBA1845 > UBA1845 > JACQXM01. The sequence goes on from CAZMVD010000050.1 coordinate 23,571, forward strand.
GAGTGACGGTATTATCGACACTAACAAATTATCACCACGTAACGTATTGCAAGAACAGGCGTTGGAACGCTCTCTCGAAGCACGCGCTATTCGGGTCACCTGGGCATCCTCTGGCCGTCCTGCAACGAACCTGTCGCCTCCGCGACGATGGTCTGTCCCTCGGTCAGGCCGGTGAGCACTTCCACCTGGTCCGCGGAAGTCTTACCGAGGGTTACCTGAATACGGCGTAGGATGCCGTCCTGAGGTGCGAAGACGACGTCGCCGGCGGTTGGGTCTTTGCGAGCGGCGGAGCGGGGAATCCAGAGTGACGGCGCGGACGTGATCGTCGGTTCCTCCGGCGGTTGGGGCAGGAACGCCACCTGTGCGGAGCCCTCCACGCGAAGCCTGGCATCGGGGTTTTCAATACGAACTTTGACCTGGACGGTGGCCTTGGAGTAGTTGGCGCCGGGGTCGAGCCACATCACATGGCCGGCATAACGCAGGCTCTTATCGGCGTCGGGAATGACGAGACAAGGCATGTCTTTGTGAATGCGGGCGATATCGAGTTCGCTGACGTCGACTTCGACACGGAGCTTGGTCATGTCGGCGATGGAAGCGAACAGGGCGTTGGCATTGGCGCCGCGTCCTCCTTCGGCGGAGACGAAATCGCCCACTTCGACGGCGCGTTGCAGGATCACGCCGGCGATCGGCGCGGTGACTTCACAATCGTCCAGCGCCTTCTGGGCGGCGGCGAGGATGGCGGTGGTCGCGGCGACATTGGCCTCGGATTCGTCGGCGGCGCGCACCGCGTCGGCGTACTCGATCGAGGCGGCACTGGCGTTCTCCGAGAGGCTGGCCACTCGGGCGAGGTTGACGCGCTGATACTCGCGATTGACTTTGGCACGCTGCAACTCGGCGGCGGCCTGATCGCGGCGGGCGCGATAGAGAACGTCCTCGACGTGGGCCAGTACTTGTCCCTTCTCGACGCGGTCGCCCTGTTCAAAATACAAAGCCACGATCTGACCGGACACTTTGGTGGCGACCTGGACTTCGTGGTCGGAGACGATCTTTCCGGTGGCGGTGAGTACGGGTTGAACGGGCGGTTGCGTGCGGCGGACGACGGTCACCAGTTTGATGTCCGGAGGGGGCGCGGCAGATGTGACCAGTGAATGTAACCGGTCGCCCCATTGTCCGCGGCCGACCAGCGCCGCCCAGGCCGCGGCGCCAAGTGCGACGGCGACAATCACGATCCACCAGCGTGATGCGTGGCGCCGGGTGTTTCTGCTGTTGGCAGGCGGCCGGCTTTCCTTGGGGATGGAGAGTGCCTGAAGCTGGGCGCGAATGTCGGGCGGAGAACTCATCGCATCAGATTATAGTGATCCCAAACCGGTCGGTAAGGGCGAAGCTTGAAGGGGTCCCGGTTCCGTCAACCCCTGCGGAGGGCCTCGATGATCCGGGTTTGCGAGGCACGGAGGGCGGGGGCGAGAGCGCCTACGACGCCGACGAACATCGCCACCGAAAGCGCGATCAGCAGAATCTGCGGGGTGAGTCGAAGTTCGTAGGCGAGCACGGTCCAGGTTGTGTCGGAGAGGAAATCCTGGCGGGAACCCGCGAAGAATCGGCTCCCAAGCAGGCCCGCGGTGCAGGCGATCAGCGTGATCATCAGCGATTCCATGAGAAAGCAGGCCATGATGGCGCCGCGGGAGAAGCCGATGGTCCGCAGCATGGCGATTTCCTTGCGGCGACCATCGACGGCGGCGTACATCGTATTGGCCACGGCGAAGACGGCGCCGGCGGCCATCATGACAATCAGGATGGTGGTGAGGATGACGATTTCCTGCGTCTTGGAGGTCAGTTCTTCGTAGTAGTCGGTTTCACGGCGGGCTTCGAGATTGACGGTGGGGCCGTTGATATAGTCCATGGCGTCGTCAAGACGGTCGGCGCTCTCCAGGCGGACGACGACGCTGGATACCAGGGAACGGAGATAGACGTCGGCTATGATGGAGCGTGGTGCCCAGATTTCACTCTCGAGTGCGCCGCCGTTGGCCGTGAATGTACCGACGACCGCGAATACCCGGTTGCTGAGCCTTCCCAATGAGATCTGCCCGCCCACGTCGAGGTTGGCGTAGCGCTCCCGTGCCGCTTCACCGACGATGACTTCCAGTGCGCCGGGTTCGAAGCGACGCCCTTGCGCGACCTTGATTTCGCTGTGTATCTGAAAGGCGAGATCTTCGACGCCGCGGACGGCGACGTTGGCGGGCGTCTGGCGGGCGGTTCGGCGCGGCAGGACGGTCTGAACGCAGATTTCCGGACTGACCAGGGGGCGGCCGGCCGCGTCGCGCGCGATGCCCGGCGCCTGGACAATGCGTTGAACCTCCTCGTTAAGGATGATGCTGGTGCTTTCGGCTGTGGCCCCGGGCTTGAGCACCAGTAGGTTGAGCGGCGAACCGCTGGCTTTGAGGGAGGCGCGAATTCCGGCGGCGAAGGAGAGCAGTACGGTGAGTACGAGCACCAGCACGCCCACCACGATGAGGGTCAGCGTGGTGCTGAGCTTGCGTACCATCAAATTGCGCCAGTTGTAGGTCAGGGGAAGCGGCATGGCGTGATGTTGAACTCCGAAACAGTTTATTCCATGTTGCGCAGGGCGGAGACGACGGTCATGCGCAGCGCGTGCCACGAGGGCCACGCGGCGGCGGCCACGCCAATGAACAGGGAGATCAGTAAGGCCTCGGCGCAAACGATCGGTTTGACCTCCAGATGTTGAATCAGCGGGACAGTGAAATCTCGGAGCGGGGTGTGCGTGAAGGCGATGTAAGGGCCCATTGCTCCGATGAGTCCGCCGGTCAGGCTGAGCAGGAGACTCTCCAGTTGAATCTGGCTGAAGACCAGCCAGCCGCTGAAGCCCAGCGATTTGAGCACGGCCAGTTCGCTGGTTCGGTCGCGAAAGTTCATGCTCATGGTGTTGGCGGCGGCCATGACGGCCACAAAGACGGTGACCCAAGAGAGAATCGTGAGGTTACGCGGAAGGTCGAACTGTTGGGTGATGAAATCGCTCATGAAGGACTTTTCGTCCTGGGTCTTGGTTTCGTCGGGCGAGCGGGCGAAGAGTTCATCGATGGCCACGCGGAACCGGTTGAGATCGTCCTGCGTGGAGCACTTGACGAAGGCGAAACTGATCAGCCCTTCGGGGGCGCCGAAGCGTTTGACTTCCTCCTCGACGTAATCACGCCGGCACCAGAGGGTGACCGGGTCGTGGGCGTCCGGGGCGATCGAGATCACGCGAAACTCCATGGGTGAGTATGGCGGGACGGATGGCTGGATG